>CAYITJ010000001.1:0-58134 GCA_964366435.1 uncultured Candidatus Saccharibacteria bacterium
TTATTGCTACGCGCGGCCCACGAATTGTGGACATGGTGACAGCGGCCGATGGAATTGATTACGAGACCACCCCCACAGTGTTGGAGGCGCTTGTGCGCGAGGCGGCGCTTATTCGCAAACACGAGCCCAAAGCAAATGCGATGGGTAAGGACGACAAGACGTTTCTGTATGCGGTGATTACGGACGAGGAAATCCCCCGAGTGCTCGCAGTGCGTGGCGGGGAAATAGACTTCGCAAAGAAAGTCACAAACGGGGTGAAGTTGAAGGCTATCCATGGCCCGTTCCCGTCTGGGTACCAGCTGCGCCAGGGGCTAAAGCTGATTCGTAAGATTTTCCCCTTCTTTGATACTCCGCGACCGGTCGGCGAGGGTAACAAGCATACACGCGGCAAGGTGGAGTTCAATCGCCAGATTGGACTCTATCCACGCGATATGGATAGCTCGTCATACGGGCGCTCTATTAGAAACGTCTCACTCTTTCTCTCGGGCAGAGTAAAGACACTGCGCGCCACGCTCACACGAGACATGAAGGAAGCTGCAAAGGAAGAGCGATTTGAAGACGCTGCCATTACCCGTAAACAGTTGTTTGCGCTCGACCACATTCAGGACGTGTCACTTATTCGTGATGAGCGCGAAGGGTCGGAGACCGGTCCGCGCATAGAAGCGTATGACACGGCGCATATTTCGGGGACCAATGCCATTGGCGTGATGGTGGTGGTAGAGGACGGTATGCCGCAGAAGAAGGAGTACCGCACCTTCCGTATTCGCGAACAGGGTGCAAAGTCTTTGAATGACGATATCGCTTCGTTGAAGCAAATTTTGACTCGTCGTTTGGGTCACAATGAGTGGCCGCTTCCAAAAGCGTTTGTGGTGGACGGCGGCAAGACGCACAAGAAGGCCGCAGAGGAAGTGCTTGCGAGTGTGGGGGTTGGAATCCCTGTGGTGGCGGTTGTAAAGGATGAGAAGCACCGCCCACGCGAAGTGCTCGGTTCTCTTCGGGCGGGGATTACGGACGCTGACGCAGTCCTGGCTAATAGCGAGGCGCACCGATTCTCCCTAGCCGCTCACCGCAAGGCCCGCAGCCGCGCAATGCGTGGGGGTTGACAACCTGCGCGGAAAGTGTATATTGGTACAGTGCCGAAACCGAGCGACGCTCGGACGGCTCGACCGCGTAGGGCAGCCGCCTTCACTGGCCGCTGCCTGCGCCACGCCCCTCGATGGGGCAGAACCGACGTTGAAATGTCCTTGCAAACGGACACTGACAAAAGGGGAAGCGGATGACGTCCGAAGATTACTAGCACCCATTGAAAGGTGCCGAGAAAAAGCGGGGCGGGATGAAGAAATCATCCCGCCTTTTTCTATTTCCTACATGTTCAGTCGCGGTACTTGCTTTTATATTTAACGGGTGTAGATTTGCTCTTACGCCCGGCTGTGGAGAAATCCGTTAGGCAGGGCGTCGCTCGTGGGGCCGACATTAGAAGGCCCCGCACCTTGAACCAACATCGAACCTGGACGTAACTGCTCCCGTCAGGGAGCAGGAAACAGGAGGCGTAATGGCCAACAAGGATAATTAGCGCACGTAACTTGTGCACTCATCATCCAGAAAAGTCGCCTCTAGCAATGGCGCCAAAAGGGAGGAACTGAACATTCATATTTTTCGATTGCGTGGTGCGCGGGGAACGGCTTCGGCCAAGTAACTGCGCGCTCTGAAATGCGAAGCCTGTAATCAAACCGCCTGGGAGCAAAACTCGGTAGTCGAGACAAGGTCCGACTCACACCAGTACGGCTCGCAAGAGCTGGGCCTCAGACGCCTTGATTAACAGCCAGGGGCGGAACGCTTGCGTTCCGCCCCTTTGCTTTATGGGCGCCTGTTATACTCACTACTATGAAAGGCACGGTAGTTGCAGTTCTTCGGGGCGGACCTTCACGCGAGCATGACGTATCGCTGAAGTCGGGCCACACCATACTCACCCACCTTCCACGCGAGCAGTTCATGCCGCGCGACATTTACATAGATAGACGGGGGGTTTGGCACGAGCGCGGTATCCCTACCACCCCCGAGCGAGTGCTGCGCGGCACTGACGTGGTTCTTCTCGGGCTCCATGGAGAGTATGGCGAAGATGGCGAGGTGCAGAAGCTCCTAGAGAGATTTGGTGTGCCGTATGCAGGAGCGAAGTCATTTGAATCATTTGTGGCGATGCACAAAATGCTCTCTAAACAGAAGGCGATACACGCAGGTCTGCTCACTCCAAAATTTGCATACGTGGAAGAATCGTCCGATATTGCGCAGGTGGCGCGCGAAGTGAATCGTACTTTCTTGCAGCCGGTCATTGTAAAGCCAGTTCGCTGGGGTTCGTCGGTGGGCGTGTCGCTTGTGCATGGCTATGCGCCCCTAGAAGCAGCTGTGCGCAAGCTTATGGAAGAAGGGGCAGGTGGAGTACTCATTGAGGAAGTGATTCGCGGTACGGAGGCCACGGTGGGAGTCGTGGAAGGACTGCGTGGTGAAGCGCTGTACGGTCTGCCGCCGGTAGAAATCATTCCGCCGGAGAAGGACTTCTTCTCGTACGACGCAAAGTACTCGGGAAGCTCTCGCGAGATATGCCCAGCGCGATTGCCTCGCAACATCACTGACGAACTGATTCGTCACGCAAAGACTATGCACGGGGAATTGGGGCTTCGTCACTACTCCCGTTCGGATTTCATCGTCTCCCCAAAGGGCATTTACTATCTGGAAACAAACACCCTGCCAGCATTTTCACAGGAGGCGCTATTTCCAAAGTCTCTGGCGGCAGTAGGGGTCACTCTGCCCGATTTTTTCACCCACCTTGCGGGTCTAGCGCTCCACAAATAGCTTGTGGTATAGTGTCCCTGTTCGAGTAAATGGGCTGTGCTCGGGATAAAACTCGGGCTGTACCAGTTGCTTGCACTGGTACGATCCCTCACTCGATAAGAATACATACAAGCAGACTTGTAGTTATTCTTCTCTCGTTCGGGCCGTTAGCTCAGTTGGTAGAGCATCTCATTTGCAATGAGAGGGTCGCAGGTTCGAATCCTGTACGGTCCACATTCGTTCACTTTTTGCCTCGAAAGAGGCAATTTGTGTATATTCTTCCTCACTATTTAGAGGTTCTAATATTCCCAAATCGCCATTTGCGACCCTAGGGTACTTTATTAGAACTTCTACAGGCGTCTCTACTTGGAAAGTAAGTACGCCCTGGTCCAAGACATGCTCGGTTCCAAGGGAGGCGATAATAGCTCTCCGCTTTTCAAAGCTGCCGTTCTTGAATTCCTTGCTTGCCTTCTCAGCAAAGGTTAGGAGTCTGTCAGCATCCTCTGTCCAGTCGAACGGGGTAATCACACCACCAGTCAGATAGGGCTTCAAAGCCTCTATTTGCTCCTCGTAGGACTTTTTCTTTTCGGTGAACATGGATATATCAACACGTCCAAGCATGTGTGCATCGACTAAGTTTCCGAGCATAAGCTGAAGCTCGTCATGTTTTGTTTGGTGAATGTTTTCGATAGCGGTCTTATCCAACTCCTCTCTATCGAACTCCTTTCGTACTTCCTTCATTGCCCAGGCATGGAACTCTGGTGATATCTGTATGGATGATAGAAAGTCCTGCATGGATTCTTCCAAACGATCCTCACGGACAGATTTCTGTTCGCAATTCTTGTCTACCTGACCAGTACAACGGTAGTAGGAGTAATTATGGATGTTTCCATTCTTTTGCTTCTTGGTCTTCTTCTCACAAGTTATACGCGCTCCACATCCACCGCAACGCATTAGTCCCATGTATGCAAATTTCTGCTTCAATCGTTTTGGAGCATTCTTCTTGAGTATTTTCTGTATGGTCTGGTATTCATCAAAAGTGATGAGAGGCTTGTGGGTTCCTTTAATCCAAATCCTCTCCTGTTTACCGTTAGCATCCTTCTTGCTCACGGGATACTGAAACTTCCCGTAAAAGAAGGGATTCTGCAAAATCTTGTACCAGGCTGATTTGGTCAGCTTAAGCCCGCGAGGATTCTTCTCGGTAGGTCGTGTACGAAGTCCCCATTCTTCCGTAGCAATCTCCAAAACCTGCGGAGCGTTATGTGTTCCGGTAAGCATGCAGTCAATCATCTTTCGTATGATTGGAGAGCGTACAGGGTCAGGGTAAATAAACTCCTCTCCCTTATTACTGCCGTTGCTATTCAAATATCCTAGAGGGGCAGAGCCAGGTCGTCTTCCGCTTTCTGCTTTGGTTCGCATTCCTCGCGTGACATCTTTACTGAGGTTGAGACTGAACTGGTTCGACATGCCAAAGTGCATATATAGAAGGAGCATGTCGCTATCTGGGTAGTAGTCCCCATCGTCAGTCTTCAGGTGTTTTATGACTCCTTGTTGAAGCTTCCAAGTAATCCAACCACCATCAACAGGATTACGGGCAAGACGGTTAATCTTCCAACAGACGATGCCTTGAACATCACCAGATTCAATATCTCGTTTCATGTCCTCAAAGAATGGCCTGCCTGGTATCTTGGCAGACTTCAACTCCTTATATGTCTTGGTGATGCGTAGTCCTTTCCCGATACGCTCAATTTCCTTGAGCTGGTCAGGAATTGAGTTCACCTGCTTGTCCTTGTCATCCGTAGACTTGCGAGCGTAGGCTACATATTTAATTTTGGATGTGTCTAATACTTGCATAGGGTGATACGAGGTCGATGTCAGATTCGAGAATGAGAGATTTAAGTTGGATTATTTCCTGTATGAGTTCCTCACGAGACAGGTTAGGCAGGTTCCCAATGTAGTCTGCTAGCTGTGCTTCTAGGGCAGTGATTCTATCCATGGGGCTTTGGTTGCTTGCCAACCGTAATAGTCAGCTTTCCACGGGAGTACTTTACGAAGGCTACTTTTCCGTCCTGGAACTCACTCTTGAGCATGAGTTGATTCGCATACCAGAGTGGCTCGAACTTAGAGGGAATGTCAGTGAGCTTTTCACTCGATACCACCAATTTACGACGAGGCATATTGGGAAAGTAATTCCATATATGTCAATCGTATTAGGCGTGCACGACATGTACATAGGTACTGCGGAGAAGTGTTTACAGCCAGACTTCCTCTTCAGGTCTCTTGCGACAATCATGCTCGCACTCGCAGCAAGACGGTTTCTCTCTACGACTAATGTTTAAGGAGAACTGGTTAGCCATACCGAAGTGGAGATAGAGCATGAGCATGTCGGACTTAGGTGTGTAAGTACCATCCTCCGTAATGAGTTCCTCTATTACACCTTGCTGGAGTTTCCAAATAATCCACCCTCCATCTATTGGATTGCGAGCAAGTCTATTGATTTTCCAGACGATAATAGATTTAGCCTCCCCGTCTTCTATTGCTTTCTTCATCTCCTCGAAGCCAGGTCTCTCCATTTTCTTTGCGCTGGCTGTATCGGAAAACGCGAGAGTTTCATCAACTTCGTACCCGTGCTTTTAGCGAGGGCTCGAATGATGTGGTTTTGTTCCGTCATGCTTGCTTGCATGCCTTTGATGTCATCTTTCGAGACACGAGCGTAGAGTGCTACTTTTGGTTTAATGTTCATGATTTTAGGTGGTTAGTTTCTTAATGCGTTTATGATTCTTCTTACGGTAGACACTCAGGTAGAGGTTGAGGAGAGTTCGTGCTTTCCGTTCCAAGTCTTCTTGGGATAGGTCTTTACCAAACTCCCATTTGTAGATGTCATGGAATTTAGCAAGACTCCTTTCACTGACAGCCATTAGTAAGGTGGCTCAGTGTCGTCTTCAGTGAGTGAGGCAGGTTCGAGGTGGTACTTGTTCTTCTTTCCCTCCTTCGTAATCGTTAAGGTTCCTTCTTTCACCATGTCCGAAAGTGCCTGTACGATATTGCGCGTTCCTATCTCCGCTTCGTCCTGGACGGCTTTAATAATCTCCTCCTTGGTGGAGTCGTCTTGTGAGAGAAAGGTGGTGATGAATGGCTTTGCTTCAGCCTTCTTCACGACGTACTCCTCAATCGGCGCGTAGCGAAGTTCGATAAGACCCTTCTCAACATCCAAGTCTTGAGTGAGAACCATTTTGAACTTCGGCTGGCTTGGTCCTCGTCGGGACTTCACATGCTCGATTTCAATGTTCTGTACTGCGTGGGTGTTGTCTTTCTTCTCAACGGTGATGTGGGAATCAAGACGACCAGAGTAGGCAGAGGAACCGCGAAGGCTCTGTGCTCCTCCAGGAGCACCCATGGCACTCTTTCTGTGGTGATGGATGAAGAGCACTGTCGTCCCAGCAGCTACGAGTTTCTGCATGCCTTCGAGGACTTTCTGTGCTCCTTCGGCAGAGTTCTCATCCTGGCTGTGAATTGCCGCGAACGGGTCAATCATGACAAGTCCTATCTCCTGCTCGCGAATAGTCTTGAGAAGAAGGTCGATATCCTTCTCGTTGTCGAGCTTGAATCCGTTGAGACAATAGAAGTAGATAGGGAGTTCAGCAGAATAGCCGAGTAGCTCCAAGCGGCGGCGTTGTTCCCATGCGCCCTGCTCCTCATCTACGATGAGTACTTTCCCTTGCTTCGTTCGGAAGTATCCGAGGAAGGATTCTCCCGTTGCTACTGACTTTGCAAGGTGGAGCATGAACCAGCTCTTTCCACTCCCAGGATGACCACTCAAAGCCGTAATGCCGTGTTCTGGTACGAGTCCATGAACAAGGAACTCTGGTCGTTCGGACTCAGGCAGATTCATGATTGCTGACATGGCTAGAAGGACACGAGGGGAGGAAGGTGTATCACCAACCTCCTTATCAAAATAGACAGTCCCTTCATCCCCTTGGGCGTGTTGCTTCTGGGCGATTCCGCGAAAGATAGACATCACTTCATTCTCGGGAAGCGGCGGCTGGTTAGCAGACTCGTTCCAAGCATGAAGGAGAGGTAGGGCAACATCTTTCCAGTCTTTTCCTGGAAGGTGATGTAGGAGCTTTCCTGCGAGCTTCACTGCCGTATCGTGTCGCGTACCTTTGGTAGCTCCATCCAAGACTGCTTTCCAGTCGGTAGCTTCAAGGTCGTTCTTCTTACGATCATCTTCAATTTTGACGAGCCACTCTGGCATGGGAGCCAGTTCGGTTTCCAGTTCGAGAGGAGTAATCCACTCATAAGCTTTGCCTGTCGTGGGATGAATAGAAGGAGGTACTACGACGTAGCCTCCGTCTGCTTTCATGTCTCCATGGATTCCAGAAGGAATGAGGCTTCCTGACTTAACGAAGTCCGTGTCCTTCGGGAAGTCGAAGAAATAGTGCCAGCCTCCGCTACCGGTACGGCTAACGGCTGTCGGCGGTATTTCAAAGCGGGTAGGGTCTTCGTCGTTCTCCAAGTCGAGAACGGCAAGTCCGTGGACGTATCCCGTGACCATTCCCAGTCCTGTGATTCGGTCTCCGTATGTGTTGAACCACTCCGTCATTTCCTCGGGCGTTGGGGCTTTGCCTTCCTGATACTCCTTCCAGGAAGGGATTACAGGAACCTTCCCGTTGAGAGGGATGACGGTTCGGCAGTCATCGAGGTAGCCGAGAGCTGCTTTAAGTAGCTCAGACTGCATATGCGGGAAGGTTTAGTATCTGGTCGGTCTCTTCGCTTATGCAGCCTCTAGCTTCAAAAGCCTGGCACTCCCTCATCCAAGCTGTGTACTTGGTCGGGTCGCGATAAAGTTCGTCTAGTTGTCTGGCAATGTATGGTTCGTAGACCACGGTGTCGTTGCAAATATCATTCATACTTCGTTGGTTAATGAGTATGAGGAGAGAATGCAAAAACCGCTTCGGAGCGGTCAAAATAGCGATTATTTACAGAAAAATATCTGACGATTAAGCCAGAGAATGGCGGGACATTATGAGAGAGTGAGCTTAGAACAACTGTACGCGGTACAGAAAACGCTACATCATCCTTCTCGTACAGTGAGTAGTACTTTTCCGTCTTTCAGCGATAGGCTGATTCGTGCCTTCGATTCTGCTAGATATCGTTGTATATTTCCGACGACATCACGGACTATATCTGCTGACTCTGCGAGTTTTTCAACTCGCGCGTCACGGCTGCTTATTAAGTCAGTCCTGTATGCGAAGTCCGCGAGGGCACGTCCATAGTTTCCCTCCTTGTCAGGATTTACGTCTCCTTTAACGAAGTGTTCACGGTCTTTCCAAAGTAGAGCGAAGATTTTGGCTGGACGCTCTTCGTCAAATCGACGTGGCTTCAGTCCGAGAATAGAAATGGTGTTTGAGTCAAAGCTGAGCTTTTGACGACTCACAAACTGCGAAGACTGCTCAGGGTTATTTTTAGTGCAACTGACTTCACGAAGCTTCTTAAGCTTTTCGAGGTCAAGAACCTCAACAGGAAAAGATTTAAGGAAATCGAATCGTTCATTGGTCTCCAGATTGTGCAGATATCCCTGAGTTGCCTGAATAGAGTAGTTGGTCCCGTGTTTCTTCTCGTACTCCTGAAAGGTAGGGAAATGGGCGATTCCTTCCTCTTCCATGAAAGCTTTGAGGCTTTCTAAATTCAGTTCACTGTCGGAGGTATAGTCCTCCTTCTCCTCCCATGTCCTGACAAGAAACCAGGTTGAACTGGTCTGGATAGTAGGATCGTCTATGTCCTCCTTCCTGTTTTGAATATCACGAAGATACCGACAGATGACAGGAGTGATTTTGAAAGGTGTTTTTCGTGTTTGTCCCATGCAATCGTATACCTATAGTAATGCACGTTTGCACAGGAAAAACACCCTTCGTGAGGGTGTCTATCCGTGGGGGTAATAAGAAACCATATCCATACCCCTAATCGTGTCTTAGAGAGGAACGTAGGGACTACTGGGAGGCTTCTACGTCCGTTTTCTTGTATACCGTTTCCCCGTCGATGCTTATTGCATAGACCGTGAGCTTATCGTCCCCGACGTACTGAAAGAGGACTGACCACTCACTACGAATCATTGCTCCGAATCCGTTCTGAGAATCAACGTAGGAATCTACCTTGAAGACATCGTCTTTCCCTCGGACTATCGTGGCGTGTGAGGACGAAGGGAACTTTGCTGTCGAAGGAGACTTGAGAGCTTTCAAGATGACTCCCTGGGCATCTACAAATACTTCTGTATCTGAATGCTGTTCCGGCTGGGCAACTACAGGGGGAGGAACGACGTTGTCATTCTTGGGAGTTGTACTAATTGCTTGCCAGGCAACTAGGACGAAAATTATCAGGACAATGATTGCCGTAATGCCTTCTCCTTTCGTTATCTGCTTTTTCACCTCTGGAACATCGTCTTTGGGTGTATTCATATCGTATCGAGCGATTTGGATAATTCCAGGTGGGTAGCACAAAACCCGCCACCAGGAGAGACCGAAGTCTCCTATATGAGTTTCCCCATATAACGCTCGATACGCCCTGATGACGGGTTTTCTGGTATCGAGCGATTTGCAGCCATGCCAGAGCCGAAGCTGCTGGTTTAGGCCGACTGTTATTCAGTTGTCCTGAGATTATATAACATACTCCGGAGCAAGTCCTCGTCCTAGGTGCTTGCATTTCTATGAGGTCGTAATATCATATGTTCATAGAAATTATCAAAACATATGACTCCTACCCCAAACACAGAAGAGAAGGGCAAGAAAACCCTTCCTCCATACCTCAGTCTTGCGAAGCTACAGAAGCTAATTGAAGTAATTTCGCGTACGAACTTCAAGGTGGTAAATGCCACTGTCCTTAAGAGTGATTTCGGAGCGACAGATGCTTCAATTGCTGTTGGTACGCTACGATTCCTTAACCTCATAAACGACCAAGGAGTTCCTACGGAGAACATAAAGAAATTCCATTTGACTGGAGGTGAACGTGCCGCTGCCATTCAGCCAATAGTCAAAGAGGCTTATTCTGAACTGTTTGCAGCTACGGTTGATGGAAAGCCTGAAGAATTGGCTCAAGACCGACTAGAAAACCTTTTCGTTACGAACTACAACGTCGTTCCCCGCATCGCCACGCCTGCTTCCCGTGCCTTTCTCTTTCTATGTGGCGAGGCAGGTCTGAAAGAAAAGCAGGTGCGAGCTCCGCGTGTCGTAAATCCTGACGGACAGAAACGCACCCCGAAGAAAGCACCACCGGCAGCTAAATCTGGACAGGAAGAGCCTAATCACACTCAGTACAGTGGTACATCAACAACAGTCCCGTTTGCGAGTGGCTCCATAAAACTTACGATCCCTCTTGATGTGCTCACAAACCTTGAATTGCTTGATGAGTACAAGAAGGTCATCGGAGCTCTTACTGCATTCGGGGAACAGTATCTAGCAACAAAAGTAAAAGATGAGCCAGCAGGAGAGTAGCGACATTAAACCGAGTCTTCCTGCGGTTGCATGGGATAACTACGAACGGGTACTTAAGTCTGTCGCTGAAGGCGAGGCTGTGAAGCTTGCGAACTGGCAAAGCGGCTTTCTCGAGTCTTTGAATTTCCTTAGGAAAAAGGGAGACCAGTGGGAGCTCTCAGAGCTAGGTAGGAAGTACTACGAGGAAAAATATATATCCTCGAGTCAGACTGGAACTACAGCAGCTTTAAAAGAGGCTTTGCTAGGATTTCCTCCAGCCGAAGCCATCGTGCAACTCCTGCACGGAGTAAGTAAGCCGACACCAGCAAATGCTTTATCCATTCTTAAGAGTCGGGGATATTGGCGTGCAGAAAATAAGCAGACGTTCCTAGTGCACTTCCTTCTTGTAATGAACAAAGCAGGTCTTCTCGTGTACTCAAAGAAGGTTGGTTCCTTGAGAATTCTGCACAACCCGAACGTTGAGAGCGAGGTTCCTCAAAATATCTTTATTGAGCCAACTACTCCGTATAGCAATCTCATATGGCTAAAGCGAGTGCTTGCTTCAGCCGAAGGTTTCATCTACTGGATTGATAAGCATTTCACCAAGGAAGCCCTTGAACTCCTTTGGGAGATAGCTGATGCGAATAAGATAAAAGAAATTAAGATTCTTTCCTTAGGGCTAGAAGCACACCTAACTTCTACTGCACGAAAAGAGTACCTTCGCTTAAAAACTGAACTTAAAGCCAAAGGGATAGAGCTTACCTGGTATGTAATAGACAGTAAGCTAATACGAGACACCCATGACCGTTGGATTCTAAGTAAAAAGGAAGGATTTAACCTCCCAGACACAAACACTATTCTTTCTGGAAGTAGGTCCGAGATTAGCTCAACGAGCAATTTTGAGAAGATGGTGCCAGTATTTCAAGCCTACATACCTCAAGCCACAGAGGTTGTATAGTATTCATATATGGAAAAGAACATCGAGGTCGAAGTCCGTGGGCTCCTATCTGCCGAAGAATATACAAGGCTCAAGTCTTTTCTGGATGAGAACGGAGAAAAGAAGGAAGAGAAAGATAGAATTCTTATAGACTACTCAACCTTCCTGCCAGGAGGTGTTGAAGAACGTAAGAAAGACATACGGCTCCGGGTAACGAATGGTGTCCCAGAGATAATCGTAAAGATTGGAGAATGGGGTGGTTCCGAGTCTCGAAAAGAACTGTCGGTAAAGACTGCTCCTGGTACATTCGACCTGCTCACTGAAATCTTCGCTGCTCTGGGGTACGAAAAAGGAGTGCTTGCAGTACGCAAGAGCCATGTATACGACTACAAAGATACTGAATTCGCGTTAGTCGAAGTTCCGGGTCATAGCTATTACTTTGAAGCAGAAAGGATGGCTCACGATGGAGAAAATGCAGACGAACTCATATCAGAAATGAATGCTACCTGTGCGGGACTTGGGCTAACGGTTTTCTCGAAAGAAGAATTCTTTGCCTACATTCAGAAATTAAACAAAGAGGCCAACGGCGTATTTAACGCACCTGAAGCTATACCTAACTTTTTCAAGGAAACTTACGGATTGTAGCTTATGAAGATTGTCTCCCTTAACACATGGGCAGGAGTAGTTATAGAGCCTCTTCTTGATTTCTTTGAGAAATACAATGAGGTGGATGTTTTCTGCTTGCAGGAAATATATAGCCAAGCAGAAGGTAAAACTGACCCGCATCCAGAACTCGACATGAAGCTCGATTTATTCGAGCGGATTGAGAAGCGGCTAAAAGATACTCACGAAGGATATTTCCGACCCGCACATAAGGATTATTACGGACAAGCTATCTTCGTAAAGAAGAGTATTCAGGTTGAGGAGGAAGGAGATATTTTCATATATCAGAACCCTGACCCCGAAGGTCGAGGACGACACAGTAGGAATCTTCAGTACATACGGACTACCGTAAATGGGAAACCAACAGTTATAGCCAACCTACATGGTCTATGGAATGGCATGGGAAAGACGGATACAGATGATCGTCTTGAGCAAGGTCGTAGAATACGAGAATTTGTAGGCAAACGGTCAGAGCAAGTAGTTGTGGTTGGAGACTTCAATCTAAATCCTGACACACAGAGTCTTGCTTTGGCAGAAGAAGGCATGAGAAACCTAGTAAAGGAGTACGGTATTACTTCTACACGTACCAGCTTTTATGAGAAAGAAGGAAAAATGGCAGACTACGCTCTTGTATCTCCAGAAATGAACGTAACTGATTTCAAGGTATTGCCTGATGAAGTATCAGACCATGCAGCGCTCTATCTGGAGATTCAATAACAGTATGAAAAACCTTAAGCTCACAGTAAGAATTAACAAGCCGATTGCAAAAGTCTTTGAATTCACTACCAATCCATCAAATACTGCGAAGTGGATTGATTCTGTCGAAGGAGAGAAGGCTGAATCTTTCCCTCCAGAAATCGGAACGATATATAAAAACTGGGACGCTACTGGAAAGATAAATGAGTACAGGGTCACTCAATACGAACCATCGAGAGTATTCCAGCTCGACGCTACACATCAGGATTACAAAGTCCGCTACACCTACACACCAATTTCCGAGAACGAGACAGAGCTTGAATACTACGAATGGAGTGAGTCTGACCAGCTCCATGCGCCTTTCATGCAGGAGATTTTGGATAAGTTGAAAGAAGTAATGGAGTCTGAGTAATATGCTTCTTAACTGGGATATTTACGAAATAAGGTGCGATTGCAAAACATTACATGGCATTAAGCTACGAGGACGTATTCGTAAGTTCGCAATGGATAACGACATTACTTGTATTATCGAGAATGCTTCAGATGAGGAGAATGTTGTGCGCTTTGCGCTAATTGCTGATTCAGACTCAGGGCCAGTATCGAGTTTTGTTAAGAGCATTCTTCCTGAAGCTGTTATTACAGAGTCTCTAAAGAGCATACCTAATCCAGTTCTATCAAAGCTGAAGGTCAATGATTCGGCCAGGTACGAGATATGACTACGAATGAGCTAGCCAAGATCGTTTGGGACTATATGCTCATGAACCAAGAGCTTGAGAAAGCCGATGCAATACTCGTTCTTGGAAGCAGTGATTTGCGAAAGGCTGAATATGCTGCTCAGCTTTATCACGAAGGATGGGCATCACTACTCATCTTCTCTGGCGGAGAAGGAAGAACAACAGCAGGTCTTTGGGGAATGAGTGAAGCAGAAAAATTCGCCTCGATTGCTATAGAGAAAGGCGTACCACCCGAAGCAATTCTGTTAGAGAAGAAATCTACGAACACTGGCGAGAACATCCGCTTCACAAAGGAGCTTCTCGAAGAGCAGGGAATACATCCAAAGAAGATAATCGTTGTACAGAAGCCCTACATGGAACGTCGTACCTACGCGACCTTTATGAAGCAGTGGCCCGGTATGGATTTCATCGTTACCTCTCCGAAAATATCGTTTGAAGACTATCCGCAAGAAGGGAGGTCTATGGAACATATCATCAACATGATGGTTGGCGATCTTCAGCGAATTAAAGAATACCCAGCTCTTGGTTTCCAGATAGAGCAAGAGATTCCTGGAAGCGTGTGGGATGCATATGAACAGCTAGTATTGCAAGGCTTCACAGAGCAGCTTATTAAGTAGTCATATGGATTCAAGGAAACTTCTCCCCATATGTAATAGCCTTCTTGAGGCATACAAAACAGGAAAGCTTGGACAAACTGTAATGCCTGAGGATTCAAATCCAGGATTTAAAGATACCGAAATAGAAGAACGCCTCTCGTACTTCACGTTTCCAATGGCTCTCAATTACCAAAGAGATAGCTATAAACTTTGGGAGGCAGCACTCAAGACCTTTCAAGATTCAGAGACTAACTTCGTGTTTGACGTAAAAGAAGTATCCTCACGTTCCGAAGAGCAAGTCAGACTGGCTTTAATGAAATACAAGCTTGCTCTACAGCCAAACAAGCACGTAAGCACGTGGCGTACCATTGCTAAGACCATACACGAAAACTGGGGTTCGTTTGAGAATCTTATAAAGGCTACTGATAGAGATTTCCTAACCCTTAAGCAACTCTTACAGGTTGATTACAAGAAGGGGTTTCCATACCTCTCAGGTCCAAAGATATTTAACTATTGGTCTTTCATTATTAGTACCTACGGAAGTATCAAGCTTAAAAACAGAGACCAGATAGATATTGCTCCAGATACCCACATCACTCAGTGCTCTGTGCGAATTGCCGTCATAACACAGGAGGAGGCAGAGAGGCTATCAAAAGAGCAGATATCAACTCGATGGAGAGAATTACTTGTAGACTCAGGTATTGACCCAATAGATATGCATTCACCACTTTGGTTTTGGAGCAGAAACGGATTCCTCTACGAACTTCCACGAGGTCCTGTTTAAGATTAATAAAGTAAAGAGGTTCTAATCTGTTATCAAGAAATGCCCAAAAGGGACGTAGAGTGAGTCAGCATTAGTCCCAAGAGTCTACGCACCGTAAGAAATGTATAGGTTTTACTTGGTGGAAATAGGTTCTAATATCGTGCAAGAATGACCACTTGGAAAATCTCTTGTGAAAACAAGGGATTTTTTCGTTCACCGTACGAAAGGTTCGAACCCTGACTCGTGCTCTACCAACTTGTCGCTAATCTACGTCTAGGCAGTTGTCTCCGCAGAGGATCTCGAACAGGTGGTTTTCGAGATCGCACACGGCAGCCTCAGTGTCCCGCAGGAGTTCGCGAATTGCGCGTCCTGAGAAGAGGAGATCGAGATGGATATCGCGGTGATCCTCGGGTGACACCAGGTCCAGTAGATTGCGCGGTTGGCGCATTTTCATGGGCAGATGGTTGGGTTGATAGGTCGGACGCTCGACCAGACGTCCAACCGTATGTTCGACTAGAATAGGGATTAGCACACGGCTGCTTTTGCTCCGAATTGGGGCGCTATCGCAACGATCAACTAAGTCGTGCATAATCTAACTATGGGAATCGACGCGTTTAAATCCGAGATCGACCGCTTTCTCGCATCCTCTGATGCGGAGGTGTTGGTAATTAGCGGAAAGTGGGGTGTCGGTAAGACGTTTGCTTGGAACAAGTTCCTCCGCGAAGCGCGGGACCGACTCAAAGGAATTGCGCTTGAGCGATACGCTTACGTTTCGCTTTTTGGCCTGGGCGACCTAGGCGAGGTCCGCCAGGCGGTGTTCGAGAACACAGTCGGCAGGGCAAAGGCGGGCGAGGTCGCGGATCTCACGAGCCTTGAAAGTGGGATCAAGACAGCGACGGGAGGCTGGCGAAAGGCAGCGGGCCTCCTAAGGATGGCCAGCCCTCTCGCTGACTATGCGGCCGCCATCGACAAGATCGGCTTCTTTAGTGTGCGCAAACAGGTTGTCTGCATTGACGACCTTGAGCGGAAGAGCGGCTCGCTGGAGATGCGAGACATCCTCGGGCTTGTTTCGTTCTTGAAGGAGCAGCGAGCCTGCAAGGTTGTCGTGCTCCTGAACGATGAACAGCTGGGGGCTGACGACGCAGAGTTTCGCATTCAGCTTGAGAAGGTAGCGGATACCACAATCCGCTACCAACCGACGCCGGCCGAAGCGGTGGAGATTGGCGTCGACAGGTCAAAGCCTCATCATGAAGTGATCGTTCAGGCATGTTCAGCGTTTGGAATTGTGAACATACGGACGATCAAGAGGCTTGAGCGGCTTTCAGCCCGGCTCAGTGAGATACTTGCCGGCTACGATGTGCGCGTGATCCGGCAAGCGGTACACACTGCCTCCTTGTTTGGATACACGAAGGTGCAGCCGGACCAGGCTCCAACCATAGAATTCCTAAAGACCTATGGTCCCTACGATGGGCTTCTTGCTCGCGACAATCAGCCACTTTCTCATCCCGAATGGCGAGAGATGCTCCGACAGTACGACTTCGGATCGATCGACGAGTTCGATGCAGTTTTACTTGAAGGCGTCGAAGCAGGGCACTTTGATCCGGCTAAGCTCAAGCGTGCAGCCGATATCGCCAGCAGGCGTCTACAACACGTCGATAATGAACACGCCTTTAGCGCTGCGTGGGAGCTGTACCACAACTCCTTTGGTGACAATCAAGCTGAGGTCACAGGCGCACTTGTCGCGGCTCTGCGCGCTGCTCCTTCGGTGGTAACCCCCACCAACCTTTCCGGAACGATCACACTGCTCAAGGAGCTAAACTGGGAAGGAAACATAGGCCAGCTCATCTCGGAATACATTGACGGGCGCGACGACGGTCGCGAATTCTGGGACTTGAATGAAAGTTCCTTCGGCGGTGAGGTGCGAGACTCTGACGTGCGCAATGCGTTTGAGGCGAAACTGGCGACATTTGAAGACGGTCGTGATCCAGAGGAAGTGCTGAAGCGAATTGGTGAGGAGCGCGGGTGGGGGCGAGACGATGTTCGTTTCCTGTCTCTCCAGTCACCAGCGACTTTGCGCGAGATATTCAAACGGCTTTCGGGAACCGACTTTCACCGCGCGCTTCGCGGAGGTCTCATGTTCCGGAACATCCAGAACGCCGATGCCGAGATGCAACTGGTGACGTCGAATGTCGAGGCGGCGCTGAGGGAAATCGGCCAAGAGAGTCCGATCAATCTCCGTCGCGTGCGTCAGAAGGGGATACAAGTAGACGATCCGCCTCAGCCGCCGTCCAGTGCAGTTGGCGACCAGCAGGAAGCTTGATGTCATTCGAGGACAGATAGGCGATTTCAGATTTACGCATGTGGTTGACCCATCGAAGCAAAAGGTGCGCTGAACTCGATGATTGGGTTTTTCGCAGATTGTTGACCTTCTATCCGGAGGAGGAACTTCTCAGTCGTCCTGTGCTGGCAAAGTCACTTACGGATGGTGAGATTACGAAGGCGGATCTCCAGAAGGAGGCCAGCGTTCACTTCATCCCGTGGCAAATGTTTCTGCTGTCGAAGGACAAGCTCAAGGCCCAGTTGAGAAACATTGAAAGGGTGCGGCTGGACAAGATCCAGGTCGCCGAACTCTCAAGCCGCGCAGGTGGAGCCGGGCCGACGCCCTACCGGCTCATTGACCGCTACATTCGCACTCAGACTTTTCTAACGAGCACCGAAAGATACGATCCAAACCGGTTCAGCGGTTCGCTGAAAGGGCTGTCGGTCGAGCGATCAATCGGGCGGATCGAGGCGCACTTTGCAATAAATCGTGCCGAACTTTGGGAAGCCTCTTCGAAGGAGAAGGCGCTGGAATATCTCATAGAACGGCTGGGGGACGGTCAGGTAAACGTGGCGCTCGGCACCTCGGAGGCGCGGCTGGTTCCCTCGTCGAAGAACCTTCGGTCGCTCTACAGGAATGTGAGCGGGTTCTGCCTGAAAGACGCCAGGGTGCCGTTCCTGTTTGTGAACATGAACATGGCTGACGAAGAGGAGCCGGTTGGTCGCCGTCTCTATACGCTGACGCTCCTCCTCGTATTGGTTGGGCTCGGCGTCTTCTCCGTCACGCGCGACTGGAGGCCGGGACGGACCCCGCACCGAGCAAAGGACACGTACCTTCCTCATGCGCACAAGATCGTCTCAGAGTTCTTCCTTCCTAGCCCAGTCATAGCGGCCCATCGTGGCCAGCAAGTTACGTCCGAGACCGTCCAAGAGGTCGCCACCCGATACAAGCTAACTCCAACCGCCGTGATCTATCGTTTCTGGAGGGAGAAGATCATCACGGCGGCGGAAAGGGAGCTGCTGACGCAGCCTCCGGTGGCCATCAAGCGTCGGGCTCGGTCGCCCCGGATCGACAATGCAGTGCGCAAGCTCAACGGCCGGCTGGTCACTACTGCTGCCCAGAAAGCCTATGCTAGCGGCGCAATCACCGCGAACCAGGCACAGTACGTGTTGTTCGGAAGAATTAGCCGGAAGACGTGGCGCAAGTACAAGGCGCAATTGGGTCTATGATTCGCATCCTGGACAACAATGCCCTCGATGCCCTGTACAAGAGCGCTCGCCGCTTGCGGCAGGAGCACTGTTGCTATGTCCCTCCGGAGATTGTCGAGGAATTCACTGATGCTGACCGCGAAGAGAGTTGGCTGAGATCGCAGCCGTTGGTCAATCCCAGGATCGATGAAGCGGATTTCCTTGCTCGCTACGCAATTCATATCAACCGATACAACGGCGTCTCATTCTACAATCAGAAGGGCTTTGGAGACGTTGCCATTCTGGCAACGCTCGACATTCTTGTTGGAAGGCTTCCGTCTACTCGGGCACTCTCGCAGGAGCTTTTCCCGGAGGATCGAATTTTCTTGGTGAGTGACGATGGTAAGCTTCGGAAGGCGACTGCGAAGAACTTCGGAACCGATGTGACCGTTGAGACCGTCGAGGAGTTTCTATCGAGGTGCTAGCGGTAAGGCCGATGGGGGACGTAGATGACTTTAGGGACGTAACGAGCCTCCTGACCGCATCTCTTGTCTGCGCTGAAGTTCGAACCTGGGCCCGAGCTGGTCCACAAAATTAAAACCCCGATGCGCAAGCATTGGGGTTTTGATAATTTTGTAGGGCCGTACAGGATTCGAAAGACGGAGGGGCGCGCTGAGAATCTCTTGAGCGAAGCAATTAGAGATTCCAAGTGCTCCTGGGGTGAAGACACGCGTAGTGTGTGGCCGAGTCCGGCCTGACGCACTTAACGAGTCTTCGACTTAGTGACGGGAGGCGAAAGCGTCTTCGCGTATCCTGTACGGTTCAACCCAAATAGGATACTTGCGTCTGGTGTGATGGAGTATAATCTTTCTATGAACATAGAAGACGCTGGAGGCAAGGGTCCTGAGAAGAAGGAACTTAGCGAGAATGAGAAAGAGTCCTTAATCAGAGGTACTCATTCATTCGATCAGTTGTATGCAGCTATAGATAAGATTGGCGCTTTTCAGGGAAGCCAAGAAACATTTGATGCGTCGCAACTCAGAGATAAGGTCGATCGTGCCCGAAGTGGCGCTATAGATATTACCTACATTACCCGTGCCCATGGGTTGCGGGAGACTGTGGCGCGCCTGCTTCAGTCCGCGACTTCAGATGAACAGGTAGTTACAGAAGAAGCTCCTGCGCTATCAAATCCAAGCGAGGAAGTGTCGGTGCCGACTGAAGCAGCATTAGCAGAGAGTCCTGAGTTGGAGGAAGCCCCCTTAGGTGGCTCAGCTATTGAAAGCCTGCCGCAGCAGGAAAAGCTTTCTGTCATTGATTTCACAGCCGAACAAATAGAGGATGCGAGGGAAGAGATGGAAGCAGAACTGCTCGAAAGGAAGAAAGTCGAGATAATTTCTAGGGCGGCCGAGGATGCTTCAAATGAACGTGTCAAGCAAATGGTTGTAAAGATAAATCGCAGCCTAAATGGCCGGGCTGAGGGTGCGAACGTTTGGGAAGGCGTTCGTGCTCAATTAGATCGGAGAGCTCAACAGGATTTGTCTTCACTTTTGCAGACCGTGCGTACTGAGGCTGAACCGAATTCCATCTTATCTCAAGTTGCTGCAGCGATTGACAAGGATTATTCGACATCTCGAGGGGGTGTCGTGGACAACACCATTGCAGGGAGCCTTCTTTCCGAATATATTCAGGAACGCGGTACTGAACTTACGGGAGAGGAATTAGGAGAAGTTGAAGATGCTCTCCACCTGATTGGCCTATCTGCTCAACAGAAATTCTTTCAGTTCCAAAACGCGGAGCAGCTGAGGATTGTTGCACAAGCTCAGGAAGACTTAATTAGGTGTAACGATGAGTTTGATCCAGCGCGATCTGGGTTTTTTGAGTTGCGAAATGCTATGGAAAGTGCACGAGCTTCAATTCGGCTTGACTTGAACACTAAGCCAAACTATCAATATTCTCATCCAGAGTATTCAGTGAGAGATGGACACATCTTACGTGTTCTATCCAGCCTCCATACGATAGAAGCTCTGAAATTCCTCAAGGAACATGACATTGAAATTGAGTAATCGGCTCTAATACCGTGCAAGAATGACCACAGAATTAAAACCCTAATGCGCAAGCATTGGGGTTTTAATAATCGGGTATACTAATCCGTAATGGATAGATTTCCTTCGGCTCCAGGTAGCAAAGTTGAAAGGCCCCCACAATTGCTTTCTGAGGTTGAGCCCATTATGGAGGGCGGTCTTGTTCTCCGTAAGAGGGAGGATATAGATAGGCTCGTAGAATTTCCGCTCGTAGATGCCTGCAGGGCGCTTTACGATAAGAACATTCAAACCTGGCAGTCGAGCGCTAATAAACAAGACTTGCTGAATGGGGCGGTGCGAATAACGATAGATTACGAGTCTCTTTCAGAAGAGAATAAACTGATTGCGGAAGAGATTGGAAAGTTATGGAAGTATGAAGAAAGAGAATTAGTGAGCCTATCTGTTCCTGTGTCGGAGGTCACCGTGATTGCCGAAATTCAGACGCGCATGGGAGCTCTGGTTGATAGGCTCCTGCCTCAGCCTCCAGCATGGATTGAGGCAAGAACCGTTGATGATTTTAGTGCAATCTACGGCTCCAATTTAACGGAACAAGACCTAAAAGATTGGCCAGAGGAAGAGGGTGGTTGGTATTTCGATGAGAAGTCGCACTTGTTCTACCCTAGTGAGGAGCAGTTTAAGAAGGTTAAGGAGTATCAAGA
Source organism: uncultured Candidatus Saccharibacteria bacterium (assembly GCA_964366435.1). Lineage (GTDB taxonomy): Bacteria > Patescibacteriota > Minisyncoccia > Phycocordibacterales > Phycocordibacteraceae > C7867-001. Next base: position 20,932 of record CAYITJ010000001.1, read on the forward strand.
TAAGTAGGAAAAATTTAATGGATTCCTGGTGGCGGGGTGATTTCTTTATGTAAAGTAGAAGAGCGCCGTACCCGAAGGTCGTGCGCTCAGAGTCACCGATCCGCAGCCAGAGCCTGCGCGAGCGCGAAGAACTCCTTCGCGTCCGATGCGACTTCCTCGTCAGGGCAGAGGGCGTCAATGAAAGCGTTCATTCTCTGGTCAAGTACGAGCGCCATCATGGCAGGAAGTCCCTGGGTGCAGTCGTGAATTGCCAGCTGCAGTATGATGACGACACCTTCGGCGACCTTTTCTTCACCCGCGTGCTGGGTGAGCAGCGGGTAGAACTTCTGCCTGAGGTGCGGCTCATCGTCTACTTTCAGCAGACGTTGGAGCATCTCCTCCGAAGAGGGGAGTGTGAATCTTTTGTCGAGCACGGGAATCTCCAATCCGTGTTGGTCTATATTCGCGATGCTTTGCGGCGGCAAGTAGTTCGACCACGCAAAGAACTGAGTATATTGTACTATAATATTCATGTAATAGCAAGTACAGAGCTACTACTATCCCAACGAGTGCACTGCTGCTGCACACCACTACTTATGTAGAGGAGGCTCCGTCCTCGCGCTATTCAATTACAGTTATTTCCTGAGCTGCCTGTAAACATTCTTACTTTCTTACACACATTACAGAGGTAGTAATATGCACAGTATGTACAACGCATAAACTGCTATAGACAGTCAGCACAAGGGGCGTACACTTATTTGTAATGACACTGGGGGTGTCTGGGGCTGGGAACATTACACACAAATATTCATTCGTATGACCATTTCACAAAAGCTTACGAGCTTTGTGCGCGGTGCATCATTCGCATTTCTTGCGACTGCACTTTTATTCAGTGCTGGTCCAGGTGTAGCTTTTGCAGCTGCTCCCGTTGCCCTTGGTGATAGCTACACTGCCACCATCAACACCCCTTTGTCCGTGAATACGGCCAGTGGTGTTCTTGCGAACGATACTGACGACCTTGGTCCGCTTGCCGCTACAGCAGTAGTGGCAGGAGCGACGTCTCAGGGTGGAGTGTACGACCTGAGCGCAGACGGTTCCTTTGTCTACACTCCTCTTACTGGATTCACCGGAGTGGACACGTTTGCCTACGAGGTGAACGATGCGGCCCTCGAGGGTCCGTCTGTTGCTTCTGTAGAAATCACGGTGGAGGACCCTTCTGTGGCAAATGTGGATACGGAGGTGGAGCTGGAGGCGGCTTTGGCTAATCCCGCTATAGAAACGATTAACATTACCGACGATATAGTCGGTATCACTAATACCATTGTGGTAGATCGTGAAGTGACCATACAGGGAGGAGGGAATACTCTGACTTTCTCAGGACTGGAGTCAGCTACTCCAAATGACGAAGCGGTCACCATTGTTGCCCCCGCAACCATCAATAATTTGGTCATCGACGCAAATCTTGCGTCCACGACCTCATGGGTGGGGACCTATGGTCTTCAGGTCTATAACTCTACAGCAACGCTCTCGGACATCACTGTGACGGGTGCAAACGGTGGAATGTACGCCAACAACTCAACTGTAGTGCTGTCGGGAACAATTACCGTATCTGGAAACGGATTTGGTGGTATTGAGTCATCAGGTGCGAGCGCCTCTCTAGATGTTTCAGGAGCCTCGTTGGTTAATACATCAGAGGCGTACGGGTTTCCTACTATCTGGGAGGATGGCCTGACGGGCACAACAGTTGTTAACTACGGTTCCATTACTCGAATCACAAAGGGTGTGCAGTATCAGTACTACCTTTCCGACGAGAATTCAAAGATTCCTCAGATAATCACCTTTGCTGACCCAGTAGATGTTATCTATGGCGACGCTTCGTCCATCGTTGTGGCGCCTACGGCAGATTCTGGCCTCACTGTTTCTGTGACAACCAGTGGAACGTGTACCAACACTGACTTCACCATTGACTTTAGTGTTGTGGGGACCTGTACAGTAACCGCGTCTCAAGCGGGGGATTCAGAATATGCGCCTGCTGCAGACGTGGTTCAATCATTCGCTATCGCTCCTCGTCCAATTACGGTGCTCGCTATTGCGGCAGACAAAGAATACGACACTACAACATCCTCATCAGGAGTTCCTATTCTTTCTGGCACCCTCGCTACAGGAGATGATGCAGTGTACACACAGACCTACGCGGACGAGAATGTAAACCCTGGTATTACACTCACACCACTTGCAACCATAACCAATGGTGGTGACAACGTAAATTCAAGCTACGCAATCACGTACATGACTGCTAGTGGAAGTATCAGTGCCGTTTCTCTTACCCCCACAACGCTTGCCGCAAGCAAGACCTACGACGGAGATGTGGATACGACAGCTACGCCAAGCGTCACCCCGCTCAGCGGAGACGATGTAACGGCCACGTATGTGAGCGCTACCTTCGACACCAAGGATGTGGGAACCCTAAAGACCGTGACAGTGTCTGGCATCGCCCTTGATGGAGCACAGGCAGGGAACTACACACTCACCAGCACCACTGCTGCCGCGCAGGCAAACATCACTCAGGCACTCCTCTCTGCAGAAGTGACCGTAGACAACAAGGTATATGACAACACCACTGCGGCAACTATTAACGGATACACACCAGTAGGGCTTGTGGGTATTGAAGATGTAACGATTAACGGCGGAGTCGCAACCTTTGACACCGAGCACGTTGGAAACGGTAAGATCGTTTCAGTCTCAGGACTTAATCTTGTGGCTGACTCGGTATCAAGCAACTACAGCTTTACCGATATCGACATCACAACCGCAGACATCACAGAACGTGCAATCACTGTGACTGCCGTAACGGACACCAAGGTTTACGACGCTACGACCGCATCTGCGGGTGTGCCAGTCATCACAGGGCTTGGTCTCGCAGCGGGCGATACTACCGGATTCTCTCAGGTGTTTGACGACGTAGAGGCAGGAACAGGCAAGACGCTCTCTGCAGAGGGTGCTGTGAACGACGGCAATAATGGAGACAACTATGCAGTGACTCTAGCGACGGCACTCGGAACCGTAACGAAGGCACCGCTCACCATTACTGCAGACAACAAGACCAAGGTGTATGGAACAGCTAATCCTATTGCCACTGCAACCTACACTGGCTTTATGGGTGGAGAGGATGAGTCTGTGCTTGATACAGACGTAACGCTTGTAATTGTGGCTAATAGCCAGACAGACGTAAACAATCACCCAATCACTGCGTTTGGTGCCGCAGACGATAACTACGCAATAACGCACGTAAACGGAAACTTGGAAATCACCAAGCTTCCCATTACCGCACTCGTCGTTGCAGACGATAAGGTATACGACGGCACCACTGATGCTGATGTAGCACTCACGCTCGACGGCGTGCTCTTCGCAGACGTGGTGACCGTTAGCAACACCGGCGCAGACTTCGACACGCAGGATGTGGGAACCCTAAAGACCGTCACTGCATCAGGCATTACGCTTGGTGGCGCTGACGCAGGCAACTACAGCATCACTGCTACGGCAACGGATACTGCAGACATCACTGTTGCGCCGCTTAGCGTGACCGCACTTCCTGCTACCAAGGTGTATGGAGATTCAGATCCTGAGTTCTTCTACACTTCAACAGGACTTATGGCAGGGGACTCATTTGCTGGAGCACTTGGACGCACTGTGGATGAGGGTGAGGACGTAGGTTTCTACGCGATAGATGAAGGTAGCCTGGATGCAGGGAGCAACTACGGTCCGGTCGTATTCACGTCTGCGAATCTGGACATTACCCCAGCACCACTTACGATTACCGCGAATGATCAGCAGCGTACGTATGGCGATGCGAACCCTACCCTGACGGTTGCATATTCTGGGTTGGTGGATGGTGAAGATGAGGACAACAACACGTTGGGTGAAGAGTACATCGGCTATACTGTGGCAAATCAGTCCTCAAACGCGGGTACGTACAATATTGATGTAGTGGAAGATACAGGAGGTTTCGGCTTTAGTTCAATCCAGGTTGGAAATTACAACGTAACGCTTGTAAGTGGAACTCTCACCATTAACCGTGCTGACCAGGAAATAACCTTTGACCTTCTCGCCGACATGGAGTTTGGTGACGCTGACTTTGATGTAGCGGCAACAAGCGACTCCGGTGAGGACGTAGTATTCACCGCCAGTGGCGCGTGTACTGTCTCTGGCGCAACGGTGCATCTAACCACCAAAGGCATCTGTACCATCACTGCTTCTGTGCCAGTAAGCACTAACTACAATGCAGCAGTGTCGGTGGATCAGAGCTTTGCTGTTGCAGATGTTACTGCACCGGTGATTACCCTTACGGGAGCTGCCTCTGTAACTGTCGCAACGGGCGACAGCTACGCTGACCTAGGCGCAACCGCAACAGACGATGTAGACGGTACTATTACTTCAAGCATTGTGACTGTGAACCCAGTCAACACAGACGTGGCAGGCACCTACACAGTCACCTACAACGTCACCGACAGTGAAGGAAACGTGGCAACCGAAGCCTCTCGCACAGTCGTGGTAGAGCGACGCAGTAGCGGCGGAGGTGGTGGCTCTCGCAATACCGACACGGAAATCACTACCGGTGGTGGACGTGTTCTTGGAGCAGCGCTCTACTTCTTCGCAACAGACCTCACCATTGGGTCTACCGGTGCGGACGTGATGGAGCTTCAGAAGATTCTTATTGAGGCTGGCTACCTAAAGATTGCAGCACCTACCGGATACTTTGGTCCAATGACAGCGGCTGCGGTGAAGCTGTACCAGGCAGCAAACGGAATTCAGACAACAGGATACGTTGGCCCGCTCACACGCGCAGCGCTTAATCAGGGAAGCGCACCTAAGACCGTGGAGGAGCAGATTGCAGACTTGATGGCGCAGTTGAAGGCGCTTCAGGCCCAGCAGTAGCTCTCCGCAGTTAGTCGCGTGAAGCAAAGCGCCCGCGAAAGCGGGCGCTTTGTGCGTGCTACCATTACCTCTATATGACGACACTGCGAATCCTCGGTATCTTTCTCATCTGTGTTGCTGCGTCGCTTCTAGCGGGCTTCTGGGGCTCTACAGGCACCGTAGGGAGCATTGCCGGTTGGTACTCCACCATCAATAAGCCGTTCTGGACACCGCCGAACTGGGTGTTCATGCCAGTGTGGACCCTACTCTTCATTCTTATGGGCTCTGCCGCAGCGCTTGTGTGGAAGACAGGCAAGAAAGGAGTATGGATGCCGGTGCTCTTTTTCTTCGTGCACCTCGTGGTGAATACGTACTGGTCTATCGCTTTCTTTAGTAATCAAGATGCAGTCGCTGCTCTCTACGTCATTGCTGTATTGTGGCTCATGATTGTCGGCATGATGGTGTGGTTCTGGCGCTACTCGCGCCTCGCCACGTACTTGCTCGTGCCGTACCTACTGTGGGTGAGCTACGCCAGCACGCTTAACCTGGGCATCGTACTTCTTAATCCATAAATCCTATGCGCTACCTAAAACTGTTTGCCATTACGCTTCCTATTGGACTTGTATTAGACCTTATCTGGATTGTGGGCATTGCTATGCCGTTCTATCAGGCTGAGTTGGGAGAACTCCTTGCCAAAGACGTTGTCTGGCCTGCGGCAATTGCGTTCTATGTGTTCTACATCATTGCGCTTATGGTGTTTGTGTTAAAGCCGGCAATCATTGCCCACTCACTGAAGAAGGCAGTGCTGCTTGGCGCCTTCTTTGGGTTCACGGCGTACATGACCTACGACCTCACCAACCTTGCTACAACGGCGGGGTGGTCGCTCACGGTAGCAGTGGTAGATATGATTTGGGGCACCGTGTTCACGGCAGTACTCTCAGGTATTGCATACCTTGTCGCTACGAAGTGGCTCAAGATGTAGTGAGCAGTAAGGAAGAATAAAAAGACGGGCGGCCTTTGGCCGCCCGTTGTCGTTTCCGTCCCGTTTCAGTCAGGCTGCTTTCGGTAGCCGTCCCAGACAATCTTGCCCCGATTGGTGGGGTGACGTAGATCAGGCGCGGGTACCGGCGCGGTGGCAGCGACAGGCTTTCTGTCCTTGATCGCCTTCAGCTCTTCCAGTTTGCGCTGACGGAGCACCTCAACCGAGACGCCAGAAGCTTGTGCTTCTGCACGTTCTTGGCGCTCATGCTCGGCTTTGATGCTCTGCTTGCGGAGCCTCGACTTGTCTAGACCCACGACCCCCTTCTTTTCTTTCCTGCCTCTCCTAACCTTCATCGCTTCCTCCCAATACCGAACCTAGGGATAGTGCTCCTGTCTGTCGCACTCTGCAAGTGGTAGCTACTTGCCCTGTCCGTAGTACTTCTTCAAAAGACGCACATGTTCTTTGTAGTTCTCAGTGCAGTGGAAATTGCCGCGCGCGTCATGGAAATAGAAGATGCAGTCGGTGTTCTTTGGGTTAAGTGCTGCGAGCACCGCCGCCATGGATGGCGTTGCGATAGGACCAGGGGGAAGTCCCTTGTTTTGGTAGGTGTTGTATGCGGACTTTATGTACTTGTCTGCCGGCACGGGCACGGGCCACCAGGTCTTGGTGGTGCCTTTGTTTGCTTTTGCGTACTGGAGTGTCGCGTCAATCTGCAGGTTCATGCCCATCCACAAACGGTTCCAGATAATGCCAGAAATGATGCGCATCTCTCCAGGGTCGCGCGTTTCTTTCTGTAGGAGGGAGGCGATGGTGAGCGCGTCGTCCAGTGGGAGAATCTCCTCAGTCTCTATGCTGTAGCGAGCGACAATTTCCTTTTGAAAACGCTCATGTAACATAATCTGCACATCAGCCGGCGTCATAAGACTGCGCACTGCATAGGTGCCAGGCACAATCTGGCCCTCGGTGAGTATTGGCTCCACAGTGCGCAGCTGCTTCAGAAAGAGTGTTTTCTGTGCCGTGTTCCAGCCTAGCTGCTTTGCAAACACCGTCGCTACTTCTTCTTGGCGGTAGCCTGCGCGTACCGTCACAATGCCGCTAGCCCCCACGCTTGCAAGCGACTGATGAATAGGAAGCTCGGAAATATACTCAGCAAGACGAGTAATAAGTCCGCCTGCGGTAATGGCTGCCGCCTGCAGTGAGTTAGTGTGAAGCGTGAGCATCTCCTCTACCTTCGGGTCTTCTACAATCTTTTGCTCCTCGGGGTAGACCGTAATAGGGAATGCGGGCTGCACCGGCTGTAGAGAGGCCCAGTGCACGTCCATGGAAATGGCCGTAGGAAGTGCGAAGAACGACGCAACAAAAGCCAAAGAGACTGCAAGCAAAGAGCCCGCCGTAGTAAGTCGTGCGGTGAGGGATGATTGTCGCGCACCAGCTCGTGGCTTTGGGTGCGGCATCAGTTGCTTCATGGAGAAATTGGCCACTCTCCCATTTTAGCCTACAAAAGCCCGGTGTGAATCACCTGGGCCGTACAACATTTGTGGAAAGTGCATAACGTAGGTAGACATGCCAAGCGGTTCAATGCTACGGTGCGAGAAGCATGACCCGCGACAAGGCGCCAAAAGCTCCAAAAGCTATTCTCCCACCCACCCCCGTAGAGCGCGCCGTCGCTCTTATCGGTTCTGTGTATTCGCTCGGTGTTCACACGGTGGTGTTTGTGGGCTTTTTTGTAAGTGCGTTCATTGGTCTCTTGGAGTGGGAGATTATGTTGCTCGTGCTTACTACGATTGTCTCCCTTGAAGCAATCTATCTTTCACTTTTGATTCAGATCACGGTGAACCGCCACACGGCAAGCCTCAAGGAAGTGGAGGAGGATATCGAGGAGATTAGTGAGGACTTGGAGGAACTCGGAGAGGACATGGAGGACATCCAGGAGGATATCGAGGAAATCACCGAGGATATTGAGGGTATCAGTGAGGACATTGATGAAATTCAGGAGGACGTGGAGGAATTGAACGAGGAGGACCAAGCGGACGCAGATCGCGCTGCACGTACCAAGAGTGTGGGCAAGAAGCCAACAAAGGCAGAGGCGCTAGAGCAGCTTTCTCGCGATGTAGCGCGCGTATTGGAGGACCTGGAAGCCCTTAAAAAATCTAAATAGTTGATAAGTCCGTTCGTGGTTTTATTCTGTCGTACCATTTATGTATGGACGCACGGAGACTTGCAAAGAAAGACGGAGCCCGTCAACTTAGGGCTCGTGGATACTCCTTTCTTGAAATTGCGCAGCAACCTGATGTACAAGTACCTCGATCAACTGTTGTGAGTTGGTGTGCTGGTGTAGCCATGACTGAACCGGGATTAAGTCGTCATAGGAGAGTGGTCGCTGAACGGCTACTGGTAGCTCAAAAGAACTCCGCAGCAAGTAAAAAGTCGGAAAGGTTGTCTCGAGTCAGTGCTGCCGAGAGTCGGGCCATTAGCTCTGGCCCATTTATGGATACTCTTGCTTCAAAGAAGGCCATTCTGGGCGCACTGTACCTGGCCGAAGGAACGAAGGGGCACAGAGGCGGTCCTACCTTTGGAAATTCCGACCCGGAAATTATTAGATTGTATCTTAGGCTGCTTAGAGAGTGCTTTGTCCTAGATGAAGGCAAATTTCGCTGTACACTCCAAGCCCGAGCCGGACAGGATATAGACTCTCTCGAGGAATTCTGGTTAAGGGAGACAGGAATTCCTCGCGCACAGCTCTATAAAGCGCGCATAGACGCTAGAGGTGGTGGACAGTTGGTCAGAAAGCCAGACTATAAAGGAGTGTGCAGAATAGATTACTTCGATGCTAATTTGTTGTACGAAATATCAGCTATTGGTAGGATTCTTGTACAGGGCCCATAGCTCATCTGGTAGAGCGCGCGGATGGCATTCGCGAGGCGACCGGTTCAAGTCCGGTTGGGTCCACATAAATGCAAAAAGGCCCGAACGCGGAGGTTAATCTCGGTCCGGGCCATACTCGTCACGCTGGCCTGTCAGACTAGAATGTGTATTGCATATTTCGTAAATATGTGACATAGTTATTTTGGTTCAAATCGCCCATCAGGAGGGCTCGATGCTAGATCTTCGTAGTAATTTCACCGTGGGTAACGGCAAAGTCTTTACTGGCGGGCTCGTTTATGTCCGTTCCGGCGACCCCGCCATGTCGATTTCCCGTCGCCGACACTATCAGGAGCGTGACGGGCTCGCGGTCTGGCATCCGGGGCTGCAGCGTTTCGGAAAAATGAGCGGAGTCACTGCGCTCGTTACGAAGCGAGGCAATCTCTCAGTTCGGGATGCCGGCGGACGTGTCCTTTCCACGCTCACCGGCACAGACGCCATTTCGGTGACCGTGCACCAAGGCTTCATCGCGTCCAACGGGTATGTCGGCACGACAAACGGTGAATCCTCGGTCGAGGCCATGGTGAAAGATCGGGAGGAACGCATCTGCGCCGCCATAGACAGGGCGGAATCGGGTGAACATCCCGGTCACGTCGACAACTCCCCGTTCACGAAAGTCACGAGCGAGTTCGAGCCACACCAACGAGTGATCATCATCACGCCAATGCTGTCCAACAAGGACGGCGAAGTGAGCATGATCTATGACCTCGCCGGGAATCGCTTCGCTTCGGTCACCCACTATCCACTGCGCGCCAGTAAGTGGGACCCGGAGCACGAGTGGGCCAGGTACAGCAGGTCCGACTCGCATGTCACTTCGGCTGCCTGACAACCAGTTCACCCGGACTAAGCAGACCTACTGCTTCCCGCCACGTCGCAAGACCTCTGGCGGGTTTTTCTTATACTTCCGTATTCCTAACTCCCAATTAAGTGAATGATTTCGTAAAAGCCGTAGAGACCAAGTCCCACGAAAGCGAGCGCACCAATAAGTGCAATAACCGGTAGCTTTACCAGCTTGATGGTCTTTTCTGGGTTGATGTAGAGGAGAATGTTTAGAATCATGTGGCCCAAGAATACGCCGATGCCGAAGCCGAACACGTTAATCACGGAGAAGAGCGGCACGTAGCCTGCAAAGTCGTCTAATCCGAGGATAAACGGCACTGAGAATGCAAAGGCAAAGAGTCCCCAGAATGTGGTGAACGCAGCAGCCTTCATACCCCCGTGCGGAAGAATTTTCCCGAGGAGTGGGTGGGTGAACTTGTTGAAGAAGTGCAGTGCCTTCTCTAGTTTGTGCACAATCTGCATGAACCACTTCGGATGGTTCTTTGCGTCGTGTGCGTGTTCTAGCGAATCCTCGGCCAATTTAAAGAGCACAATGGCTGCAATAAAGAGCATGGCAATAAGGAGCCACTGAATCTCCTTGAAGAAAGTCCAGATAAGGAGAATGGCCATCGTTCCCGCTGCGTTTCCTGCAGCAGACCCAAGCTCAATAGAAATGCGACCCTTCATGCCTGGGTTCTTGTGCATCAAATTACCAATGAAAATAGCAAAATCAATCGCGGTCTTTAGATAGATGGTAAGACCAATCAGAATATCAACGGGGTTAATCTTGAGCGCTATGTCCTCCACGGTGAAGTGGTTTAGAATCACGATTTCTAGGTAGAGAAGCGCGGACAGTACCACAAACGCCACAACTGTGAGCGCAAGAGGAATTGCTTGGGTTTTGAGGAAGGATTCTTTGTGTGAAGTCATGATGTGTTTTGGATACTATACCGCACAGCTCATCAGCTTTACATTGGTGGGGATATTTCTTATGGTGCGTTAGTACACACCGCGTGTACGAATCAAGAAGGGGGAAGGCACATGCCTGACATTCTTACTCACCCGGGAACATGGACGGCACTCGCTATTCTGTTCATCTTCGCCGTTATGGGCACTGGCCTGTACTTCATCACGAAGGACCCGTGTCCGGGATGTGGTCAGCGGCGCCATACTGTCGACAACAAAAAGGTGGTCTGTATGGCCAACCTCAAGAACGGTGGTCAGTGGATCACATTCGACGTTCGAGTGCTGAAGTGTAGGAAACCTGACTGCACTGCCCCCGCGGAAGAGAGCCCGCTTCCTCCACGACCAGCAACTGATGAAGAAATCACTGCAGAGCTGCTGCGGTGAGCACATGGCCAGATGAGCTACAACAGCCGGCACCGGGGCAGCGCCCCGGGAGCCGGTTTTCCTATTGACAAATACGAGGAACTAGCGTATTATGTATGTAACCTCGTTGAATAGGAGATTCAATATGAACTGGGGTCTGTTCATTCCTGCGTGCATATCGGCCGTGGCGACCGTATTGGGCTCAGGGTTCCTGGCCAACGCTCTTCAGAAACTGAGCGAAAACAAGAAGGTACATTTCCTTGATGCCTTCTTGGGAATCTATCTGGTCGTTGGTGCCATCATCCTGGCCATCTTCGCAGCCTGAAAGAACCGCTACCGCGCCTGAAGCGCCCGACTGACAACCGGGCGTTTTCCTTTGCCCATATGGAGGGGGCCTGGTAGGATAGCCGTATATGGTAGGGGTACCGACCCGCGGGGGTCTTTTTTAGATATGGCTGAAACTAAGTACGTTTCGGAAGATCTGGAGCACGCGGAGGCGGCGTCTTCCTCCGCGCACGCGGAAACAGAGACCCACGAGGGTGCAGATTCGCGCGGAAGTGGTCTGCACGTGGTACTTAAGGCGGAGGAAGTTGCCTCTGTCTATGGGTTCCCAATCACTAACAGCCTCATCATGACGCTGATGGCGTCGGCCATCCTCCTTGGATTTTCTGTACTGTTTTCTCGTAAGCTCGCACTTATTCCGGGCAAGCTTCAGGCTGGCGTAGAAATGCTCTTTGAAGCAGTGCTTGGCTACATGGCAGAGACACTTGAGAGCGAGACCCTTGCCCGCAAGTTTTTCCCGCTCATTATGAGCATCTTCCTGTTTGTGTTCGTGGCAAACATGCTCGCATTCCTGCCGGGTGTCGGTTCTATCTTGATTGAACACGCAGGCGCGAACGTGCCCCTCTTGCGTGCGCCTTCTGCCGACCTCAACATGACGCTCGCGCTCGCTATCATCGCCTTTCTCGTGATTGAGATTGCGGGTGTGGCGATTCTTGGCTTTTTCAAGTACGGGGCAAAATATGTTAATTTTAGTTCACCGGTTAACTTCGTGGTGGGCATCATTGAACTGCTGTCCAACGTCGGTCGCCTTATCTCCTTCTCATTCCGTCTCTTTGGAAACGTGTTTGCGGGCGAGGTGATGATTGCCGTTGCGGTGTTCTTTGTCGCTTGGCTGCTTCCGGTGCCACTTATGGCATTTGAGGTATTTGTGGGCTTTATTCAGGCAGTGGTGTTCTCTATGCTCACCCTGTTCTTCATAAAGCTCTCTATCATGGAGCCACACGGTGCTGAGAGCCACTAGGCTCTTGTCTCGGTGTGGTTTCGGGATAAGGCTCGGACCAAAATAATTAACAATGTGCACTTCGGTGCGAATAATCACTAGAGTTAGTTCCAGAAGTGTCTAGATGCTAGGCGTGAGCAAGGTGCGAAGCGAGGCGTACTAGAAGTACGACGAGCAAGCGCCGAAGTTCACAACAACGCAGATAGTGCTTCTGGGGCCAACTCGCAGTACTCAACAGTATGGAAACAGAATCAGCAAAACTAATCGCCATGGCAATCGCCGCCAGCGTTGGTGTACTCGGACCAGCAATTGGTATCGGTATGATTGGAAGCAAGGCAATGGAAGCTATTGGACGCAATCCAGAGGCTTCAGGAAAGATTGTTGCAAACATGATTCTTGCAATCGTGTTCGCGGAGGCGCTCGGAATTCTAGCTTTGGTCGTCTCATTCATCATTCGCTTCGTCGGGTAAGTGCACATAAAGACTTCATCTACTTTGTTGCGAGTGCACTTGGCTCCTTCTACGTACAGACTCGTACGTTTCAGTCGCCAAGCTTCTCGCGCCTCGTAGCTGAAAGCCTTTCTGCACACTTACATACGGGAACTCTGACTTACTAAACTTCACCATGGACCAACTCTTCAGCGCATTTGGGATAGACGGCAAGCTGCTCATCGCGCAGCTCATCAACTTCGGCGTACTTTTCGTAGGTCTTACCTACCTGTTGTACAAGCCAGTGATGAAGACGCTCGACGAGCGCCGTGAAAAGGTCGCCCAGGGCGTGCTAGATGCGCAGGCTGCAAGCGAAAAGCTCGCAACTGCAGACGAGGAAGCGTCAATCAAGGTGAAGGGAGCAGAAACTGAAGCAGAAGGCATTGTCGCCTCTGCACGCGACCTTGCTGGTACTGAAAAGGCCCGCATCGTAAAGGAAGCAGAGGCTCGCGCGCAGGCGCTCGAGGCAGACGCTGCAGCGCGTGCAAAGGAGACTGCTGCAAAGGCGCTTCGCGAGAGTGAGCAGGAGATTGCTCGCCTTGCAGTGCTTGCTGCAGAGAAAGTGCTCCGCGAGAAAGCATAAGTATGGAGAAAGAGTACGCACAAGCAATCGCAACTATGTCCCGAGAAACGGGGCGTGATCAGGCTGCGCTTGCCGACGGACTCATAGCGCACCTGCGCAAGACAGGGCGTAGCAAAATGCTTCCGGGCATTCTGCGCGAGCTTACGCTCACCAAGGAGCGCGAGCAAAAGCTTGCACCGGTGCTTGAAGTAGCAACAGAGAGTGAGACATCCGCCGCCAAGGCATTTCTTGCCAAGGAAGGAGTGGAAGTTGAAACAGTACACGTGAACCCGAGCCTTATTCGCGGCTGGCGTGCACGCGCGAACGGTCTCCTATGGGACCATTCAGCAAAGCGCGCGCTAACCGACATTTATAAAAAGATTACAAACTAGTATGGAGAGCATCATCAAGCGCATTGAGAGTGAGATTGCTTCGTTTGCACCAGTTGGTGGCAGCGAGGAGACCGGTATCGTACGGTCTACCGGAGACGGTATCGCCGAGATCGATGGCCTTACGAACGCCATCATGACGGAAATGGTCATCTTTGATGGTACGCATGACCGTACGCTCGAGGATGCTCTAAAGGATCCAAACCCCGTCTACGGACTCGTGTTGAACCTCGAAGAGGACTGTGTGCGCACAGTAGTGCTCGGCGATTCTTCAAAGGTATACGAGGGTATGCTCGTGCGTCGCGTTGGTCGCTTGCTCTCCATCCCTGTCGGCGACGGCATGGTTGGCCGTGTGGTGAACCCGCTTGGTGAGCCAGTTGATGGCAAGGGTCCTATCGCCGGCAAGAGCGAGTTCCGTCCGATTGAGCGCATTGCATACGGCGTGATGGATCGCTCTCCAGTTAATATGCCACTTCACACCGGTATCAAGGCGATTGACTCCATGATTCCCATTGGTCGTGGTCAGCGCGAGCTCATCATTGGTGACCGCGGAACGGGAAAGACAGTGGTTGCAATCGACACCATTTTGAACCAGAAGTCCGAAGCCAAGGAGACGCGTCCTATTTGTATCTACGTGGCTATTGGCCAAAAGGAAAGTAAGACTGCAAAGCTCGTAGCAGAACTTACTGAGAAAGGTGCAATGGAATACTCCATCGTGGTTACTGCTCCAGCATCAAGCCCAGCAGCATTCCAGTTCCTCGCTCCATTTGCCGGCGCATCTATTGGTGAGCACTTCATGGAGCAGGGCAAGGACGCACTCGTGGTGTACGACGACCTCTCAAAGCAGGCTGTCGCCTACCGCCAGATGTCACTCCTTCTTCGCCGCCCACCAGGACGCGAAGCGTACCCAGGAGACGTGTTCTACCTACACTCACGCTTGCTTGAGCGTGCTGCAAAGCTCTCAAAGGAGAAGGGTGGTGGCTCACTCACTGCGCTTCCAATCATCGAGACGCAGGACAACGACGTGTCTGCCTACATTCCAACCAACGTGATTTCCATCACCGACGGTCAGATTTTCCTCGAGTCGAACCTCTTCAACCAGGGACAGCGCCCAGCTATTAACGTGGGAATCTCCGTATCTCGCGTGGGCTCTGCGGCACAGACCAAGGCGATGAAGAAGGTGGCAGGAAAGATTAAGCTTGAGCTTGCTCAGTTCCGCGAGCTTGAAGCATTCATGCAGTTCTCTTCTGATCTTGATGAGAACACCAAGAAGCAGATTGATTCTGGTCGCCGTATGACCGAAGTGCTAAAGCAGGGGAACGGCGTACCAATTGCATTTGAAATGGAGTCAGCAATCATCTTTGCGGCGGTAAACGGCTACTTTGACACCTTTGCACCAGAGTTAACTTCTGAAGCAGAACAGAAGCTCCAGGACTTCCTCTCACGCGAGGCAGTGGGTGTTCTTGCTGCAATACGCACCACCAAGGAGATTGGTGAAGCAACAGAGAAGGACTTGCGCGCAGCACTGCAGAACTTCGTATCTCGCTCTGCCACATAATTACAAGGTTGAACCTTGTAGAGAAACAGACTGTATCTACAACACCTCACAGCATGGCACTTAAAGACATCAAAAACAAAATAAAGGCTACCGAGCGCATGAACAAAGTGACACGCGCTATGGAGGCTGTGTCCGCGGTAAAGATGCGTAAGACGCAGGCGACGGCACTCAGTGGCCGCTCGTACGCGCGCGCTGCCATCTCTATCCTTGCGCGTCTTTCTGGCACCGAGCATGTTGCAAAGCACCCACTCTCTGAGCAGCGCGAGTACAAGCGCGTTGCGCTCGTTGTGATGACCAGCGATAAGGGACTTGCGGGCGCGCTTAATTCAAGTGTGTTGAAGCGCGCAGTGGAGTCAGTAAAGGAATTCTCAAAGGAGCAGGTGAGTGTGTACGCATATGGAAAGAAGGCAGACGATTTCTTCACCAGTCGTGGGTACACGGTTGCAGCGCGATACGAGAACAAGAGCGACTCTATCGAGATTGAAACCATGGAAGAGCTCGCTGGCGAGTTGTCTCGTGCGTTTGTTGCTCACGATTACGACAAGGTCACAGTGGTATACAGCAACTTCAAATCTACCTTTGAACAGGTTGCTACCGAGCGCCGCCTCCTCCCCCTTTCTATGGGAGCTCTCACCGAGATTGTGGACGGCATCATTCCGGTGAAGGGTAAGTGGAGCGAAGTGAAGGAGGTGGCAGCTCCTGCCACCTACTCGGTGGAGCCATCAGGCGAGGAGGTGTTGTCTGCACTTATTCCTCGCCTGGTTGCCGTTGCGCTCTATCACATGCTGCTTGAATCAAAGGCGAGCGAGCACTCTGCTCGCATGGTTGCAATGAAGAACGCATCCGACAAATCAAAAGACGTGGTCCGCGACCTCACCCGCACCTATAACAAGGTTCGCCAGGCGGCGATTACGCGTGAGGTGTCGGAGATTATTAGTGGGTCGCTCGCGACCTAGCACGAATACTTATGAAGAAAACGATTGCGTATGCTCTCCTGCAACTAGCGTTTGACCTCGCGTGTGTTGCTGTCGCATATGGGGTGTACTACGTACTCACGGTGAATCTGCAGGTTTCCACGATGGTGGCGTTTGCAGTAGCCGTTCCGCTTGGGATCGTGCTATGGCTTGCGGGGTTCTTCTTTATAAGCTTTATTAGTAGCAAATAGGTATGAACACAGGAACAATTACAGAAGTTATCGGGCCAGTCGTAGATGTGCACTTTCCAGAGAATCGCCCTGCGATTCAGGATGCACTCGTCATTGAAAAGAATGACGTGCATGGTCGCATTGTGCTTGAGGTGGCGAGCCACCTCGGCATGGACCGCGTGCGCTGCATCGCGATGAGCGACACGGCGGGACTTTCTCGTTCTGAGACAGTGACGGCTACGGGCGCTCCGATTTCTGTACCTGTGGGAACGAGTGCACTCGGCCGTCTCTTCAACGTGCTTGGAGAGACCGTGGACGGCAAGGAGGCGATTCCAGCGTCTTCGCCGCACCTACCGATCCACCGCATGCCGCCATCGTTTGATGAGCAGACAACCAAGGCAGAGATTTTTGAAACCGGTATTAAGGCGATTGACCTTATGACACCGTTCCTTAAGGGAGGAAAGGTGGGACTTTTCGGTGGAGCGGGAGTGGGTAAGACCGTTACTATTCAAGAGCTCATCCGTAACGTTGCGCAGGAGCACGGAGGTTATTCCGTATTTGCGGGAGTGGGAGAGCGTGTGCGTGAAGGAAACGACCTCTACCACGAAATGGAGGAGTCGGGCGTGCTCGATAAGACTGCGCTCGTATTCGGTCAGATGAACGAGGTGCCAGGAGCACGTGCTCGTGTGGCCCTTACGGGACTCACTCAGGCAGAGTACTTCCGCGATGAAGGAGGAAAGGACGTGCTCTTCTTCATGGACAACGTGTTCCGCTTTATTCAGGCAGGTTCCGAGGTATCTTCACTCCTCGGTCGTGTGCCTTCTGCAGTGGGATACCAGCCAACACTTGCCGAGGAAATGGGTAAACTACAGGAGCGCATTACTTCTACCAAGAAGGGTTCCATCACCTCTATACAGGCGGTGTACGTGCCAGCGGACGACCTTACCGACCCGGCTCCTGCTACCACCTTTGCTCACCTCGACGGTACGGTGGTGCTTTCTCGTCAGCTCGCGTCTCTTGGTATCTACCCAGCTATTGACCCACTTGCGTCAGCATCTACCGCACTCACTCCTGAGATTGTAGGAAAGGAGCACTACGAAGTAGCAAACAAGGTGAAGCAGGTGCTTCAGCGCTACAAGGACCTCCAGGACATCATCGCGATTCTCGGTATCGAGGAGCTTTCTGATGAGGACCGCCTCACCGTTAGCCGTGCACGAAAGCTTGAGCGCTTCCTCTCGCAGCCATTCTTCGTGGGAGAAATCTTCACCGGAAACCCAGGGCAGTACGTGTCTCGCGAGGAGACCGTGCGTGGCTTCAAGGAAATTGTAGAGGGCAAGCACGACGACAAACCAGAGTCAGCCTTCTACATGAAAGGCTCGATTGACCAAGTCAGCTAGCCCAATCTACAGCGTTGCACTGCGTCGCTCGACCTTCCACCGTACTGCTAGTACGCCTCCAGGTCTCGCTCGCGTGCGCCTTGTATCTCGGACCATCTGACTTGCTCAAGAATCCAGGGTAGAATCAAATCAACTTATGGCAAAAACATTTCACCTTTCAGTCGCACGTGTAGCCGAAACGCTCTTTGAGGGCGAGGCTCTTTCGCTGACTGCTCCTGGTGAGGAGGGTGTACTCACGGTGCTTGCAGGGCACGAGGCACTCGTGACGCCACTTAAGGCCGGAACCATTCGCGTAGTGTCGGCAGCAGGGGAGACCACCGAGATAGAGGTGCCGCGCGGCATTCTGGAGGTTTCTGACAACCAGGCCACAGTTCTGCTGTAAAACTCACAGGAGCAGCAACGCTGTATCAAGGGCATGTGGACATGCTCTGTACGCCATTACATTGGGGTATACTTTTGATATATGGAAACACATGACTGGAATGAAGACGGCGAGCCAATCGTACGTCCGCAGGAAGTAGCCCACTATCACGGCGACCTTGTGCGCATGCTGTTTGTTGCGGCGGCTTTTTTGATGCTCGTAATGCAGTTTACCGGCAACCCAATATTTACTACCCCGGCTGCGCTCATTATCTTTGTTTCCGTTCTCGTTATCGCAGCGGGTATTACCAGTCCGGTACAGCGCACCATTCACTGGATTAACCTGTTTCTATCATTTGTGGGGCTTGCCATCTTTGGCTCACTTGCAACACAACGCCTGCACTCACTTGGCGATTTCTTCACTCACAACGGCATCACCGGCATCATTGCGCTTGTCTTCTTGATGGCGCTCTACTTTTCTACGCGCACGGTGCGTGGCTACATGACTCGTTCTAATCCACTAGCCCGCGATCTCTAGCCGGTGCTATACTGACCTCACTATGGGTATGCAAGACTTCCTGCTGAAGCAGGCAATGAAGTGGAAATTAAAGGATATGCCAGCTGCTCAACAGGAGCAGATTATGGCGCTCGTGCAGAAGAATCCTGAACTGTTTAAGAAGATTGGTGAAGAAGTGGACCGTCGTGTGAAGAAGGGTGGTGAGCCACAGATGAAGGCCACGATGGAAGTGATGAAGAAGTACCGAGCGGAGCTGGCTGCACTTCAGCAGAGCCTATAATTGCGCACATGAAAGCGAAGAGAATTTTTATACTCCTTGGGCACCCCGACGCAGGACCAGGGCCACTTTCTCGTCAGCTGGCAGATGCCTACGAAGCTGCAGCGCGTCTAGCGGGACACGAGGTGCGTCGCACTGATTTGTCTGCCATGCAGTTTGACCCGATTCTTCACAAGGGATACCGCGCACGACAGGAGCTTGAGGCGGACCTGCTCAAGGTGCAGGAAGACATGACGTGGTGTGAGCACTTCGTACTCTTCTTCCCAAACTGGTGGGGAGGTATGCCGGCCTTACTCAAGGGCATGTGGGATCGCATGTTCTTGCCACGCTTTGCGTTTTCCATGTGGAAGAACAAAATGGGTTGGAATGCGCTTCTCAAGGGTCGCTCTGCTCGTGTAGTGATTACCTGCAGCAACCCCGTTATTTTGGATCACCTAGCTTTTGGTGACTTCTCTGCGTCTATTAAGCGTTCTCTTCTCTCCTTTGCAGGGTTTAGTACTCGCGTCACTGCCGTTGGTCGTTCGGAACGACTATCTGAAGGACAAAAGTCAGCATGGTTACGCCGTCTTTCAAGATTGGGCCGCAGCGCTCGCTAGCGCTTGACGAGACACACGGGTGTGCTATAATTCACACGCAGACGGCGCAAGCGTAGCTTCAATCAGCCCCTGAAGCTGCGTTGCCCCCCGCACGCGTCGTCTGCACCCCCCCGGCCACTATCTCTTTTATAGATAGTGGTCTTTCTTTTTATACGCAAAGCCCGTAAGGTGTAGATATCTATGCTAAAAATCGGAATCGTAGGGCTACCAAACGTTGGTAAGTCCACCCTCTTCAATGCGCTCACCAAGGCCGCTGTCCCTGCGGAGAATTATCCGTTCTGCACCATTGACCCATCGGTTGGTGTTGTTGGTGTTCCTGACGAGCGTCAGGACAAGCTGGCCAAGGTCTCAGGCAGCGAGAAGATTCTACCCGCTGCTATTGAGTTTGTGGATATTGCAGGACTCGTAAAGGGAGCTTCTGAGGGTGAGGGTCTGGGTAATCAGTTCCTCTCACACATCCGTGAGTGTGACGCCATCCTCCAGATGGTGCGCTTCTTTGACGACCCAGACGTAACTCACGTGCACGGCGAAGTGGACCCGGTGCGCGATATGGAGGTGATTAATCTGGAGCTTATTCTTGCAGATCAGCAATCGGTAAAGAATCGCCGAGAGCGCCTCCAGGGCGATATGCGCGCACAGAAGAAAGATGCCGCTATTGAGGACGCCATCCTTGCACGCATCGATCAGGTGATTTCTGCTGGAAAACTCGCAAGTGCAGCAGAGCTTACCGAGGAGGAGGCGAAGATTATTAAATCGTTGAACTTGCTTACCCTGAAGCCAATTCTCTACTGCTTTAACGGAAAGGCGGGTGGCCACAACCTGGACGAGGTGAACGATGGGCGTGCAGAGGCCGCCTACAAGTTTGTAGAGGAGCTCGGGGCACAGTATGTGCAGGTAGATGCGCGTACCGAGCACGAGCTAAACGATGTGGCGGACGAGGATAAAAGCATGTTCCGCAGCGAGCTTGGCGTACAGGTAGATGGTCTGGAAGCGCTCATTCGGGGCGCCTATCGCACGCTTGGCCTCATCACGTTCTTCACCACGGGACCAAAGGAAACGCGCGCATGGACCGTGAAGCAGGGAGCACTTGCGCCAGACGCTGGCGCTGCCATTCACAACGACTTTAAGGACAAGTTTATTCGCGCTGAAGTGGTCCACTGCGACACCCTGCTTGAAGACGGTTCATGGGCAGCAGCACGCGAGAAGGGCCACCTGCAGACAGAAGGAAAGACCTATCCCGTGAAGGATGGAGATGTGATGGTGTTCCTCCACAGCTAGAGCGTGCCTCTCTGCTGATATACTGAGGGCTATATGAATATCGCAACACTCTTTGGTCCTCTTGAGATCAGTTTCCTTATTGGTCTCGCGCTTGCACTTGTCTTGGGCTACATCATCGGTGCTGAACGCGAAAGTCGTGGCAAGGATGCTGGCATCAGTACACACATTCTCGTGATTGCTGGCGCCATGCTCTTCACACTGCTCTCAAGCGCGGTGGACCCCATGTCAGAGTCGCGCATTGCGGCTCAGATTGTCTCCGGTATCGGCTTTCTTGGGGCTGGTCTTATTTTGAAAGAGGGAACCACGGTAAAGAACCTGACCACCGCATCAAGCATTTGGTTTGCAGGAGCTATTGGTATGGCCATTGGCTTTGGGTACTTTGGTATAGCAATCATTGCAGCACTTGCCTCTGCAGTGATTCCCCGTATTCCGCATCTAAAGAAGCGAAGTCCCGAGGCATAGAGTAGGTCGCAATGTGTGGTATAATCCACGCATATGGAAACAACAACCCAGGCTAGTTCGGTATCTAAGACTTCTCCTAAGGACTTCTTTCTCTGGCTCGGTGCGATTATTGCGCTGTATGGCAGCATTACCTCCTTCATTGCACTCACGTTTGAGTACATAAATTACAGCTTCCCTGACGCACTTGCAGGCTACGGTGACCCGTACGGGGGTGCCGTGCGCTTTGCTATGGCAGCGCTTATTGTCATGGTGCCTACATTGGTCGCGCTTTTCTACTTCATCCGCAAATCAATTAGTGAGGAGCCTGGAAAAGCGAATATCTGGGTGCGTCGCTGGGCAATTGTGCTTACGCTTTTCATTGCAGCAATCACGATATTGATTGACCTCATCACGCTCATCAATACCTTCCTCGGTGGCGAGCTGAGCGTTCGCTTTGGACTTAAGGTGCTTATCGTACTCCTTGTAGCGCTCGGTGTATTCCTCCACTTCCTTGCGGACCAAAAGGGGTACTGGCTCCACAACGTAAAGAAGGCGAATATGGTGGGTATCGCGGTCGGTGTCCTCGGACTGGTAGCCGTAGTATCTGGGTTCTTTATCATCGGCACACCAGGCGATGTGCGCATGCTTCGCTACGACGAGGAAAAGGTGCAGCACCTCTCGGGCATTCAGTCGCAGGTGGTATACCACTGGCAGACCAAGCGTGAATTGCCAGCTACGCTCGACGAGCTTTCTGACCCACTTAGTGGCTACAGCATCCCAGTGGATTCGCAGACTGGTGGACAGTACACGTACAAAGTAGAGAGCGATCTTTCGTTCTCACTCTGCGCAACGTTCAATAAGCCAACGCCTGACATGAAGGGACGCGGAGCATACGAAACAAAGTACGATGTTTCGTACCCTGGTATCGGTGGAGTTGATGAGAATTGGCAGCACGGTGCTGGAGAGACCTGCTTTACTCGCACTATTGACCCGGACCGCTATCCAAAGACAACAGACGCGCAGGAGGCAACCCTCTACTAATCTTGGGCTGGTATGGCAAAAGAGAAATATAACCACGCTGACTTAGATAAACGCGCGCAAGCAGCGTGGGCTGCAGCAGAGTTGCATACAACAGACCTTACCAACACCGAGAAGGACCCGTACTACCTGCTCTTTGAGTTCCCGTATCCGTCTGGGGACCTCCATATTGGCCACTGGTATGCGTTCGCGTTGTGCGACGTATACGCGCGCATGCTGCGCCAGCAGGGAAAAAATGTGCTTTTCCCTATAGGGTTTGACGCATTCGGCCTTCCTACAGAGAACGCAGCTATTAAGAACGAAGTGGATCCACGCGAATGGACACTGAAGAATATTGAGCGCATGCGCGGACAGATTCGGTCCATGGGTACAACCGTTGACTGGACTCGAGAGGTTGTGTCTTCGGAGCCAGAGTACTACCGCTGGACACAGTGGCTCTTTGCGAAGCTGTTTGAGCAGGGGCTTGCCGAGCGCAGACTAGCGCCCGTGAAGTGGTGCCCAAAGGACCAAACGGTACTTGCGCACGAGCAAGTACTTGATGGTAAGTGTGAACGTTGCGGCACGGAAGTGGAGGAGAAGCACCTCACGCAGTGGTTCCTAAAAATTACCAAGTACGCACAGCGTCTGCTTGAGGATTTGGAGCCACTTCCATGGCGCCAGGAGATAAAGGATGCGCAGCGCGCGTGGATTGGAGAATCGAAGGGTGCGAAGCTCTCCTTTGCTATTAGTGGCCGCGAAGAGTCCATAGAAGTATTTACCACACGCCCTGATACGTTGTTTGGTGCTACCTACGTAGTACTTGCGCCAGAACACGAGCTTGTCGCCACACTGCTTGATGCGGTGACCAATAAGGATGCGGTATTAACCTATCGCAAGCAGACCGCGCAGAAGTCGGAGCGTGAGCGCTCAGAGAACAAACAGAAGACCGGCGTACAGCTTGAAGGAGTAATGGCAGTAAACCCCGCCACCAAGGAGGAGATTCCCGTATACATTGCTGATTATGTGCTTGCTACCTACGGAACCGGTGCAGTGATGGCGGTGCCCGCGCACGATGAGCGCGATTTTGAGTTCGCTACATTGAAGAGCCTTCCTATTAAGCATGTGGTCATGCCAGCGCGAGTTGATAACCGCAATCCACATCAAGAAGGGAAGGAGCTAACATATCGTTCAATTGTAATTGCCATTGTGCACAATCCTCGAACGGATACCTACCTTACCCTCAAGTGGAAGCAGCAGCCATGGATTACGTTTGTAACGGGCGGAGTGGAAGAGAATGAGGATGTTGTAGAGGCTGCTAAGCGAGAAGTGGTAGAGGAGACGGGTTACACAGACGTGACCTTTAAACAGGTGCTTGGTGGTCCAACGCAGTCTTCATTTTATGCAGCTCACAAGGGTGTGAACCGATACAATCACGCTACGACGGTTCTTTTTGAGCTTGAGAGCGACGCGCAGGAACCACTTTCAGAGGAAGAGAATGCTCTGCATGAGCTTGCATGGCGAACGAGAAAGCAGATTGAAAACGACCGACTGCAGCATGCGGAAATGGATATCATCCTAGAGCGCCTCTTCAAAGGCGAGACAGCGATGACCGAGGACGGTGTGCTCGTTAACTCGGGAGAATTCTCTGGTCGCAACAACCGCGAGGCACTCGAGGAGATTGTTGCGTTTGCTGGGGGAGAAATGGTGACCAACTACCGCATACGCGACTGGCTCGTGTCTCGCCAGCGCTACTGGGGCTGCCCCATTCCAATTGTGTACGACCCAGAAGGGAATGCGCACCCTGTTCCGCCTGAGCACTTGCCGTGGTTACTGCCAACCGACGTCACGAGTGGAACACGAGCTGACGGACAGTCGCCACTTGCAGGCTCCGATGAGCTACGCGAGCGTGTGGTCCGCATATTTGGTGAGGGATGGACTCCTGAATACGACACGCTAGACGTGTTTGTGGATTCTTCTTGGTACTACTTGCGCTACCTTGCCCCAAACAGCGACACTGCGTTCTCCGACACAGCCCTTATGAAGAAGTGGCTTCCGGTAGACCGCTACTCGGGTGGCGCAGAGCACACCACCGTGCACTTGCTGTATTCTCGTTTCTTTTACAAAGCACTCCACGACTTGGCACTTGTTCCAACCGCAGAGCCGTACGTAGAGCGCTACAATCGCGGACTCATTCTAGGACCTGATGGTCAGAAGATGAGTAAGCGTTGGGGGAACGTAGTGAATCCTGACGAGATGGTGGAGAAGTTTGGCGCAGACGCTGTGCGCATGTACCTGGCATTCATTGGTCCCTACAATGAGCCAGGCAATTACCCATGGAAGCTGGACGGGGTACAGGGCACCCGTAAGTTCTTGGACCGTGTGTACCAGCTGCGCGAGAAGGTAGGCGAAGCAGAAGTGTCTAAGGAGCTTGCAAGCGCGCTTGTGAAGGCCACAAACAAAGTGACCGAAGACACCGAGCGCTTCAAGTTAAACACTGCGGTGGCTGCACTCATGGTGCTGGTGCGCGAGTTTGAAGCACTACCGATAGTGCCTCGTTCAGCGTTTAAGCAACTCCTCACTATCCTCGCTCCCTATGCGCCACACCTAAGTGAGCACCTCTGGCAAGAGCAGGGCGGGGGCGGCAGTGTGCACCAAACTTCGTGGCCAGAGCGAGTTCAAGAGGAGGTGTCCGAAGTAACTATCGGGGTGCAGGTAAATGGTAAGAAGCGTGGTGAAATCACGTTATCACCAGAGGCGACAGAGGCTGAGGCGGTGCTCGCGGCAAGGGCCATTACAGCGGTTGAGGGGGCACTTTTCCACAGGGCTCCTGCCCGAGTGGTGTATGTCCCAGGCCGTATATTGAACCTGGTAGCAGATAACACCGGAGAGGGTGTGTAAAGGGGATAGTTGACGCATTTGACGGTATCTGGTATAAGAATACAACAAAACATATGGCTAAATCTGTGGCAAAATCAGCAAAGAAGGCACCTGCGAAATCTGTCGCAGCTCTTTCCTTTGACTCTACGGTTCTGGTAAAGAAGCTTCTTGCTGAGGTGCCTGAACGCGCCCGCGAGGTGCTCTCACTACGCTTCGGTCTAGGCACTTCTAGTGAGCGTCAGACGCTTGAAGCTATCGGCGAGCGCTGGGGTATTACTCGTGAGCGTGTACGTCAGATTGAGGCTTCAGGTATTGAGGCGGTACGCGCTGGCGCTGCGTTTAAGGCATCCACCGCCGCGTTTACCGAACTTGCAGCACACATTGAATCACTCGGTGGGGTTGTGCCGGAGGATGTACTTCTTTCAGGACTTGCATCCGACGAGAAGTCTCGTAATCGTTTCCGCTTCCTCCTCGTAGTTGGAAGTGAATTTTTCCGCGAGCGCGAGACCGACGATTTCTATGCTCGCTGGCACGTGGACCAGAAGACTGCAGAGCTCGTGCACGGCGCGCTTACCCGCCTCTACAGCACACTCGACGATGCTGAGGTGCTCTCTGAAGGAGACATCATTAACCGTTTCCTTGATGAGTTGAAGGGCGTGAACGCTGCCTACCAAAACGAAGAGATTCTAAAGCGCTGGCTTTCAATTTCTAAGACTATTTCCAAGAATCCACTCTCTGAGTGGGGACGCGTGGACACGCCTGCTATTCGCACCAAGGGTATCCGTGACTACGCATACCTTGTGATTAAGCAGAAGGGAGAGCCAATGCACTTTGGCGACGTTGCGAAGTCTATCGTGTCACTTTTTGGTAAAAAGGCGCACGTGGCAACCACCCACAACGAGCTTATTAAGGATTCCCGCTTCGTGCTCGTCGGTCGCGGACTCTACGCGCTATCCGAGTGGGGCTTCCAGCCTGGCGTCGTGCGCGACGTTATCAAGGAGGCCCTCGCAAAGAAGCCCCTTACCCGCGACGAGGTAATCGCTGCCGTAAAGAAGGTGCGCTACGTAAAGGACAACACCATTTTGGTAAACCTTGGCGACACCCGCTACTTCAGGCGCGCAAAAGACGGCACCTACACAGTAGCCTAACGGCTCACCTCGTTCTCTATACACTACCGCGCAGGTCTTCTTGATCTGCGCGGTAGTCTTTATTGCTATACTTGCTACATGTCATCATCTGGTCACGGGGGCGGGCTTCCCGGTTTAGACGCACTGCAGCACATGCTGCACGAGTCGTGGGAAAAGGGCGGGACGTCTATCACGGAACGCACGCTTCTTATTGCTTTTGGTACGGCGCTCATCGCGTTTTTTATCACTGACCCGCGTCAGAGCCTCCTAAACTTTGAGCTTCTGCTCTATCTCACACCCTTATGGATTCCTATCGTTCTTTTGAAGTTCTCCTGGGTGCGTTGGGTGCAGTACCGCAGACGTGCATTTAATGCGAAGCAGAAGTACATTCTGCTTGAAATACGCATGCCGCGCGATACGCGCAAATCCCCGCTCTCCATGGAGGGTATTTTTGCCAATCTCCACCACTCACCAGGTGAATCCAACTGGTTCAAGCTGTTTTGGAACGGCAGTGTGCGCCCATGGTGGTCGTTTGAAATTGTGTCGCTTGGTGGGCGTATACATTTCTACATTTGGACACGCGAGGTCTACCGCAGATTGATTGAATCATCCTTTTACTCGCAGTACCCTGGCGTAGAGATAGTAGAGGCTGTTGACTACAGCCTCATGACGGAGCCAGGCCACGCTCCATGGAGCGGCTTTGCCTGTGAATACAAGCACGGCAAGCCTGACGCCTATCCAATCAAAACATACGTGGATTTTGGACTTGATAAGCAACCTATGCCAAAGCCCGAGGAGCAGATGGACCCATTTGCACAAGTACTTGAAACCATGGCCTCCATTGGTCCCCACGAGCAAATGTGGGTGCAGATAATCATACGGGTGTCCAAGGGAGAGAAGTACGGTGGGCGCATGAGTGCAGCCGGCAAGCCATTCACCTGGAGAGACGAGGCGAAGGAAGAGATTGAGAAAATTCGTGCAAGCGCGGTGCGTAAGGTAAAGAAGATGAATAAGGAGACGGGTATTCCATACGAGGAAGACGGATTCCCAAACCCAACAAAGGGAGAGCAGGAGGTTATCAATGCCATTGAACGCAACGTATCCAAACTCCCGTTTGACGTGGGTATGCGCGGGATTTACATGGCTGAAGAGGGACATTTTCATGGCGGCATGCCAGGAAATCTGGGTATGCTTTGGAAACCGTTTAATTCGGAAACACTGAACGAAATTAAATGGACTCGTTGGCACGTTGGCTTCAACGATTATCCGTGGGAGGACCCGCATGGCCACCATCATGCGCATGCTATGCACAGTGCGCTTGATTTCTATCGCCGGCGCGCCTTCTACCACCCACCATATGAGGGCGACTGGATGGTGATGAGTACTGAAGAGTTGGCAACATTATTCCATGTGCCGTCTGGTGGCATCACCACACCAGGACTTCCTCGCATACCGTCTGCAACGTCTGCTGCGCCGTCTAACTTGCCTACCTAGTGCTCGCCAGCACCTATTCTTGGTGCTATATGTAGGGTATGGAAGACCTTCGCGGTAAGCGCGTATTTGTAGGCCTCTCAGGTGGCGTTGATTCCGCTGTCTCTGCTGCGTTGCTACAGCAGGCAGGTGCTGACGCCATTGGCGTATTCATCAAAGGCTGGTACCCGCCCGGCATGCCGTGCACCTGGAGCGAGGATCGCGCCGACGCAATGCGCGCCGCAGCGCACTTACGTATTCCGTTCTATACGTTTGACGCCTCACGTGAATACAAACAAGGAGTCATTGACTATCTTTTGCGCGAGTACGCTGCCGGCAGGACACCGAACCCCGACATCATGTGCAACCGAGAGGTGAAATTCGGGGCGTTTTGGAGATTTGCAAAGCAAAACGGCGCAGACTTCATTGCGACTGGCCACTACGCACAGCAATCAGGTGGTGTACTTTCTCGTGGAGTAGACGCTGCAAAGGACCAGAGCTATTTTCTGTGGGCCGTGCCAAAGAAAGCGATTCAAGACACCCTCTTTCCCGTAGGCGGTATGCCCAAGGAACGAACACGCGAGTTAGCTATACAGTTTGGCATCCCGCAGGCTGCCAAGCGCGATAGTCAGGGCATCTGCTTCCTCGGTTCTATCTCGGTGGATGATTTTCTGCGCAGCGAAATTGGAGCGACTTCTGGTATGGCAATTGATGAACAGGGGAAGGAAGTGGGAACTCATGAGGGTGCGGTGCTTGCTACGCTTGGTGAGCGCGTAGCTATTACTGGTACACAGCCAGGACCTTGGTACGTTGTAAAAAAAGATATGGACACTAACGTCCTTACGGTGTCGCATGCGCCAAGTATGGCAGTGGGAGCAACCTCAATCACCATTGCGGAGACTAATTGGTTGCAGGCTGTGGCGCCTAACGAGCCAGTCGTTGCGCAGTACCGCTACCACGGGCCACGCATTGCAGGAACACTAAGTTCAGACCATGGAGTCTTTGTGCCGTCGGAGAAACTTTCAGAGCCGCTGGCCGCCGGGCAGTCGCTCGTCATCTATCGTGGGGAGGAATTGCTTGGGGGTGGTATCATAGGCCTTAGTGACTCCTGAAATTATAAAGGCGGACGGCACCGTAGAACCTTTTGACGGTTCTAAGCTTGAGATGTCGCTCATGCGCGCAGGCGCTTCTGAACGCACTGCGGAACGCATCCGCCTTACGATTCAGTCCTCTATGGGACCGTCCGTACAGTCGACGGAAATTTATCGCAGAGCTTTCCAGATGCTGCGGCAAGACAGTCGCCCTTCTGCGGCCCGCTACAGCCTGCGTCGCGCGCTCTTTGAGCTTGGTCCTTCCGGACACCCCTTTGAAGACTTTGTGTCGGAGCTCTTCCGTGCTGAAGGTTGGACGGTGGAAGACCGCAAACTCATTCCAGGCAAATGCGTCACCCACGAGGTGGACGTATACGCCACTCGTAATGGAGAGACTCTTGCGGCAGAACTGAAGTATCACAATGACCCGGGGTACAAGACGGATGTGAAGATTTCACTCTATGTGAAGGCACGCTTTGACGACATTTGGGGATGCGACCCAAACGCAAAGGGTGTGTGCAAAGTGGGCACCGGCTTTTTAATTACGAACACCAAGTTCACTCGTGACGCTATTCAGTACGCAACCTGTTCAGGGCTGGGACTGCTTGGCTGGACCTATCCAAACGAAGGGAACTTGTACGACCGCATCGTAGCCGCAGGTCTCTATCCGGTAACCGCGCTCACGCTCCTTAAGAAGGCAGAGAAGCGTCTACTTATTGACGAAGGTATTGTCACCTGCGCGCAGATTCGTGCGCACCGAGAGGCACTGCGTCAGCTTGGTATTACGCCCGAGCGTATAGGCGCTATTCTCGCGGAGGCAGGTACTTTGTGCTCGGTACAGAAATAGTCTATGGCTGACTTCGTAAAGCGATACAACCCAAATAGGAGCACCGACTGGAACTATGGTGGGGCCAAGTGGCGACTCTCGCGATCAAAGATTGAGTTGTTTGTAGAGTGTCCGCGCTGCTTCTATTTGGACAACAAACTGGGTACCGCACGCCCCCGTGGCCCTGAGTTTAATCTAAACAAAGCAGTAGACGCACTTTTTAAGAAGGAGTTTGATGTGCACCGCAAGGACGGTTCGCCCCATCCACTTATGAAGACTTACGGGATTGATGCAGTGCCGTTTTCGCACCCAAAGATTGATACCTGGCGTGAGAATTTTGAAGGAGTTGAGTTCAAGCACGAAGCGACAGGATTTACCGTGTCTGGTGCGGTGGACGATATCTGGGTGAATCCTGCAGGGGAACTTACCGTCGTTGACTACAAATCAACTAGCAAGCCAGGCAGTATCACCAAGCTCGGCGACTCTTCATGGGACGCACAGTATCAGCGACAAATGGGCGTGTATCAGTGGCTACTGCGGAACAATGGTTTTAAGGTCTCTTCTCTCGGTTACTTGGTGTACGCAAACGCTCATGACGACAAAAAGGCATTTGATGCCAAACTAGAGTTTGAAGTCACGATAGTGCCCTGTGATGGCGAAGCAGACTGGATAGATGATATTTTGCCAAGAATTAAGGAGGTCCTCGAAAGCGATATGTATCCTGCATCAGGTAAGGCCTGTGAGTACTGCGCGTATCGCGAAGCGTCCGGAAAGAAGTTACTCGATATTCACAATAAGCACAAGAAATAGAACACACCGCTATTGACAGTAGCGCTATTTATGTGTATACTATTAATACAGTTCCTTTCGTTAACAGCCCAAGGAGGGCAACATGTGCACTGGATTGAGAACTCGTTCGTTTCTCGAGGTGGTTCAAAAAACCACGGACGAAGAGCGTGCGTTTCTTCGAGCGGTTGGCTTCGTCCATGTGACGGGTCTTCGCTACGCCGCGGGTTCGTTCGCTGCTGGCACGCTCGTCCAGACGCCACGTCCGGTGGAACTCGGTCGCTGGGACTCCAACAATGGGGTCGAGGTGATCGTGACCCCTGGCGGTGAAGTCTGGCTGGCGATGTACACGTGTGACCACAGGCTCGATCGCGAGCAAGTGCGCCTCACGATCAATTCATTCGCTCCAAACGGACAAGGCGCACACGTGCCCTGCAGCAACGGGGAAAGCCTGAACATGCACGAAGTGCTGAAGCGCCACGCCAACCCGGACTGGGAGCCTAACTACTAGAGCAGACAGTCTAAAACCAAACCCGCCCCGGATCACTCCGGGGCGGTAATATTTTACCTATTGGTTATACTTACCGTATGAAGAGTCATTTCGCAGATAGTGTGCGAGAAGCCGTGCGACAGATACCAAAGGGCGAGACACGCACCTATGGAGAGGTTGCTGCTGCTATTGGTCGCCCAGGGGCTGCGCGCGCCGTGGGTACGGTCATGCGTGATAACTACGACCCTACTGTGCCGTGCCATCGCGTCGTTCTCGCAGGTGGGAAGCTAGGACAGTACAATCGTGGAGGACCAGAGAAGAAGCGGGCGCTCCTGCGCGCTGAAGGTGTAGCAGTATAAATATGGATGTGCGGATTGAAGAGTCGTGGAAGGAGGCGCTCAAAGACGAGTTTGAAATGCCGTACTTCAAAGAGCTCGCGGCGTTTGTGAAAAGTGAGTACGAGACAGGCACGGTCTATCCGCACCCAAAGAACATTTTTGCAGCATTTGAACTCACGCCGTTTAACGATGTGCGTGTAGTGATACTTGGCCAGGACCCGTACCATGGCATTGGTCAAGCGCACGGGTTGTCGTTTTCTGTAGTGGAGGGTGTTCGGAATCCGCCATCGCTCCAGAATATCTACAAAGAATTGGAGAGTGATTTGGGCATACCAGTTGATACCAAGAGCGGAGACTTAACCCGTTGGGCAAAGCAGGGCGTACTGCTCTTGAACGCAACACTCACCGTGCGCGCAAATACCCCAGGCTCGCACCAAGGGAAAGGGTGGGAGCAATTTACCGACGTGGCTATCAAAGCACTCTCTGATAAGCGCGAGCACCTGGTGTTTATCCTGTGGGGCAACTATGCAAAGGCAAAGGGCGCGCACATAGACCGAACGAAGCACTTGGTAATTGAGTCGCCGCACCCATCCCCATTCTCCGCGCACTCTGGATTCTTTGGCTCCAAGCCATTCAGTAGGACGAATGAATACTTATCTAATCACGGCGTTCCGCTAATAGAATGGCTGTAGAGATATAGTAGTATTAGAAGATATGGAACAAGCTCCGAATAGAAAGATGATTGGAATCTTAGGAGGAATGGGTCCTGAAGCCAGTGCTTATTTCTATAATTTACTTATCAAACTCGCCCATACTAAGTATGGCGCTGTTCAAGATACTGATTTTCCCCCTGTGTTTATATACAACCTGACTCTTCATGGCTTTGACGAAACAGGAATTGTTAATGAACTGCTTGTAGAGAAGCAGTTAGTGGAAGGAGTTAGGAAATTAGAATCAGCTGGGAGCAATTTCATTATTATTGCGTGCAATACGGTTCATACTCTTTATGACTCAATGCAGGATTCTGTAAATGTTCCCATCATTAGTATCATTGATGAGACTGTTGCAGAGGTGAAGCGTAAGGGATTTAAATCCGTAGGCATTCTTTCCTCCGAGAGCACAAATACAACAGGCCTCTACAGGAATAAGCTTGAGGCTGAAGGAATCGTTGTTTTCTCAGCTGACAGTAGACAGCAAGGGGAGTTAAATCAAATCATTCTACACGTCATGGCAGGTCAGCAGAGTGCTCTTGATAAAAAAATGGCCTCAACAGTTATCTCTGAACTTACGGAACGTGGCGCAGAAGCAATAATACTAGGTTGCACAGAGTTGCCCCTAGCTATTGAGCAGTCTGACTCTCGTGTTCCCGTATTAAACTCTAATGAGATTATTGTCGATCGCGCCTTAGCAATTGCGTTTTCTTAGTTGGCGACGGCTTAGTAAGTTTCCTACCACACCATCTCTCTGTCCTTTGGAGCTCGGTAGAGCTTGTCGGTCTTTGTTACACCAAACGCTTCGTAGAATGCGTCATAGTTTGACGCGGGGCCATTGATACGGAACTTGCCTGGAGAATGCGGGTCGTTCAATACCTGCATTTTCTCAAACTCAGGGCGCACATTCTCGCGCTCAAAGACCGCAAACGCAGTAAAGAAGCGCTGCTCTGGCGTGAGTCCATCGATATCCTTTCTGCCCGTGCGTGCAAGCACCATTTGATAGGCGTCATATGCAATGGAGAGGCCACCCAGGTCTGCAATATTCTCGCCAAGAGTCAGCTTGCCATTAACTTTGAGACCATCTGCAACCTCGTACTGATTGAACTGCTTCTCCACTTTCTTTGCTTTTGCATCAAAGCGCTTCTTATCCTCGGGCGTCCACCAGCTCACCAGGTTGCCATTGTGGTCCATCTTAGAGCCTTGGTCGTCAAAGCCGTGGGTAATCTCGTGCCCAATCACCTCACCAATGCAGCCGTAATTCACTGCGTCGTCGGCTGTGAGACTAAAGAATGGCGGCTGCAGAATTGCAGCGGGGAAGGCGATGTCGTTTAGACTGCCGCTAAAGTATGCGTTCACGGTCTGAGGGTACATAAACCACTCAGCACGATCAACGGGCCCGCGCAGCTTCTTCATGGTACGCATGTGCTCGTGCTCGTTTGCTCGGATGATGTTGCCCACGTAGTCATCACTTTCTATTTCAAGACCAGCGTAGCTCCTCCACTTATCTGGATACCCAATCTTTCGGTTAATAGCGTGCAGTTTACGCAGTGCTTTCTTCTTGGTCGCGGGCGTCATCCAATCAAGCGATTTGAGCCTTGCTTCAAATGCCGTAAACAAATCATTCACCAGGATGTTCATCTTTTTCTTTGCTTCTGGCGTAAAGTGCTTCTTTACGTAGATACGACCGAGCAATTCTCCCACTTGGCCGTTAACTACCCCGAGCACCCGCCTCCACAGTGGCTTCATCACTTTGGTTCCAGAAAGCACAGTGCCATAAAAGACAAAGCTGTGCTTTATGAAGGTTTCGGAAAGCGCTCCAGCGAAATCATTCACTAAGTGAAACTCTAGGTACGTCTTCCAGTCAGACACGGAGACGGTGGAGAGCATGCGGTCCACAGCCTGCAGGAACTTAGGCTGCATAACGATAAGCTCCCTCACTTCCTTTGCGGAGGAGAGCTTCAAATATTTATCCCAATCTATGTTCACGGACTCTCGCTTAAGCGCAGAGAGCGTCACCTTGTGGTAGGTCTTCTCCATATCACGCGTGTCCTCCTTCTTCATCA
The DNA here is from genome assembly GCA_964366435.1 of uncultured Candidatus Saccharibacteria bacterium. GTDB lineage: Bacteria > Patescibacteriota > Minisyncoccia > Phycocordibacterales > Phycocordibacteraceae > C7867-001. Next base: position 54,964 of record CAYITJ010000001.1, read on the forward strand.
TTGCCTTAGCGAGCGCTGTTTCAATAGAAAGCACTACTTCAGCAGCCTGCTTTGCCTCAGTCTTTGAACGGCCCATAAGCTCAAACAGGCGGGTGACGTGAGTTATGTACGCAGTACGCACACGCACAGACTCAGCATCGTCATTCAGATAGTAATCGCGGTCAGGCATGCCAATGCCGTCCTGATGTATATGGAGCAAGTAGCGCGTACTCTTCTTCGCGTCCTGGTCCATGCCAACACCAAAGGCAACGCCGACACCAACACGATGCAGCCTTGCGATAGCAGTAAGCAAACGTTCAGTGGAATCAATCTTGTTAATCAGAGCACGGAATTCTGCGAGGGGAGCAAGGCCCAGTGCGTTCCTTTGCCTCATATCCATACCCGAGCGATAGAAGTTGCGGATGAGGCGCTCTGGGGAACCAACAGGGAGGTTTCGCTTGCTCTCAAGCTCTTTCAGAATGGCGTGGAGCTTTTTGTCTGTTTCGTACCGCAACGTAATGAAACTGCCCCAGCGCGCTTCGTTATCAGGAATCTCATTGCTGTCCATCCAGCGCTTGTTTACGTGCGTAAAGAAGTCGTCCTGTGGTCGAACGCTCGGCTCTAATTCAGTAGTATCAAATCCCCATCCTTTGTTGGTTGCCATATACCTCTAGTGTACTGGCTCAGGCATACTTTGGCACGGCCCCGATTCCCGAGACGGCCCGTACATGCTATCGTTTTAGCATTATGACTGTATCTGAAGTACGCAGCCGATTCCTCGCTTTCTATAAGGCACGTGGCCACGCCATTATTCCGTCTGCACCTATTGTGCCGGGCAACGACCCCACCACGCTCTTTACCTCTTCAGGCATGCAACCGCTCGTGCCCTACCTGCTTGGTCAGGAGCATCCAGAGGGCGTGCGGGTAGCCGACTCTCAAATGAGCTTCCGTGCAGGAGACATTGAAGAGGTGGGCGACAACCGCCACACCACCTTCTTTGAAATGCTCGGGAACTGGTCGCTCGGCGACTACTTCAAGAAGGAGCAGCTTCCGTGGATTTTTGAATTCCTTACGAGCAAAGAGGAAGGACTTGGGCTCGACCCGAACCGTCTGTATGTCACGGTGTTTGCAGGGGACACATCCACTGGTATGGAGGAGGACCTTGAGGCGGTCGGTATTTGGAAGGAGCTGTTTGCACAAAAGGGTGTTGCTGCCGAGTACTCAAACATTGGCTCTGAGGCTGCTGGCTACGAGAAAGGAATGAAGGGCAGCGAGCGCATCTTTGGATACGATGCCAAGAAGAACTGGTGGAGCCGCGCCGGCGTTCCTGCAAACATGCCCGCAGGCGAGCCAGGCGGGCCAGATTCCGAAGTGTTCTACGACTTTGGCGTACTTCCCGGAGCTCCTGGCAACCACGGCACTATGGACGGCGCTAGCGTCTGGGGACCTGAGTGCCACCCAAACTGTGACTGTGGCCGCTTTGTAGAGATTGCGAACTCGGTGTTCATGCAATTCATCAAGCAAGAGGACGGGAGTTTTGCGAACCTACCAAAGCAGAACGTGGACTTTGGTGGCGGGCTTGAGCGCCTCGGTATCGCAGCACTGGGTAAGCCAGATGTGTTTCTCCTCGATGTATTCGATGAGCCACGCAGCGTGCTTGAAGAGCGCTCTGGTAAGACGTATGGCGAGAGCGAGGAGGTAACCCGCGCGTTCCGTATCATCTTGGACCACATGCGTGCAGCAAGTTTTATGCTCGCTGAGGGCGTGGTGCCTGCAAACTCAGAAGCCGGCTATGTATTGCGCCGTCTTATTCGTCGCGCTATCCGCGAAGCAGACCGTCTCGGCGTGAAGGAGGCCATTCTATCTGCGGTAGCAGAGAGCTATGCGCGCACCTACGAGGACCACTACCCACACGTAGCTGCAGCGGCTGCAAAGATTGCGGATGAGCTTGCTAAGGAGGAGGAGAAGTTCCGCAAGACGCTTGAGCAGGGACTCAAAGAGTTTGAGAAGCTCGCTGCAAAGCGCGAGGTGAGCGCGGAGGATGCATTCATCTTGTTTACGACCTATGGATTCCCAGTGGAGCTAACCGAGGAACTCGCAAAGGAGCGGGGTATCACGCTTGACCAGGCTGCTGTAGCAGCACGCATGAAGGAGCACCAGGACACCTCGCGTGCAGGAGGTGCACAGCGCTTTGCAGGAGGCCTCGCCGACCACGCAGAGGCTACTGTGCGCTACCACACCACCCATCACATCCTGCTGAAGGCCCTCCAAATGGTGCTTGGATCCGAGGTAAAACAGCGGGGAAGCAACATCACGAGCGAGCGCCTTCGTATCGACTTCTCGTCCCCGGGCAAAATGACCGACGAGCAGAAGGCTGAAGTAGAGCGTATTGTGAACGACATTGTTTCGCAGAACCTTCCTGTCACCCGCACCGTCATGCCCCGCGAGGAAGCTGAAAAGCTGGGCGCTGAAATGGAATTTGGGGTGAAGTACCCTGATATGGTGTCGGTGTACTCAGTGGGACCAATCCACGCTACGCAGGATACTCCGGACATTGCAAACGCGTTCTCGCTTGAGTTCTGTGGTGGGCCGCACGTGTCTAATACAAGCGAGATTGCCGCAGCGGGTACCTTCAAGATTCAGAAAGAAGAAGCAGTGGCTTCGGGTATTCGTCGCATAAAGGCAGTTTTGACAAAATAAGTTATCCATGCAATAATATTTAAAGGAAGGAGGGCCGTGTGATGAACAGGCTAATTGAAACGCTTGAAACCAAGCGCAAACAACTGGGGCTAACATCGACCCAATTCGCAGCCAAACTCGGCATGCATCACGCTGCCTACAGTAGGGCAGTCAATGGACACATCGAGTTCGCCCGAGTGCGACTGGTCAATGCTGCCGAGATTCTGGGAATCACTCGTGAGCAAGCTGCTCTACTGCGTGCCACCAGCGTCGACAGCGTGGGTACACGGAGTACGTTCTCCGCTAAGGACCTTACCTACCTTGCAGCGGTAGCGCAGGCGATGGACGTTCCGCTCACGCTACAGTTCATGAGCGAAATCCTGGACAAGCGGGATGCACACATCGAGGAAGGGCGCGCGACATAGTAGGGCCGCCCCAACCAAAAAATAACCCCAACAACAGAAAGGTGTTTTATAAAACAAAAAAATGGGCAGTGATAACCACAAAAAAATG
>CAYITJ010000001.1:58144-87069 GCA_964366435.1 uncultured Candidatus Saccharibacteria bacterium
TCCCGCCCCCGCTACAGTAAATCCGCAAAACCGGGCACACGGGGTAGCCACAAAGCGCGCACGGCCGCGCCAAATTGGCGCGCGCCCTTAACCATTTCTGACACAGTCCATGCGTACGTTATACTTACTCCATACTATGGGACTTTTCAGCACCACTTCTAAGGGAGTGATTCTTATTGACATAGGCTCTGCGTCTGTTGCTGGAGCATGGATGTATCAGAAGAAGGGTGAAGCACCTGTCATCTGCTATTCCACACGAATAGACATAGAGGTGCGCACTGACGAGAAGGTTGAACAGTCGATGCTACGCACCCTTGAGGCGGTATGCATACAGCTGGTGCGTGAAGGAGCGCCCGCATACAGCCGGGAAGTAGGACACGGAAAGATTGAGATAGTGCTTGCTTCTGTTGCAGCTCCTTGGCAGGACACATCTATCCACACCGTCGTTCTTTCAGAAACACATCCCTTCGTATTTACGCGCGCACTGATGCAAAAGACGGTCACTGGCAAGCCACCAACGCCAGACCGCATTATTTCCGACACGTCAGTCATTTCTACGGTGTTAAATGGCTACGAGACCGAGCAGCCATGGGGCAAGCGTGCCCACAAGGCTGAACTGACGGTACTTACGAGCACGCTGGATAAGGCGGTAGCTAAAAGCATCACAACCGAGCTTCGCCGCGCTTTTCATTCACACCACATTGAACTTGCGGCCTTTGCTCCTGTTGCATACGCTGTCCTTTCAAATTTGTATCCGCTCCAAAAGGAGTACGTGCTACTTGATGTGTCAGGCAGCGCTACAGACGCACTCATTGTAAAGAAGGGTGTGCTTGCAGGCGTTGCCACCATCCCCCAGGGCGTGCACGACCTACTCAAGGCTGGCAGGGGTGCAGCACGAGGAGTTCCGGGAGTAAGTGCGATTGACCAGAATCGCAATGCAACCTTTGGACCAAAGGTTGCAGCTGCAGAAGCACTCTGGCTTGAAGGAGTAAAGGGTATGCTCGCGAACTTTGCCTCCGAGCACCCACTCCCGCAGACCGTTTTTCTTCTAGCCGACGAGGATGCGCGTGACTTCCTCAAGCGTTTGATTGACGAGAGCACCCTGCGCACGCTCTGGCTCTCTGAGGAGCCACTCTCCGTTATTGCCCTAACCCCAGAGCACACCACAAGTGTAGTGCGCGCTCGGGGCATGGCCGAAGGTGACATATTCCTCTCCATGCTGGCACTCTTCTACCAGGACCGCCTAAGTACAAGCTCCTAGACCTATCCACCCGAAGGGTGGCCCAGCCCCTGGCGACTGGTATACTTACCCCATATTCGGTAAGCGCTTGGAGTGCACTCACGTATGGACAGAAATCTAAACGACATCATCCCGCCCTCACGCCGCAGAGCAATTCTCGGCACAGAAGGAGTACCGTACACCCCACCCGCTACTCCGCCACTACCCGCAAACTATGGACGTGCCCCAAAACCGCCTAAGAAGCAGCGCCAGATGCGCACCGGAGGCGGAAAGTTTCCTGTAGGCACCGCCATCGTTGCTCTTGTCGTAGTACTCGCCTCAGCAGGAGCGCTCTTCGCGTTCTCTAAGGCAAAGGTGACCATTACACCAATGCAAAAAGACATCATGATGTCAGGCGACATGCTTGCCACCGCGGGAGGAGGCACATTGCCGTTTGTTGTTGTGTCTGTGGACACCGTTGCCACCGCTGACGTTAAGAGTGAGGGTACTGAGGACGTGCAGCAGGCCGCCCAAGGCTCTATCGTAATTTCAAACAGTCAGGCGGTTCCGCAGCAGCTCATCAAGAACACGCGCTTTGAGACCCCAGACGGTAAGATTTTCCGTATTCGTGACTCAATTACCGTTCCTGCAAGTCAGGGAGGTGCACCAGGAACCCTAACCGTTACTGTGTACGCAGATGCCACAGGCGATTCATTCAATATTCCTGCGACCACCTTCACGCTCCCAGGACTAAAGGGAAGCAAGGCCTTTGAACAGGTGACCGCGAAGGCAGAGGGTCCTATGGTTGGTGGATTCTCAGGCCCACGCCCAAGCGTCTCTCAAGCAACCAAGGACAAGACGTATGCAACCCTTAAGCAAGAACTTACTGACGGCATACATGCTGCTATCAAAGCAAAAGTACCCGAGGGATACGTACTTCTCCCCGGAGCAAGCTTTGTGACCTATGTAAATGAGCCTGACGCTCCAGCAGCTGGCGGCGAAGTGACCCTCGGACAGAAGGCAAGTGCTACGGCCGTAGTGTTCCCACGCCTGGCGCTTGCCTCCGCCATTGCCTACGCGAACGATGGCACCTATAACGGCCAAGCAGTAACCCTCACCAAGGAGGAAGGACTCAAGGTAACCGCAGCCAGCGGCGCAGCCCCATCACCAACAGACCAGGAATTTGCCTTTAAACTAGAGGGAAATGCTTCTATTCTATGGGTTGTAGAGGGAGACCGCATTGCGGGCGCTGTGGCCGGAAAGGACCGAGCGTCAGCCGAAACCGCGCTTACAGGGTTCCCCGAGGTGGAGAAAGTGCACATTCTTATCCGCCCATTCTGGAGCTCTTCGTTCCCATCAGACCCGGAGAAGATAGAAGTCGTCGTTTTGGAGCCTAGTTCCAGCACTTAGTCCCAGTACCCATTTGACGCTCCAACACTACCCTGTTAAGATAGGGAAGCTTCACATGGAGGAAAGTACAGAAGGGGATCCAACCACTGGCACCGTAGAAGAGGTGCTTCCTAACTCGTTATTTCGGGTGAGGATGCCAGATGGTAATCTCCTACTTGCTTACCTTGCAGGCAAGATGCGTTTGCATCGTATCCGCGTATTGGTAGGGGACCGCGTTGAGCTCGTCCTTGATCCGTACGGGGGTCGCGCACGCATTGTGAGGAGACTATCTTAATTAATTTTCATGAAAGTACGCGCATCAATCAAGGTTCAGGAACCGGGGGACATCATCGTCCGCCGCCGTGGACGCCTGTACCGTATTAACAAGCGCAATCCTCGCCGCAAGGCTCGCCAGGGCTAGCCCGCACTCGTTTCGTCATTAATCTCTTGTAACTACTACTGTCATGCGTATCGCCGGTGTAACACTCCCAGACGACAAGCAGCTCGCATACGCGCTGCCGCTTATCTTTGGTATCGGTCCTACGCGTGCGCGTAAGATTTTGGACGAGGCTGGTATTGCATACACCACCAAGGCTCAGGACATCTCTCCAGAGGACGAGCAGAAGATTCGTCTTCTTGCAGAGGCCTTCACTATCGAGGGAGAACTAAAGCGCGAGATTGGTCAGAACGTAAAGCGCTTGAAGGATATCCGTTCATACCGCGGCATTCGCCACGAGCGCCGCCTCCCTGTTAAGGGTCAGCGCACCAAGACAAACTCACGCACTGTGCGTGGCAACACTCGTAAGACGATGGGTAGCGGTCGTCGTACGCTTGAGAAGACATAATCCTTGCGCTAAACACTTTAATTTCCTATGGGTAAGAAACGAATCATTAAGAAGAGCGGACGCGGACTCGACCAGGGTCGCAAGGAGCGTGCACTCGCAAAGATTGCAAAAAAGCGCATTGAGCGCGGTGTGCTACACGTTGAGGCTACCTTCAACAACACCAAGGCCGTCCTTACTGACGAGAAGGGTAACGCAGTTATCTCTTCTTCAGCTGGTGCTCTTGGATTCTCTGGCGCGCGTAAGTCTACCCCCTACGCTGCAGCAAAGGTGGGAGAGCTTCTTGGCGACAAGGCACTTGCTATTGGCCTAAAGGAGGCAGCAGTTGTTATCCGCGGTATCGGTGCTGGTCGCGAGTCTGCGCTTCGCGCGTTCTCCGGAAAGGGCATCACTATCAGCGCTATCAAGGATGCAACGCCAGTACCGCACAACGGTCCGCGTCCACCTAAGCCTCGTCGCGTATAGCATTTCATCTTCTTAATTTATGATCATCGGCCCTAAGTACAAGATTGCGAAGCGTCTCGGCGCTTCAGTCTTCCCAAAGACCCAGAGCGCAAAGTTTGCGCTTGCTCAAGAGCGCTCAGCGCGCACCAAGAAGAGCGGACGACGCAACCAGCAGACCGAGTTCGGTCGCCAACTTCTCGAGAAGCAGAAGGTGCGCATTACCTACGGACTCTCAGAGCGCCAGTTCGCAAAGTACGTTGGTGTCGCTACCTCTACCCACGGAGCGCGTCCTGTGGACATGCTCCACCGCCAGCTTGAGATGCGTCTTGATAACATCATCTACCGTCTCGGACTTACCTCAAGCCGCCGCGCGGCTCGCCAGATGGTATCGCACGGACACATCGTTATTAACGGAGTGAAGACTACGATTCCTTCTCGCGCTATGCGCATCGGCGACGTTATCGGGGTACGCCCCGGTAGCCGCGACGCTCGATTGTTCGAGGGCTTTGCAGAGAAGTTTGCAGAGCGCCCACTTCCTCGTTGGCTTACGTGGAACGTAAAGACCATGGAGGGAGGTGTGCTTGAGCTACCAACCGAGGAGACCGCGGACACCGCCGGCGACCTCGTGTCCGTGCTCTCGTTCTACAGCCGCTAGTTTTATTATTGTTGGTTAATCGATTGAGTCATGGAATACCACATCACACTACCGTCTAAGCCTCGCATCGTTTCTGAGGAGGGCGTACAGGGCGTATACGAGATTGATTCTCTATACCCAGGCTACGGCCACACGCTCGGCAACTCGCTTCGCCGCATTATTCACGCTTCACTTCCTGGCGCTACGGTAACCAGCGTGAAGATTGATGGTGTTTCTCACGAGTTCGCTACTATCGAGGGCGTACACGAGAGCGTTATGGAGATTCTCCTTAACCTTAAGCGTGTTCACTTCGTCCTTCACGGCGACGAGGCACAGACTATTCGTCTTTCTGTAAAGGGACCAAAGCAGGTAACTGCTGGAGACTTCCAGCTTCCTTCACAGGTTCAGATTGCTAACCCAGAGATGCACATTGCTGACATCGCTGGAAAGGCGGGACTTGAGATCGAGGCTACTATCGAGCGCGGACTCGGCTACGTACCACGCGAGATGCTTACCAAGGAGAAGGTAGATATTGGCACCATTGCACTTGATGCAACGTTCACCCCAATCCGCCGCGTAAACTACGAGGTAGAGAACATGCGTGTTGGTGACCGTACCGACTTCAACCGTCTTCGCATTTTGATTGAGACCAACGGAACCATCACTCCTCGCGAGGCTCTCGAGCGCTCTATCGAGGTAATGATTCACCAGCTCAAGGCTATCGTTGGATTCCAGGAGGAGTCTGAGATGGACGGAGAGACTACTGGCTTTGAGGCAGCTCCAAAGGCAGCTGCCGGTAAGGACGCTTCCAAGATGAAAATCGAGGAACTCGAGCTCGGCGCTCGCGTCACCACCGCCTTGACTGACGCTGGCATCAGATCGGTTGCAGGACTCGTAAAGAAGACTGCATCAGCACTTCTTGAGCTTGATGGAGTAGGAGACAAAGCAGTCGCTGAGATCTCTGAGGCTCTCGATAAGCTTGGACTTGAGCTAAAGGGCGAGTAGTTAGACGGGATTAGGAATTCGTGTTAAAACAGATATATGCGTCATCATCACAAAGGTAGGACTTTCGGCCGCACGCACGACCAGCGCGTAGCGCTCTTGCGTGGCCTCATGCGTTCGCTCATCATTCATGAGCGTATTTCGACGACCGAGGCTAAGGCCAAGGAACTCCGCCCTGTGATTGAGAAGCTCGTGTCTCACGCTCGCGTGGACAACGTAGCTAACCGCCGTCTAGTAGCAGCTCGTCTTGGAAACGATGACGAGGCTACCGCGAAGCTCTTCACTGCCATTGCTCCTCGCTACACCGAGCGCCCAGGTGGTTACACCCGCATCGTGAAGCGTGCTATCAGCGTGGACGGCAAGAAGAACGCCTACATCGCATTCGTATAATCCTGCCGACCATGAATATCACTAAGACACAGAAGGGAGATCGCACACACTACGCTATTGACGCTAGCGGCCAGTCACTTGGTCGTGTTGCTTCAGAGGCTGCGTCTCGTCTCCTTGGAAAGCACTCAGCTCAGTTCATGAAGAACGAGGTATCTGAGGTTGAAGTCACTATCGAGAACGCAAACGCCCTCGTTATGACTGAGAAGCGCATCAAGGGCAAGGAGTACGCACGCTACACCGGCTACCCAGGTGGTCTTCGTATCACCCCGCTTGCTCGCCTTATTGAGACCAAGGGTGTTCGTGCTGCAGTTGAGAAGGCTGTGGACGGCATGATTCCACGCAACAAGCTCCGCAAGGAGCGCATGAAGCGTCTTACTATCACTGATTAATTGTATGCCAGAGAACAAAGATAATTTCGTAGTTGCTGTAGGCCGTCGCAAGACTGCGTCTGCACGCGTAAAGATGACTCCGGCTGCAAAGACAACCGTGACGGTAAACGGCGTAAGCGCGCTTGAGTACTTCAAGACTGCACAGCGCGAGGCAGTGACTGGTGACGTATTCAAGGCAGTTGAGGCGAAGCAGGATTACGAAATCCTCGCAAAGGTAGCGGGAGGAGGCATCGCAGCTCAGGCTGGTGCTGTCCGTCACGCTATCGCGCGCGCTCTTATCAAGGCAGAGGAGAACCAGCGCGGTGCACTTAAGAAGGCAGGCCTTCTTACCCGCGACCCTCGCGCCAAGGAGCGTAAGAAGCCAGGACTTCGCAAAGCTCGCAAGGCTCCACAGTGGTCTAAGCGCTAGTTTCAAGAAGAACAAAACAAGCCCCGCACTCGCGGGGCTTGTTTGTTGACGTGGGCACAGTTTCTAGTACTCTGCATAGGTTCTCAACAAAAGCAGAAAGGAGGTGGGTAAAGTGGGAAGACACTTTAATCCACTCAAGATTCGTCGTCGCTCCCCCGCAGAAGAGCGGGCGCTTGCCGCACGGCACCGCGAAGTATCCGAACTCAAGAGTTTTCGCGAGAGGCCCGAGAACAGCCGTTGGTTGAACCTTGGCCCGCGCGAGAAGGGCAAGCGGAAGAGGTAGTGCACCTCTCGACAACAACTGGGCCGCGCGTGATGCGCGGCCCACTTCTTTTTTGTAATAGAATACGGTACTGACCGTCTATACTAGAAGTATGAAAAAACGACTACTCATTGCAGGGGGCGCCGTGCTTGCGCTCGTGATTATCGGCGTCAGCATCTATTTCCTTACCAAGCCAAAGCCACCCACAGACGAGTTCCGGGTACGCAGCGTCGTATACGGACTTGGAGACGTGATTGTGAACGTATCTCTTGCTACCACCACAGAAGCGATAGCGGCTTCCATGGACGAGTACTACGCACTCTACGTCCGCCCCGATTTGCTTGAAACCTGGAAGACGAACCCGAGCAAGGCTCCCACACGTCCCGTGACCGGACCGCGACCGGACTCAATTGTAATCAACACGGTCGTGAAGAACGAGGACGGCACCTACACCATCACTGGGGACATCGTCATTCGTGCGGTTGACCATGCATCCTCAACCGCTGCTGCGCGTACTCCTGTGCGCTTTACGCTCTCCCAAGGCCCAGATGGGTGGCAAATTTCAGGCTACGAGGTAGTGTTGCCATCGGCAGTCTAGGGATTTTGACGTCCACCAAAAATTCGGGCATATTCTAGGTATGAACGACCACGATGACATCAACATTGAGGCAGATGGGGCAGAAGAGATTGGCATGAGCGAAGAGGAGCTTGAAGCAACCGAATCTCGCGAAGGCGTAAAAGTAGCAAAAATTAAGAAAGAGCTTGAAGCCTGCAAGGCTGAGCGTCAGGAATACATGGACGGCTGGCAGCGAGCCAAGGCTGACTATGTGAACGTGCTCACACGCACCGAAGACGAGAAGAAGCAGGCAGAGGCTAAGGGCACCGTAAAAGCCGCAAAGGCATTCATAGGCGTGTTGGACTCTCTCACTCGCGCAGAGGCCGCTGGAGAGGTTCCAGGGGCATTCCAGGCCATTGCAAAGCAGATACATGCTGCAGCGACCTCACTCGGACTTGCACCATTTGGTGAGGTAGGCGAGGCATTCAACCCAGAGCAGCACGAGGCACTTGGCCAGGACGAAGTAGCCGATATATTGCTCGACGACACCGTCACTGCCGTTCTTGAGCAGGGCTGGAAGGCAGGCGACGTTGTCATTCGCGCCGCAAAGGTGCGCGTTGGCGCGGCAGGCTAGCCTCCTACTTGAACCTAAAAACGAGCGGGTGTAAACTGGTAGTACTTGGGCGAATCGGGGCGAACAGAATGGATATACATCCACTTTTATTACAGTAATTGCAAACTCTATGGCAAAAATTCTCGGTATTGACCTCGGCACCACAAACTCCGCCATGGCTATCATGGAGGGAGGCGAGCCACGCGTGCTAGAAAACGCAGAAGGACAGCGCACCACGCCGTCAGTGGTGGCAATTGCAAAGAACGGCGAGCGCCTTGTGGGAACACTTGCAAAGCGTCAGGCAGTCACCAATCCAAAGAACACCATCTACGGTATCAAGCGCTTCATGGGTCACAGCTTCAGTGACAAGGATGTGCAGAACGACAAAACCGTCGTGCCGTACGAGATTAAGGCTGGGGCAACCGGCGGCGTAGAGGTACACCTTGGCGACAAGGACTACCGCCCAGAAGAGGTCTCCGCGATGATTCTCACAAAACTTAAGACCGACGCAGAGGCAAAACTTGGAGAGAAAATCACTGAAGCGGTTATTACCGTACCTGCATACTTTGACGACTCACAGCGCGCCGCTACCAAGGCAGCCGGAGAAGTCGCAGGACTTAAGGTAATGCGCATCATCAACGAGCCAACCGCAGCAGCACTTGCATACGGATTCAACAAGAAGAAGGAGGAGAAGATTGCGGTGTTCGACTTCGGAGGAGGAACCTTTGATGTGTCTATCCTTGAAGTTGGCGACGATGTAGTTGAGGTAAAGAGTACTGACGGAGACGCACACATGGGTGGTCGCGATATCGACCAGAAGATTGTCCGCTACCTAGCCGACGAGTTTAAGAAGGAGACGGGCATTGATGTCACAAAGGACCCGCTTGCACTCCAGCGCCTTGATGAGGGCGCAGAGAAGGCAAAGCACGAGCTCTCAAGCTCTTCTGAGACCGAGGTGAACATTCCATTCATCACCGTAGGAGCAGACAGCACGCCGCAGCACCTGTTGGTGAAGCTCTCACGCGCAACGCTTGAGTCGCTTTCAGACGAGTTCGTCACCCGCGCACTCGATATCACGAAGCGCGCACTCGAAGCTGCCAACCTGAAGCCGTCTGATATCAACGAGGTAATCCTCGTCGGTGGTCAGACCCGCATGCCGAAAATTCAGGAGGAGGTAAAGAAGCTCTTTGGTAAGGAGCCGAACCTCACCGTGAACCCGGACGAAGTGGTGGCTATTGGTGCTGCTATTCAGGCAGGCATTCTGCAGGGAGATGTGAAGGACATCCTCCTTGTGGACGTCATTCCGCTCTCACTCTCTATTGAGACCATGGGGGGCGTTGCTACCAAGTTGATTGAGCGCAACACTGCCATTCCAACCTCACGTTCGCAGACGTTCTCAACTGCTTCTGACAACCAGACCGGTGTAGACATTCACATTACACAGGGAGAGCGTGCTATGAGTGCTGACAACAAGTCGCTTGGTCGCTTTATGCTCGAGGGCATCCCACCAGCTCCGAGGGGCGTCCCACAGGTAGAAGTGTCCTTTGACGTGGACAGTAACGGAATCCTCACCGTGAAGGCCGTGGAAAAGACGAGCGGCAAGGAGCAGTCTATCCGCATCGAAGGCTCTACCGGACTTTCTAAGGACGACATTGAGAAGATGAAGGCAGACGCAGACGCACACGCCGCAGAGGATGCGAAGAAGAAGGAGCTGATTGATGCAAAGAATATTGCCGAGCAACTTGTCTACACTGCAGAGAAGGCAGTGAAGGACAACGGCGAGGCTGCAGGCGCTGACGTTGTCGCGGAAGTAAATGAGAAGATTGCCGCGCTTAAGATCGCACGCGAGGGCGACGATATGGCCGCCATCACGGCCGCAAGCGAGGCGCTTGGTACTTCTATGCAAAAGATTGGTGAGGCTATGCAGAAGAAGCAGGCAGAGAGCGCTCCGGCAGAAGGGCCGGCTCCTGAAGCTGGCACTACCGACGCTGAATTCACTGAGAAGCCAGCAGAATAGGTGTATCCGTAGGGAGCAACAACAGCGCGGCCGCAAGCCGCGTTTTGTTGTACACAGCATCCTCTAGACACCCTAAAAATTGGGAGTAAGCTGACTTCGGGTTCGCCAGTTAGGGAGGAGAACACCACATGGCGCTCAGGGATGAAGTCCTCGCCGTCTTTCGGGCGAGACCGAAGCAAACGCTCAGCAGCTTTCAAGTGGCGTGCACGATCTACGTCGACCGTATATGCGCCGCTGGAAGCGTGCGGAAAGCTCACTTTCCGCACCTGAAGAAGGTGAGCTCCTGCATCCACGATTTGCAGGAGACCCACCCAAGCCTCAAGCGTCGCCGAGTGACCCATCCTCAAATGGTCACCGGTCAGACGACCTAGCACACGGGGGCGGCACGTAAACATACGGCCGCCCCTTCGCTTTTGATACAAAAACGGGTTGGTGTATAGTGTTTTTATATATGGCTAAAAACTACTACGAAACTCTCGGCGTGGATAAGAAGGCCACCCCTGACGACATTAAGAAGGCGTTCCGCAAACTCGCGCAGAAGCACCACCCAGACAAGGGTGGCGAGGAAGCGAAGTTTAAAGAAATCACCGAAGCATACAGTATTCTCTCCGACGACAAGAAGCGTCGCGAGTACGATGCCTATGGTCAAAGCTTTAATGGTGGAGGTGCAGGAGCCGGAGGCTTCGGTGGATTCGACCCATCCCAGTTCAACGGCTTCGGCAACGGAGGAGTGGAGTTTGATTTCTCTGATCTCTTCGGCGACCTATTCAGCGGTGCTGCAGGTGGACGCTCTCGCACAAAGCGCGGTCGCGATATTTCCATGGATATTGAGATATCGTTCAAGGAATCCGTGGAGGGAACCCGCCGCCAAGTACTTGTCACGAAAGTAGCGAAATGTGATGTTTGTCACGGCTCTGGCGCAAAGCCAAATACCGAGATGAAGACGTGTAGCACCTGCAACGGCCAGGGTCGCGTGCACGAGACGCGCAACTCGCCACTTGGTGCGTTCTCAAGTGTCAGGCCTTGCTCGGCCTGTGACGGCACCGGACAGATTCCAAAGGAGAAGTGCACCACCTGCTCTGGTCACGGTGTACTCAAGCGTGAGCAGGAGATTACTATCCCAGTACCAGCGGGCATTGATGGCGGAGAGATGCTCCGTATGCCGGGACAGGGCGAGGCTATTAAGGGGGGCGCTTCTGGCGACCTCTACATCAAAGTGCACGTAAAGCCGCATCCGGTATTCCGAAAGGACGGCGTTAATTTGGTGATGAACATGCCGATGAAGCTAACTGACGCACTTGTTGGCACCACGGTCACCATTGCAACCATTGATGACAAGAAGTTGGAGGTAAAAATCCCTGCAATGACTGCGCCCGAGGAAACTATTCGCCTGCGTGGCAAGGGTGTACAGATGGAGGGGCACACGGGCGACCTGCTCATCAAACTTTCTATCACGATGCCAAAGAAGCTTTCGAGTAAAACAAAGAAACTGATTGAAGAGCTAAAGAGTGAAGGGCTGTAGTACACAGATGAAACGAACGCGCGCCCGAAACGGGCGCGCGTTCGCTTATACTACATACACATGGATCAAGTGACCGCACTAGCAAATAGTGGAGCCTCAGGAGCGGTTCCCATACTCATGAACTTCCTTGCGCTCATTGTGCTTACGGCAGTGCTGTTTATCTTTGCACTTCGAGCAGGACGCCCTGCCTTCATCTCGCTTATACTTTCGTTCTACATTGGCTTTGGACTTTTCACGGTATTCCCCTGGAAGGAGCAACTTATGGTGGGCGATGGTATGACCAAGGCTGTGGCGGCACTGTTGCTTTACGCTGTTCTCTCAGCGCTCCCATTTTTAGTACTTCGCCGAGTGAACACTATGGGGCTTATGAGTATCCATCCACTTCCGCTCTTTGTACTCTCAGGGCTCTCCGCAGGAGCGCTTCTCGCGGTGTCCTACCACTTCCTAAACCTCGCCAAGATTCTCCCTGCGACGCCTCCCATTGTAGCCTATGTGGTGCCAGAGCAGTTCCTGTTTTACTGGCTTATTGCGCCCTTGGTCGCATTTTTCGTACTCATTCGCTAGGTGCGCTTCATAACGTTTTTGGGCCGCGTCAAGCGTCTGTGGTATAGTAGTCATCTATGCAGGTGAAGAAGCCGAGAAAGACTGGCCACGCGTGGTCAGTACTCAAAGATTACGCTCGTGCTACGGCGAAGTACCCGTGGTTCTTTTTCGGTGTACTTCTTGGAATTGCCACGACAGTTGGCACCAGCATCGCTGCTCCGCTTTTTCTCAAACACTTTATTGACTTGGTGACTACTATCGGCGTTAATCAGCAGTATTTGCATGCAATGCTTCTTACGCTCGGACTGTACACGCTGAGCGTCACAGGGAACTGGCTTGGCGTCCGTATTCAAATGTGGACTGTCACGCAGCTAGAGGCCCGCGTTGCGCGCGACCTTTTTACTCGTGGATTTAACTATCTCGTTGGTCACGGGCACGATTTCTTCATAAATAACTTTGCTGGCACTTTGACGCGCCGCGTTAGCAGGTACTCTCACGCATACCAACAGATCTTCAACAGTGTCATGGAGGGCATGGTTCCAACCTTCTTGTTTACCGCTGGAGTCATTGTGGTGCTATTTACTCAAAACATATATCTGGGAATTGGACTCCTGACGTGGACTATACTCTTTGTGTTCTTGATGTATCTTCTAACCATATGGCGTTACAAGTACAAGCTTGCGCGCGCAGCACAGGATAGTCGTCTAACTGGTGTGCTGTCAGATACGGTGGGGAATCATTCTGCAGTCACGCTGTTTGCGGCAGAGGTGGGCGAATCAAAACACTTCGCAAGCGTGGTCTACGACTGGTATCAAGCCACCATCCGCTCATGGAATTCTGATGTTCTCGTATATGGTATCCAAGGTTTTCTTACTCGCTTTGCGCAAGTGGCACTTCTGTTAGTGGGTTTTTACCTCTGGTGGCAAGGGAGTATCACTGTAGGTTCTCTCGTTTTGGTCCAAATATATGCTATATCCTTGATCGACCAAATAGGAAGCATCAGTGGAAATTTGCGCCAACTATTTGACGCACTATCGGAAGCCCACGAGATGATCGAGGTTATGGAGGAGCCACATGCAATTCAGGATATCCAGGGAGCCTCTGAGCTCGCTGTTCCTGAAGGGGCCATTTCCTTTAACAGTGTCGGCTTCGCCTTTGCAGACAAGAGTGAGGTGCTCAGCGACTTCGATCTAAACATCAAGCCAGGGCAGCGCGTCGCACTCGTAGGACCGTCAGGGGCGGGGAAGACAACTATCACGAAGCTCTTGCTTCGTCTCCATGACGTCACCAGTGGCAGTATTGCCATTGATGGCACTGACATTAAAACTGTTACGCAGCAGAGCCTGCGTCGAGCTATCGCGTTTGTTCCCCAGGAGTCAACACTCTTCCACCGCTCGCTTAAGGAGAACATCGCGTATGGGAAACCAGACGCAACTGACGAAGAGATTATTGCTGCCGCTAAGAAGGCGCACTGCCATGAGTTTATTTCTAAACTGGCTGAAGGGTACGACACACACGTGGGCGAGCGCGGAGTAAAGCTTTCCGGTGGAGAACGCCAACGTGTTGCTATTGCACGCGCCATTCTAAAGAACGCACCTATTCTCGTGCTCGACGAGGCGACATCAGCACTCGATTCCGAGAGCGAGTCGCTTATTCAGGACGCACTCAAGACCCTCATGGAAGGGAAGACGGTAATTGTGATTGCGCACCGCCTCTCAACCATCATGAAAATGGACCGAATCATAGTTATTGAGGACGGAAAGATTGCCGCGGACGGCACCCACGATGACCTTTTGAAGCAGGAGGGCGGCCTCTACCACAAACTCTGGAGCATCCAAGCTGGCTCGTTCCTCACGGATGAGGACCTGTAGTTAGGCTACTGCAGCGTAGAAACAAACTGCGGCATTGGTTCACCATCCATGCACGCCCGAATAGCATCCTTTAGCGCCCTTGGGAGGAACTTCGTTTCACCGAACTGATCCTTAGTCACCCACTCAAATTCAAGGTGAGGGACCTGCGATTCTATAGTCTCCTGCTTCGGCGCTTCATACCTGTAGATAAGTGTAATCTCGTGCTGGATCTCCCCCCCATCTTCGTAAGCGTGCTCAAACGTTGTAAGCAGTTCTGGATTTGATACATCAATATCCATTTCTTCCTTGCACTCACGGACAAGCGCAGCTGCCCCAGATTCTCCTAATTCAATATGACCTCCCGGGAGAAACCAGTACCCTTTCTCTACATAATGAGCGAGAAGTATCTTTCCATTCTCCACAGCGATTCCTCGTGATAGTAAGTGGTTCATAATTATTGCTTTAAAAAAGGAGGTATTAAAGAAAGAATAAGTTGCTTGTACTCCTCGAGAGAATGGATGTTTCTCTCGCGAAAGAGGTCTATATTCAGAATATCCTCTTCGCGCCAGCATTGCTCAGTGCTGAGTGACATTGTCATCACAAACCAAGCCTCTTTTAACAACTTTTCCGAATCATCCTCTGGCAATACATATACGGCCTTATCCTGCAGACCTATTGCGTAAGCTGCTTCGGCAATAGTTCCATAAGTCTCAAGTCCAACGCATGCAACGAGTGCGTCCGAAGAATTAATCTTGTTTGCGCACATAAGGAATATGTCATGCGGAGCAACCTCCGGAGGCATATTATTTATCGGTGTGTTTCCCCTAAGAGTCCAGTGTCCGTTATATATATATGAGCCACGGTCTATCTCATGCGAGGCGTAGAGTTCTGCAACTTGCAATACGGTCATGTCTCTAGTAACTCCAAGTACTTCTTCAGGAGCCGTATCTTTTGGTATACGCTTAGCCACGTAGATTCTACGCTTCATATTCAGACTTATTATATAGCCAGGACATTGGCTCTGAGTTATATGTATTGCTATATATGTCTTCGAGTACGCTCTTCGCGTCAAGAATATCTGGCATACACTGGTCTCCTGCCACCCCGTTCTGCACTTCAGTTGCCAACTCGTTTCGCGAATCGTAAAGCTGAGTTAGATTGGACTTCACGATGCAGTAACCTAACCCGATGTGCGGATGTACGTTCTGAAGGTCTCTCCAGAGCAATTCCTGTACGAAACTATAGAAGCCAAGGTCATAGGGCAGTCCTGTAATTATATCCGTGGAGCGCATTGATACCGCCGCGCACAGCTTCTTTTTTTCAACAAAAAAATGCATTCCGAGAGTGCAGGGAATATCTTTGCTGTTTTCACGTTTAGCACTGATATTATCGATAATAATTACACATCGTCTGGAGGAGGGGTTTATTTTTAGTTGATTTGAGACCCATTCGAATTGAGTAATCCTGTCAGGAGTGTATTGACGAAAAGTATAGTACCCGTAATTTGAATATATTTTGCCGTCTTCGTCTGCAAGTGACTCCCAGACTCGTGCAGCACGTGCCAACTCTTCGACGTTAAGCGAGCCCTTGCAGTACGCTATCAACTCGCGCGCGAAATAGCGCACTGACTTTGGGGCACGTAGAGTGTGAACCCGTCTCAAGGGGTTAGTCAAATGATATGAGACGTTGAAGCACTGAAGCCCTGAGAGACCGCGAGCTTCAGTATAATCACCGTGCTCCTTGATATGTTTAATACCCTTAAGTACTAAGTCGTCCACTGAATCGCCAATTATATCCATGTGCACATTCTAACCCATTACACCTAGACTATCTCTACATTCAGTACTTAGTCCAACATGTCGGCGCTCGCTCACGTCATGACTCTAATTTGACATTAGTGCGACTAATAGTATATTCCAAACAGATCCCCATAAACTTTCGCAGGAAACTCTGCTTGGAGACACCCAATGTTCATTGCAATCAGTGGCATTGACGGTGCTGGTAAAACGGTACAGGTACAACTCCTCAGAAAGGAGCTGATCCGCCGAGGCCACACCGTCGAGATAATCAAGGCATATGACGACGACGTGAAGTTGCTGTGCAAGCCGTTAATTGATCGTTTTAGTGATCCAATGGCGATAATGTTCCTGTTCCAGGCACTGCACGCGCAGCAATTCCGCAATGCGGTTGAAGCGCTCGAAAGAGGTACCACCGTCATCGCGGACCGTTGGGACGAGAGCTATCTTGGCTATCACACCAACTTCGGCATCCTCGCCAACCAAGAGGATACTCGCAATATGTTGAACGAAGTCGCGTTTAGAGGCCTCGTCCCCGACATTGGGATCACCCTGAAGCTACCTGTTCAGACGGCACGTCTGCGACGAGAAGGTCGCGGCTTCGCCGGTGAATTTGACGCTCCGTCGGACGACCACTTCCATCGACTTCAATCAACATATGTGTCCATCGCTACTCAGCGGGGATGGACAGTTCTCGATGGGAGTGGATCCAGGCTCGAAGTTCGGCGACGGATTATGGAGGTGGTCGAGCCAATGCTAGCTCCCAGTCAGAAATAGCGTGTTCTCGAACTTTCCAAGGGGCTGCCTCACAAAGGCGGCCCCTTGATACTTGTTGTCCACAGCGCCCAACACGACCTACTGAAGCAGGAGGGTGGTCTCTACCACAAACTCTGGAGCATCCAGGCCGGCTCGTTCCTCACGGATGAGAACCTTTAATTAGTAAGTAAGCGTCAGCAACAGGAAAAGAGGTGCTATTATCTTTGCAAAGACCTGTGCGGTGCCAGGCGGAAGGGGGGGTGTTGAAGGGAACCCGTTAGCAAGCGGGAATTCACGATAGCTTGTCAGTCTAGAAATACGTGGTATACTTAGACCACATACAACTTTCATGATCAAAGTTAAAAAAATCAAAGGAAAGCACTACCTCTTTGACATGTACGGGTGTGACTACCACGACCTGGACGACGCGGCGGAGCTTAAGAAGCTGCTGGAGGGCGCAGCGCACGCTGCAAAAATGGAGATTCTCCACTCTCATTTTCATAAATTTGAACCCCATGGGGTAACGGGGGTGCTCGTACTCTCTACTTCCCACATTTCTGTACACACTTGGCCGGAGTACGGCTACGCGGCATTTGACGTTTTCAGTTGTTCTAACGAATCACAGACCTATCTTGCGGTGGAGCATGTCGTAAAGAACCTCGCCCATTCACGCAAGAAGATTCACGATGTTGACCGCGGATACGCGGAGTTAAAGACTATCACCATTCCAATTTATAAGGACAACACCAAGCAAACGGTTACGGTTCACCGCAAGTTGGCAGAAATAAAGAGTCCGTTCCAAGAGATACAGGTGCTGGATTTGGAGACATTTGGAAAGACTATGCTCATTGACGGCATTACCCAGGTGTCTGTGAGCGACACTCACATTTACGACGAGGCGATTACTAAAGAACTCCGATCTCAAGACAAGGAGATTCTCATTCTTGGTGGTGGGGATGGATTTGTGGCGGCTAAAGTACTAGAGAAGAACCCGAATGCTCGCATCACTATTGCCGAGCTTGACCTGGAAGTTATCTACTGCGCTCGCACCTACTTTGACCAGAACAAGCTCTTTGGTAATCCGAACGTCATGGTGTCCGTGGGCGACGCAATGCAGTACCTGCGTATGGCAAAGGACCGTTGCATGAAGTTTGACGGTATCATCATTGATTTGACTGATGAACCAGTGGGAAGCGGTAAGGCACTCACACGACTTTCAGCGTTCTACGACGAGCTTATGCGTCTTGCGGTTCCTCTTATTAAGGAAGATGGCTGGATGAGCTCTCAGGCTGGCGTACCGAAGGCAAAGGCTCCACTTATCACTACATACGACGTGCTTATGCCCTTGTTTAAGAAGCATCTACAGAATGTGACGGAGAAGAAAGAGTTTATTCCAAGCTTCCTTGAAGAAAACGTTTTCATATACGGCTCTGCGAAGGGGTAGGGAAGTACTTGACAAATTACTCTGTACCTGTATAATATATACAGGTAGTTGCTCTGTGCACTCCCATAGAAGGAAAGGAGACTCCGGTGCGAAACGAAGCTCGAATTGCGAGCGCGCTCACCGTTGAGCGCTCTCTGTCCTTTTTGGACAAAATAATCGATGCAGTCATCATCGTCTGCCTCATTAAGTGGGGTCCGGTCCACGCTTTCGCCGTGGGCGTCGGCCTCTCGTTTGTCTTCAGTTTGGGGGTACTTGAACTCCATCTGCAGACGTCAAAGCGGGGGTTCGACATCACCGGCGTGGACCACCTCAAGGAATGGGCGTTCGAGCCCACTTCTCGCAAGGGGTCTTGGGTCCGCCGCATCATGACCATGACGACCAAGGCGCTTCTGCGCTTCTTGAGCCGCTCGTACTGGACCATGATGCTTATCGGCAGTGTCGTCTACCTGGAATGTGACTACGTCACCCTATTCCTTCGCAAGAAGGGTGAGGGGCGACTGTCGGTCGTCTTCCGCGTGATGATTCCGTCGGTATTGTGGGGGGTGGGTGTCTGGACTGCGCTGTACTGGCTCACCTTGACCTACGCAACCCACTGGTTCGAGCGTCTGGCTGGGTGTGCTGGCGAGACCTGTCTCACCCAGCCCGAGTGGCAGTGGGTTGTCCACGCAATCGAGTGGCTTGAAGCTCTGCTTCAACAACTCGCGTCCTTTCTCTAGCCATCATGGCGGGGCCGCTGGTATTCACCAGCGGCCCTTTTTGCGTCTGTGGAGTAGTGTAGAAATCAACGCGTGATGTGAGCTACAATAGTAGTACGTGAAAAAGAACTCTAGATGGCTCCTGTTTGTATTCCTTGCGCTACTAATAAGTGCAATTGCATGGAAATACTCCGTGTATTTTCTGGAGCGCGATTTTTTAATTACAGATCACATCCCATGCGACCCTGCTCTGGATTCGTGTTTTGTCCAAGACTGTGACCCAGAAGATGATGAGTGCGATACAGAGCCCTATAAACGAATTGAGAAGGGTGCGGCCTATATTACTATGTGCCCTAATTATTTGATTGATCAATGCCCAGCACTTTCCTGTGAGACAGACGAGCCAAACTGCATTGTGACTCTTTGCTCCGAGGAAACTATGGAGGAGGGCGAAGTATGTATTCATGCGCCAGAAGTAACACAGGAGGATGAGGTTGAAGATGTCGCAGCGGAAGAGATTATTGAGTAATGTACAGATTATGAAGATGACAACTTACTCTTGGGTACACCCCTCACTAGAATTCCGGAACGTTCCAGGAATCGGTATTGGAACCTTCACCAAGGATCCAATACCGAAGAATGACCTGGTTATTGTGCAAGGAGGCCGCATTCTTGCGTCACCTGAATTAGACCTGCCTCAATACGAGCCCTACGGGTATCACTGTTTCCAAGTTGAACGTGATCAATATATATGCCCAATAGAACCTGTGCGTGAAATAGCGGACGGCGTTTTCAATGTAAATCACTCATGTGAGCCAACCTGTGGTTTCCGTGGGCAGATATCGATGGTTGCACTGCGTGACATTACTGCAGGGGAGCAAATTACTTTTGACTACGCCATGACTGACGTAGAGCGAGCAGAGGAGCTATGGGAACCTATGCCATGTTTATGCGGAACTGCCTCGTGTCGAGGCAACATAACAGGCTCTGATTGGAAGCTTCCGGAAATTCGTGAAAAATATGCTGGGTATTTCTCTCGATATGTAGAGGACTTGATCCGCAATAACGCTGATTAATTCACATACTATGTTCTGCTACGACGAACTATCTACGACCATTTACCAAGGACTTCAGTTCGGTCTTTTTTCTGAAGGCGTGCCCGTTCTTGTGTACTACTCGCACCTTACGGCGCTCGTTGTATCGCTCGTACTTAGTTTCTTTATCATTCTCAACAACCGTACACTTCCGGCGCGCATACTTGTAACAATTTCCCTTATATTCTCAGCACTTTCTGTGATTGATATTCTTCTTTGGACTCAAGTTGACGCTCGAGTTCTGATGTTTTTGTGGTCATTCTGGCTATTCTTGTTCATAACTACCTATGTACTGAGTGCATACTTCCTGTACGCATTTATTTCAAAGCGAGACGTGAGCTTTCCCTTTAAAGCGTTAGGTGTAGCTCTGTTAACGGGTGTGCTATTTTTATCAGCTTCACATTACAACCTCACTGCATTTGACTTGTATAACTGTAGTGCAGTTGAAGGAATCTGGGTGCTTAACATTGTATTTGGATTATCTTTTGTGATTCTTGTTCTTACGGCTCTGCTGGGAATTAGAGCATCGCTTGCAAGCAAGAATAATGGGGGGAGCAAGCAGAATCTTCTTGCAACCTTCGGGATCACTGCGTTCCTAGTCACGTTCTCTGCGAGCACATACGTGGCAAGTATTGCTAATTTCTTTGGAAGTGAGCCGGACACATTTAATCTTGAACAGTACGGGTACTTCGGAATGACCATATTCATTGCCGTACTCACGTATATCATCGTCAAATACAAAGCGTTCAACATTAAGCTAATCGCGGCCCAGGCTCTTGTAGCCGCTCTGGTTATATTGATTGGCTCGCAGTTCTTCTTTATTCGAAACCCGATCAATAAAGTGCTGAACGCCATTACGCTCGTACTTGCAATTGGCTTTGGCTATCTACTCATTAAAAGCGTACAGCGCGAGATTGAGCAAAGGATTCAAACTCAGCGCCTAGCAAATGAACTCGAGGAATCAAACCGTCAACAAGTGATTCTTATTCACTTCATTACGCACCAGATTAAGGGATTTGTTGCGAAGTCGCGCAATATCTTCGCCATGATTAAGGAAGGAGAGTACGGGCCAGTGCCTCCGCAGATGCTACCGATGGTTGAGGAAGGATTCCGTTCAGACACCAAGGGAGCAGAAACAATTGCCGAGATTCTAAACGCCGCCAACATAAAGAGCGGAAAGGTGGCCTACACCATGACCCCAATTGATATGAAGGAGCTTATTGAGGGCATAGTGGCGGATCTAAAGCCTCACGCTGACAAGAAGTCGCTGGCGCTAACGAGCACCCTCGAACAAGTCACCTTCACAGGCGACAAGGGGCAGCTCGTAAACGCATTCAAGAACTTGATTGATAATTCCATCAAGTACACACCGAAGGGAAGTGTAGACGTATCGCTCGCAAAGACTGATAAAGCAGTGCGTTTTGAAATTACTGACACCGGCGTGGGAATTGGTGCCGACGATATGAAGAACCTGTTTACCGAAGGAGGGCATGGTAAGAATTCGCAGAAGATTAACGTGGAGTCAACCGGATTTGGTCTTTACATCGTGAAGAACATCATTGAGGCTCA
The DNA here is from genome assembly GCA_964366435.1 of uncultured Candidatus Saccharibacteria bacterium. Classification (GTDB taxonomy): domain Bacteria; phylum Patescibacteriota; class Minisyncoccia; order Phycocordibacterales; family Phycocordibacteraceae; genus C7867-001. Next base: position 79,580 of record CAYITJ010000001.1, read on the forward strand.
CAAGGGCCGCGTCTGGGCTGAGTCTGAGGGCGAAGGAAAGGGCAGCCGTTTCATCGTGGAGCTTCCAGCAACCTGAAACAGAGTTCATAAGTATGAATAGCGCAGATATGTCGGAAATCAACGGCTTGATTCGTCGGATCATTCCAAACAAGCGGTATGGTAAAATCCGGTTTAAAGAAAAGGATTATTTCTTTAAATTCGTAACGAAGGAAATGGTAGGGAGAGAGCAACAAGGATCGCGGTTCATATCAAAGTTTTATCCCACACCAGAGCTCGTTTATACAAGTACAGAAGACGGGTTTCTATTGTATAAGTACGAAGAGACTATTAGTGTAAACGAGGGGTTATTAATAGACCTCTTTAACTCTTCAGACTTCAGCGCCATTCGGGTGGCACCAGTACTGAGCATGTACTCAAGAGTTTTTGGGCAGACTCTGCGAAGGGCCACAGGTTCAGCCTGTGACCTTTACTTCAAGGACAGAGTTGCATCGAGGTTGCCTTTTTTCTACGATACTGCGTTTAGAGATACTGAAAGAAGATTCGATTTTAACGGAGAAAACTTTACTCTCTCGGTTGGTTCATTGCTCCATGAGATAGAGCAGTTTTTCTTGAACAACAGGGAGCATTGGTGTGTCGCCTCGCAATGCGATCCTGGAGATTTAAACATAGGAATTAAGCCCGTTCTTTTGGATTGCACTGGAGGAGGCTTTAACCCTCTGGCAGCAGAGTTGGCTGTGCTTTTTTGGTACCAAATTGCTCAAACAGGATACTTTTCTCCCACATATCACCCGACGGCCTATGCGGAACACGACCAGACTTTTTCAAACTTAGATCTAACTGAACTACATTCTGACGATGCAGTGACACATCACCCAAGTTATCACAGGATTAACTTCCTAGAACTCTATTTCGCGTCGGTCGTTCTCCCACTGGAGGACAGAGTGGGAAGTATTAATGATTTGTACGAGGATTTCCGTATTTTTCTTGCTATGAGAGTGTTGAGCGTGTTTAATATCAGCACAATGTCGCAAAAAGATCTACTTATTTCTCTTGGCTATTTGACAATGCTCTCAGATTCACAGGTTGATCGCCCGCGGTCATTTTTGGAGCTTTTAGAACGCTTGAAAACGTATGCGCAGAGCTGAACTTATCGAGTATTGTCGCACCGAGGAGCATTTTTTTGAGGCTCTCAAGCGAAAGTTCCCACAAAGCTTGAGCTTATATTGCGTCACCGGAAGCCTTGCGCGTGGGGAAATTATCCCATGCTGGTCAGATATTGATGTGCTACTGGCCTTTGAGGAGCTTAGTGCTGATGTATTTGAAGGTATCTCTGAATCTCTACTGGAGAGTAAATCCGAAATCAAGATAGGTCTTAGTGTGTTTTCGGATTCCGAAGTATCGCACAGTAACCGTAAACTCGTGCGCACAATGCTTGCAATGAACGATATCGTTGACGGGACTCTGACACCAAGATTAATGAAACAGGGTATGAAAGTTGCCGCGACGGCAAGAGAAACCATTCTCCAAGCGAACTGTATCGAGTATGCCAGAGCACTTCACGACTATAAGAGGTCAGTTTTGGATTGCACTCCGGAAAGCGAGGTGAACACTTATAAACTTTTAATTCTGCTAATAAAGATACTCCTTACAGAATTAGAAGTTGCTGCGAACTCTTATAGTGAAGTTCTGGAACATGTAAGCAGATTAAGCCTGTCTGTTGCAATACAAGACCCGCAGACCATTATCCGCACACCTAGTCTCTTCGCTCAACGAAAGATGCAGTATGCTGAACTGGTGGAAGATTTTACTAAGCGCTCCTTAGAGCCAGCATTGTAAGATGAAATCAATTACTATACGACTTCCTTATATTGAGCAAGAAATATACATTGGCAAAGACCTCCTGTCAGGAATGCAGTATGATTTCCTAACCTCATACGACAAGGTGTTAGTCGTGGCTGACATAAACGCTTACCGGAGCCATGCTTCTGCTCTCCAGCCTTTGATTAAGGCAACTCGTGTTAGGGAGCGTGAGATAGTAATACTTAAACCCGCATTAGAAAGCAAGGACTTTGAGAAAAGTACTCCTATTCTTTCCAGTCTCGTATCGCTCGGTGCGACACGAAAGAGCTGTATTGTTGCCATAGGCGGCGGATACGTCGGAGATATCGTTGGATTCAGTGCTTCAGTTTATATGCGTGGTATAGACTTCGTTTATGTACCAACTACCTTAATGGGGCAGTGTGACGCAATAATTGGAAAGGTGGCTGTTAATTACGAGGGTAGAAAGAATATGCTCGGATCATTCTATTCGCCCAAAGTCACAATATGCGACACCGGACTGATCAACGGTCTTCCGCGAATCGAATGTTGCTACGGACTTGTTGAGTTGTGGAAGCACGCGTTACTAAGTGGAAAACACTGGGTAGTAGAAGAGATTGAGAAAGTTCTTGTAGAGCAAGCCTATACTCCTGATTATGCACGGCTCGTGAACTTCTCGCTCCGTACTAAGGCGAGATATGTGCAACGGGACCCGACTGATTCAACAGGTTATCACAAGGCACTGAGCATGGGACATACTATTGCAAATATTCTTGAGGCTGACACGCGCTTTCGCCACGGCCTTGCTGTTTTTTATGGAATCATTTTTGAGTTGCTGCTTGCGCGCCAACTAAACGCAATAGGCAACAAGTCATATAGGGCCATTCTTTCCACTGCTCGGTTATTTGAAAGAGAGTTCGCGTATGTGCTGGAGGCGCAAAAAATACTTGACCAAGAGAACTTTATACATACTCTTCTAACAGATAAGATTAGTTCTCACGGGACACTACGTTTTGCGGCACCAGCTGATAGTGGATTTCAGATTTTGGACTCAGTCACAGCCCCTACGATTAATGCAGCAGTCAGGGAGTTCGACATACTGGCGAGGGAATGGACAAATATTCGTAGTGAAGTATAGTCGTTCTAGAGTATTTGGAGATTTCCATGAAAAATCGAGCAAGGGCCATCATTGAAGATAACGGCTGCGTGCTGTTAATACACCGGACAAAGAGTGACCGGGAGTACTGGACCTTTCCGGGTGGTGGTGTGGAGGACGTGGACGCATCTTTGGAAGACACAGTGATCAGGGAATGTAAGGAGGAACTCGGTGTCACAGTTTGTGTTCTCGGCCTTTACGCTGAGATAGAACCCACTGATGAGCAGACTCACTGCGAGTTCTTTTTCCGTTGCACCATCGAAAGCGGGGTGGTAGGCAGCGGTACCGGCCCAGAGTTTAGCAGAGATCTGGATGAATCAGGTACCTACGAACCGCAATGGGTGCCTAAACGGGCACTTTCAAGCATGACTGTTTTCCCTTATTCAATAAAGGAGAGTCTGTGGCGAGAGTAATCGAAGTAACAAACTTAAGGTCGCCTCCTACTTAGGGGCGACCTTCTCTTCTAACCATGTCGCAGCCTCCTGAAGAGCATACTGAGACTCCAGGAACGTCAAACGAGACATTGCTTGCTCATAAGATAGCCACGCATAAGACGTCACTTCACTCGAGTCAAGTCTTATTGAAGGTTCCCGAACTAGACCTAAGTAGTATAAAACTTCTTTCTTAATCGTTTCTCCTCGCTCTGTAAAACCATACCGCACCATGCAGGAAAACTCCTTATCGAGATGTGAAACAAACAATCCTGTTTCTTCATAAAGCTCACGCTGTGCAGTCTGTACTCCAGTCTCATCGTTAATCGGGTGCCCTTTCGGAAATGACCAGTGACCCTCAACCTGCTGTATGATCAAGAACAAGAGATCGTTCTGCACCAAGCGATAGGGAATGATTCCAGCTGAAAAGTCCATTATACTTTATACATGTAGCTGTCTAGAGTTGCCCAGAGCAAGACCCCGATTGTTTATCGCCTCTATTTCAGACCACGTAAGCCCGACTTCAAATAGTGACAAGATCTCTTCACTCATGGAGTTATTGAATAGGCCCGGATCATCAGTTCCTATGACTACCTTTATGCCCAAATCTAACATGCGACGTAATGGATGAAGACTTAATGTGGACACAATGCCGGTCGAAATATTTGATGTTACAGCAACCTCAAGCAGAGTGTTTGACTTAGCAATCATGGTGTAGTCTGTTTCAGTTAGAAGTGTGGCGTGGGCAAGTCTCTGCGGACGAGTAGCAAGAAGTTCCTCAAACATATAATCGTCATTACGAGACTCGCCAACGTGAATGCTGGTAGGGATACCTTCTTCTGAAAGTGCTTTAAATAGAGGCAGAAAACTCTTGGTCGAAAATTTCTCTTCATTTCCATTCAAATCTACCGAAATTCGGATACTAGGATCGCAGGCCAAAAACACATCCCGTACGACAGCAATAGAATCGCACCCATCTTTTCTGTTCACGCCAAGTTTAAACTTCAGCACGATTCCTCGTGAATGTGCGGAAAAGGAAGATTGAAGAAGAACATCAGATATTTCTACTATTGTCATTCCTCTACGCAACATACCAGAGGGGTTAATGGTGAGTTCTAAGTACTCTGTTCCATCTAAGACCTCTTTATCAACAACAAGTCGAATTGCCGTCATAAGACCGATAGAACTTGACGTAATTCCTTTGAGAAGGGCCCACGGAGTCTCGCTCTCGTAAAACCACTTACTCTCCAGTGGTTCATAATTGTGAATAGGAATAGATAAAACTCTCGCCAAATTCCTAACTTCGCCTACTGTAAATGAGCCCGTCAGATGTAAATGACAGTTAGCTTTTGGGAGGGTTTTAATGCGTTCATACTCCACAAATTCACTATACGACAGAGATATCAAAGAAAGAAGGCGGGTTCTTAACCCGCCTTCAGTTTACTTCGCAACACACTGTGAAATGACTCGAATGCAGTCTCGAAGTCGCTTCCGCTGTTCTCGAAAAGCACATCAGCAAAGGCAATCACGTTCTCTATTCCGCAAGAAATTTTAAGGGCATCTTTCTCGCGAACAATCACAGTTGCGTCTGCTTCGGAGATCTTAAGTTGCTGGCTGAGTCTTTCTATACGGAGTCGCTCTGGTGCACTAATGAAGACAACTTTACATCGATTACCGAACAGTGCCTTTAGGTGCAACCCGAGCTCTGGCCCGTGAAGACTCTCGAGCGTTACTTGCCGTATGTGGGCATGGTCGTCAAGGAAACGCACCAGTTCATGACCTATCGCTTCTCTTGTATCCTTCCCGGCATTGTGGCGCGTGGCAAGATGCCTGAAATACTTAATCTTCAGGCGATAGAACCCCTTGCGATCATGGAGTGTCTGAGCAAAACTGCTCTTACCACATTCACTCAATCCAGAAAAGACAACCAGTTCTTCAAGATCACCGCAAAGCGCTGGCAGAGTAGTTGCTGTCATCTCTGACAGTATAGCCCTCAACTCATTTTGAACCGAGAGGATACAGGAATCTACTTGTACCTTTCTACACTCCTCTCCCGCAGTGTAATGGTCGAGAGCAACGCTTAAGTACGACTGATACTTGGAGTAGGTATTGTTTTGTTCTGTGCTAAACGGGCTCTCGCGCTCAAGCTTGTTAGCTTCATTTAGAACCGAGGCGTTCAGACCATACCTTTCGTCACGAACAAGAAGAATTTCCTTGCCCTCTTCATGGGCAAGTCCACTTTTAAATGCACTATCAACAATTCTCGTAGCGTCACTGAACCCGACAGTCGACTCTCTCGTAAGCAAGGTCGCCACACAAACCGCCTTGAACATTCGCTCACCCCGGTCCTGAACATTGACAAATCCACCAATGACTTGATGGCGTCTTTCATTCAAAGACTCGATAACAAGGTCGAGAAACCTTTCGAATGGAACACGCTTGAACCACCATTCAAAATGATCGGCGGGACTAAGCTTGGGCCATTTGTCCGAATACTGAGTAAGCGGACCTCCGTATCTTACTTGCGGATGACTTCTCAGCAGAGCAATTTGCTCGGACTTGCCGATACCATCAACGCCGCTCAAGGACACGATGCTCATCAGAAACCTGCCTTTCTTGGCTATGATTAGGTACTATTCCTGTTCCAACTATACCATGAGTTATACGACGAGTAAATGTACCTAGTTAGCTACTCTCACCACGAAAGACGAAAATCACGCGTGATATACTCACGACAATGGATTTAGCAAAGGACCTACAGGCACGCGGGCTCGTAGAGCACACGTCAGCAGATATTGAGAAGATTCTCGGCGCCAAGCGCACGGTGTACTTGGGCGTGGACCCGTCCGCGGACTCTATGCACGCAGGGAACCTGCTCGTGGTTCTCTTTATGCGGCGCCTCGCACAGGCGGGCCACACCATCATTCTTCTTGTTGGAGGAGGGACTGGCATGATTGGAGACCCGCGTGAAAGCGGCGAGCGCACCCTTGCTGACAAGAAGCTCGTGGAGAAGAACAAGAAAGCACTCAAAGCACAGATGCAACGTATCGTAGGCGTGAAGGTGCGCGTGGTGGACAATGCTGATTGGCTCCTAAAGGTGCCGCTCGTGGATTTCCTACGCGACATCGGCAAACACTTCACCGTGAATGAGCTTATCAAGCGTGACATCATTAAGCGCCGTATAGAAGACCCCAACGACAGTATTTCTTACACCGAATTCGCGTACTCACTCCTCCAGGGATACGACTATCTTGTACTCAATAAGAAGTACGGCGTTGACCTGCAAATTGGCGCGAGCGACCAGTGGACCAACATTCTCTCTGGCGTAGAGCTTATCCGCCGCAAGGAAGGGAAGGAGGCGTTCGCCATTACCTGCCCACTGGTAACTGAGGCAAATGGAAAGAAGTTTGGAAAGTCTGAAGGGAACGCGGTGTGGCTAGACGCTGCCAAGACCAGCCCGTACCAGTTCTACCAGTTCTGGCTCAATCAGCCGGACGAGATGGTGGAGAAGTACCTGAAGTTCTTCACGTTTATGTCCACGTTTGAGATTGAAACCATGATGGTGCTCCACGGAAGAAACCCAGGAAAACGCGAGGCGCAGAAAATGCTTGCACGCCTTGTCACAGAAATTGTGCACGGCACTGAAACCGCACTTGCCGTAGAGGCAGCTTCAGAGGCAGTGTACGGATCCACACCGCTTGCTGAGCTGCCAGCTGCGACATTAGCGACTGTTCGCAAAGAAGTACCGAGTGCAATTGTTTCCGTAGGAATGAGTGTGGTGGACGCACTTATTGCGAGCGAGCTCGTAAAGAGCAAATCAGATGCAAAGCGACTTATTGAGGCTGGATCTATTTCTGTAGCAGGCGAGCCGGTAGGTACGGTGGATGCTGTGCTCACCGAAGGTCAGTTTGCAGGCGGCGTCGCCATACTTCGCCGTGGCAAACAGACTGCTCTATTGTCCATTGAAAAGTAGCGGACTATCCGCTATAATCGGCACATTGCGTCAGTACTCAAGTGGTCAACGAGGTCACGCTGTAAACGTGATGGCACTGCCTTCGTTGGTTCGAATCCAACCTGGCGCACAA
>CAYITJ010000002.1:0-5789 GCA_964366435.1 uncultured Candidatus Saccharibacteria bacterium
CGTGAGCGTGGTCTTGCCGTGGTCCACGTGCTCAATGATAGCGATGTTTCTAATTTCCATAAGTAGTACTTGGCGACGAATAAAATAAAAATGCCCCGTGGGCGATTACCTTTACAATACCGTTATATATACAACTCGTCAATAACGGAACGACGCCTATTTAAGGTACCGATTCACATTAGATAGGTGGCCGGCATAGGTAGCCGAACAGCGAATAGTGCCGTTGTTGTCGTGAATGTAGTAGAGACAGTTAGTCTTTACTGGGTTAAGTGCCGCATCAATTGACGCTAGGGACGGGTTTGCGATTGGGTGCGGTGGCAGACCACGGTACTTATACGTGTTAAAGGGAGATTCTAGCTTCTTATCCTCTGATTGTGGTACTGGCCACCAATTCCCTGGCTCGCCACGTATGTATTGCAGCGTAGCGTCTACCTGCAACCCCATACCCTTATTAAGACGATTCCACAGAATACCTGACACAATCTTTCGGTCGTCCGCGGATGCTTCTCGCTCAATTAATGATGCGAGCGTCAGTACATCCGTCCACGGAATATTCCTGCGAGCCGCTTCCCCTGCGTACTCTTTAAACACATCTTGGAATCTGCTTCGCAAGCGCGCCGCTACCAGCGCAGGTGGCTGGTCGGTCGGGATAAGATACGTGTCGCCATAGTACACACCCTCAATGAAATCGGGCGAGGGCGCCGTATCAACGGAAAGCCAATGCTCGCGCTCTGCTTCACTCCAGCCAAGTTTACGTACCAACAGGTCTGCTATCTGCTCCTTGCGCCAGCCGCTTGGGAACGTCACCCACGCAAGATACGGAGGCGACGCCAACAGCTTGGCAATCATGAGTGTATCCATACTCGAAGACAGTTTGTATCCTCCTTCTTGAATTCCTCGTCCGCCGTCGTGCATACTGAACGCAATAGAAAACGCGGTACTGCTCTTAATAAATCCTGCGCGACGTAGCTCCTGCGTCACTTCAAACACCGTAGCGTCCGGATTCACAATAAATTCCCGAGGTTCTCCCGTAATATCCGCTGGACCAAAGTACTGCGCGTACAGCAGCAAGAATCCAACGAGCAATACCACAAACGCAGCACCCGAAGCCATAAGCGGTGTGCGCCATCCGGAGCGCGGACGGTACGTGCGTATTCTCTCTAGAACCTGACCAAGAAGCATTTCTCCCTAGTATACCCTCTCGCCGTTATCCCCTACTGTCGAGTACAATGCGCGCGAGTTTCAGCTCATCGTATGAGTACTTCCCCTTTAGCTTCGCAAATACTGGCGCGAGCTTCGCCTCTTTTACGGATGCAAATGCCTCCTCAATCTTTGGAAGTGCTTTACGCAAGGCATCGGGCAACATGCCATCTATTGTCTCTGCCGTAATGCGCCCACCCGCATGCAATTTTTCAATATGGTCGCAAATGGTTCCGAAGGTAAGTGAGCGGCGCGCAACAATCTCTTCCATACCAAGACCCTCTTCGACCAATGCGAATGTTTCGTCGTACGTGGACTTTTTCGGTGGGCGCGGTGCGCTCTCTGTAATTTCTTCCACCACCCCGCCTGATGCGCGAATAAAGCGCTCCTGCATTTCGGTAAGCTCGCCACTAGCATCAAGCGCATCAAACGCACGCGTCGCCGCTTCTGACTGCTCCTTAAATGAGCGGTCAACAGAAAGTACTTCTGGGTGCACCTGCATAGCGCTTTCGCTCCAGCCGAGTAGGCGCAGACCGTCGAGCGTGCGCACACGAGAAAGTGCCACGTACCCTTGCCCGTACTCAAACGCGCGAGAGAGGTCGATTGCGGCAGTGTCCATACTCATACCCTGACTCTTGTGTACGGTGATAGCCCACGCGAGACGAAGTGGCACCTGTGCAAGCTTTGCGCGCACCTTGCCATTCTCTTCCACTGCCCAATCAACCGGAGCAATTACCAACTCGCGCCCATCATGCGTTTCAATGATGGGATACCCCGTGCCCATTTCGTATCCAATAACACTACCCAGCGTGCCGTTCACGTACCCCACCGCAGGATTATTCTTGGTACACATTACAATTGCCCCCTCTTTGAGAGACAGCAGTTCGGGGGAAAGACATCCGCGCTTCAACGCCTCAGTAAGGACCGAAGGCCCGGTGGCACTCATCGCAAACTTTTTCTCGCTACCAGAAAGTGATGCGAGCTTCTCTGCATTAATACGGTCGACATCTGCGTTGTGGGTAAACAGGCGCGGTGTCTCGTCGTCCACCTCGTCCAGCTCGGCTTCACGCGACGTTATGACCGACACGTGCGTATGATCCCACTCGCCACTGCGAATTGCGGCAAGCACGTCCAAGAACACCGAATCCTCTTGGCGGTGTTGTTCAGTCAAATAACAAACCAGCGGATTCAGTTTCTTCCATGCAGACGACTGGAACGCAAAACCAACAGAGCCACGCGACACAGGCGGCAGTTGAAAGAAGTCGCCCACGAGCACTACCTGGATTCCACCCATCGGGAGTTCGCTGTGTCGTACTTCACGCAGGACTGCGTCTACCATGGCAAGCACTTCACCCGAGAGCATGGATACTTCATCAATAATGAGCACGCGCGCTTTCTGAAGTCGCTTTGCAACGTGCTCTTTGGAAGCAACGGCATCCAAAAGCTCTGGCGTCATGCGCTCTGCAATGCCAATACCACTCCAGGAGTGAATAGTCATGCCACCCACGTGCGTCGCGGCGATACCCGTGGACGCTGTAATGGACGGCTCTATGCCATGAGCACGCAACCACGCAACATACGCATTAACGGTATGCGTCTTTCCACTTCCCGGCTCTCCCGTAAGAAATACATTTGCACCCGTCTTTAATATGGTCAGCGCCTCGTTTTGAGTCATTTGTATTAGCGCGTTTCAACGAGTAGCGTAAATCGGTACTGACTCTTATCTATAGGTGTCGTAGAGAGTGGCGTGGGCACTACGTCCGTAAGGGTGATTTGAAGATGCTCAGTGGTGGAGACGACCCCAAGAGAAAGTGGCAGTGTGCTGGTTCCGTTTGGGCCCATGACCGTGGCTGAAAGCTCTACCGTACCTGCCTGTATGCACTGCACATCACTTGGGCAACGACTGTCCACAGTCACGCGATCGATCACAATGCTAGAGTCAGGCATTGCTCCCGGCTCGCCCAAGGAAAGCATGAGTGTGGTGGTTGCCGTTTGAGGAAGCACTACGGGCACCTCTACCTCGGGAGCCAGTGCAGTGCGAGGATTATTAAGCACGTACCCTGCCATTCCACTCATAAGTACCGCAACGCCGCCAAGGAGCCAAAGGTACATAAAAGTGTGGTGCGGGTTCTTGCTGTGATGGTGCAACATTGGCCTTATTCTACCACCCAGCCAGCCCTGCAAGGCAAGCACATCAATTTGACATATTTATTAAAATGGTATAGGATATACGTATGAACGCCCTTATAGCACGCGCCAAAGGCGCCCTTTCCTATTTTATTAGCCGCATCCAGTCCTTCTGGAGCTGGTACCGCACGCAGAAGCCCTGGAAGCAGGTGGCTATGGGCATTGCTGCTGCAGTAGTGCTTATCGGTGGCATTTCTCTACTCCACGGCCTCGGCAAAGTAGCTGAGGCTCCAAACGAGCTTCGCACCGTCACCCTTGCAAGCGCGGGCTCACTTTCAGGTACTGGCGACGGTGCAAGCGTTATTGGCACGGTGCGCTCTATCGCTGAGGCAATGATTCTTGCAGAGAGCGGTGGCACCGTGCGCTCGGTTCGCACGCAGCAGGGCGCAAGTGTTCAGGCAGGCTTTGTCATAGCTGAGCTAGACAACGCAAGCCAGCGCGCCTCGGTGCTCCAGGCCGAGGGTGTGTACGACGCGGCAGTAGCAGCACGCAACAGTGTTTCTCCAGTGGATGCCGCAGCAGCAGCACGCAATGCATACCAGAGCGCGTTTTCTGCTACAGACTATGCACTTGAGAACCAAGTGGATTCTTTCTACGGAGCACCTGGTCCCTACGGGCCGAACTTTACCCTTGGAGAGGGTCGCTTTGGTCAGAGCTTCTTCCCTTCTAAGCGCGCGGCCATAGATTCAATGATTGACGCGTGGCGCGCAAACCTTACTTCAGCTGGAAGCAAGGATCCTGAGCAGCTTCTCAGTGAAGCGCTCGCGACGGTGAACGCAACAAACGAGCTGCTCCAGAGCATTGCGGAGATTGCAAACGCAAGCGGGTCTAACGTGTCTGCAACACAGACGGCAAACCTCGCAAGTGCTCGCGCGACAATGAGCGCACAGGCAAGCGCACTTAGTGCTGCTCGTGAAGCCTACCGCAGCAAGAACGTAAGTTCGTCTGCCTCCGTTGACGCATCAGTGAAGCAGGCGCTCGGTAGTCTACGCGGCGCACAGGCGCAGCTTGAAAAGACCCTTATTCGCGCTCCGCTTGCAGGTACCGTGAACTTCCTCCCTATCCGGGTTGGAGATTACGTAACAGCCTACACACACGTTGCAACCGTTGCACAGAACGGTGCACTTGAGGTAGTCACCTACGTATCTGAAGACGAGCGCGAGCAGCTTTCCGCCGGAGAGAAAGTAACCATTAATGAGAACGTGCCGGGAGTCATCACGCGCGTTGCTCCAGCACTTGATCCAACAACACGTCAGATCGAGGTACACGTTGCCGTCACCAGGGACGCAAGCGGGCTCGTCAACGGCCAGTCAGTTCGCATTACTCTACCGAATGCAAAACCAGTGAGTGCACCAGGACAAGTAGCTGGACCTTTGATGCTGCCGCTCGCAAGCGTAAAGTTGCGTGCTAACGACCGTGTCGTATTCACGGTGGACAGCGAAGGTAGGATTGTTGGAAACCCCGTCACTATCGGCAACGTCCACGGCGACCGTATTGAGGTTCTCTCGGGAGTATCAAGCGACATGCGCATCGTCACTGACGCGCGCGGTCTTGCTGAGGGAGAAAAGGTGCGTATTGCAGACGCGGCAATTGTAAAGTAATCACCTATGCTCGCCTTTTGGAAATTCTTCATAGACAAGCACCATTTCACGATTCTTCTTGGGGTCGTGCTGGTTCTTGGTGGTATCTATGCACTTATACAGATTCCAAAGGAGTCTTCGCCTGAAGTACAGATTCCCATTGGCGTGGTCACTACCGTGCTTCCTGGTGCGTCCGCAGGCGACGTAGAGCAACTCATCACCGATAAGATTGAAGACCAAGTTATTGGTATTGCGGGAGTATCAAAGGTCACCTCTACGTCCGGCGACGGTGTTTCGTCCGTCACGGTTGAATTTGAAGCGAACGCCGACATTGATAAGTCTATCCAGCTCCTTAAGGACGAAGTAGACAAGGCCAAGTCAGAGCTTCCAGAAGAAGCGACCGACCCAAGCGTCACCGATGTCAATTTTGCTGACCAGCCAATCCTCATCATTTCCATATCAGGCAATCTCGCTCCCGCAGAGCTTACTACGCTTGGTAAAGCTGCCGCAGACGAGATAGACCGCATTTCCGGCGTATCGCGTGTCGTACTTTCAGGTGCACCTGACCGCGAAGTGCAAGTCATTGTGCGCGCTGAGAAATTGCGCCAGTACGGACTTTCCCTTTCAGACGTCACCAGCGCTATTCGCGTATCGGGTATTGCGGCACCGGCAGGAACTATCACGGTAGACGGCGTCTCATATGCCGTACGACTTTCAACCGGACTCTCTGCACCAGAGACCGTGGCACGCATTGCAATCCCTGGGCCTGGCGGCACACCAATTATGCTCCGAGACGTTGCGGACGTGCGTGATGGGCTTGAG
>CAYITJ010000002.1:5799-28550 GCA_964366435.1 uncultured Candidatus Saccharibacteria bacterium
TGAGAACGCCACCACCTATTCCCGTGTTTCCGTGTCTGGAGAACCATCCCTCCCCGCCCTCACCCTTTCGGTATACAAGAACCGCGGCGGCAATATTGTAGAGACAGGCACCGCTATTAAGGAAAAGCTCGCTGAGCTTGAGAAGAGTGGTCCTCTTGCAGGAACCACGTCCGTCATTTCATACGACGCTGCAGAAGATGTGGCGCACGACCTGGGCGAGCTTACCCGTGTTGGCATTGAAACAGTAGTGCTTGTCATGATTGTGCTTCTCCTTACGCTTGGATGGCGCGAGTCAATTGTTGCTGCCCTCTCGGTGCCATTTTCATTCCTCATTGCGTTCATTGGGCTCTACGCAGCCGGTAACACCATTAACTTCGTGTCGCTCTTCTCGCTCATTCTTGCCATCGGCATTTTGGTGGACACGGGTATTGTCGTGGTGGAGGCTATCCATACCCGACTCGTAAAGTATGGCGATAAACGCGCGGCAGCCATAGCAGCGCTAAAGGAATATGCCTGGCCGCTCATTGCCGGAACCTTTACCACCATTGCCGTATTCATTCCGCTCTTCTTCCTCTCTGGAGTCACCGGAAAGTTCATTGCCTCTATCCCATTCACCATTATCTTCGTGCTTTTAGCGAGTATCTTCGTTGCGCTTGGCTTGGTGCCACTCATTGCCATGTATACCATTCGTGGCGAGCTCTCCCCTATGGAGAAGCGTCAAGAGTTGTGGAACGAAAAAGCAGCTGCCTGGTATGAGAAGTTCCTTCGCAGAATTCTTGGCAACAGAAGGACAGAGAATCGATTCCTTATTGGCATCATGGTGCTCTTTATTGTGGCACTCATGCTTCCTGCCTTTGGCGCAGTGCAGTCAGAGTTCTTCCCCGCCGACGACTCGGACATTGTGACCATTGAAATTGAGCGACCACAGGGCACCGAGCTTTCACAGACGGACTTGTCGGTGCGCGAAGTTGAAGAGCTTCTCTACGCTGACAAGCGCATTGAATCGTTTGTCACCGAAGTGGGCGCCGGAAACTCGTTTGCCCAGTCAGGACTCGCGGGCAGCAAGGCTGCAAACATCACCGTGAGTCTCGTTGAAGGACACGGTGACACGGACCGTATTGTCGCTGATTTGCGCAAGCAACTTGGTGTCATTGAGAGCGCTCGTATTACGGTTGACTACCCAAAGGGAGGGCCGCCTTCTGGTAACCCAATTTCAGTAAGCTTTGTCGGTGATGATTTGGGCGAGTTGAACAGCACGGTTGAACGCGCTGCTGCGGTGCTTTCAGACGTTCCTGGCGCGACTAACATAACCACCAGTACCAAAGATTCAAATGCTGAGTTTGTGGTTGCGCTTGATACCGCAAAAGCTTCCGAACGTGGCGTGTCTCCGGCTGCCGTTGCCGATACACTGCGCACGGCGCTCTACGGGGCAAAGGCAACATCTATTCGCCAAGGAAGCGACGATATTGAAGTGTGGGTAAAGCTTGCCCTTAACCCAAGCTACCGCGACCCTTCTGAGGTAACCCACACTACCATTGAGTCCGTGCGCGACCTCACCATTGATGGAACTAGTGGCCCAGTAGCACTCGGCAGCATTGCTTCAGTCTCTTTTGAGCCCGCGAACGCATCCATCAAGCACGAGGACGGGATGCGCATTGTCACCCTCTCTGCGGGTGTTTCTGGTGCTCAAACGGCTTCAGCAGTGACGAGTGCTTTCGTGAGCTCCATGAAGAATGAGTCACTGCCAGAGGGAGTGTCTATGAAGATTGGCGGTGAGGCAGAAGATGTGAATCAGTCCTTTGCAGAAATGGGTATCGCGCTACTTGTTGGAGCGGCACTTATGTTGGCAATCCTCATTCTTGAGTTTAACTCATTCCGCCACTCACTCTACTTGCTGGCAATCATCCCGCTCTCACTCATCGGAGTACTTCTCGGACTCATGGTAACTGGTCAACTTCTGTCGTTTCCGTCCATGCTTGGCGTCATCGCACTTGCAGGAGTGATTATTAATCATGCCATTATTCTAATGGACTCTATTGCGCGCATTGGACGCACTCGCACTAATCAGACACTCACCGATGTGGTGGTGGAGGCATCGGTTTCTCGCCTACGTCCCATTGTCCTTACTACGGTAACTACAGTCGTAGGCATGATTCCTCTTTCACTCGTGTCAGCGCTCTGGGGACCACTAGCTATCTCTATTATGTTTGGTCTTGCCTTCTCTATGGTACTTACGCTGGTACTCATTCCTGTGCTCTACCACCGCTGGCCAGGTAAGACGGTAGCAAAAAAGTACCGAGCTGAAGAACCGAGCACTTAAGCAAAGCGCTTCACGTAGGCAGCTACGTCAAACTTTTTCTCGCATCCTGAACGTGCCATATAACGGACCGTTCCAAAAATAGGCCGAGTGAACCAAGGCCGGTCGTGGGTACCACCAATGGACCACGATATACCTACATACCCGTTGGGGTCTCTACCATCGAGCTCGTACTTGTCGTTAAGGTAGATAGCAACTTTCATTGCGTCTTTTGCAGACGCACTCCATTCCAAAATTTTCTTTGCCCAGTACATACGCATGTATCCGTGCATTTTGCCCGTTGTGGTCATCTCCTTCTGCGCAGCATTCCATAGCTCGTCATGGGTCGCAGCCTCTTCTAGTTGCTTGCGCGTATACAGGTATTCGCGTTCGTCTCCTTCATGTTCAGCAAGCGTAGCTTGTGCCCAATTCGGAAACCCATCTACTGAAGCGTAGTCCTTGGTGTAGAAACAAAAATTGTCTGCAAGTTCGCGACGCACAATAAGCTCTTCAAGGAAACTGGCGAGCGAAGAGCCCGTCTCTCCCGAGCCATTTCGCTTCGGATCCATAACACGAGCCACGACCTTCTCTGGCTCTCCCACCGTACTAAGTGCAGCAAGTGCTACCCGCTGTGGCGCAATATGTCCGTAATGGAGATACGGCGAGAGTCCTGACTGACCATCTTCGTTTGGGTCGTTTCTCGCCTCCCCATACCCACTTAGCCTATGTTCTATAAAAGAGTGTAGGTGCCTCATGCCAGCCGTATACCCAGGAGTAATCCAGCTACACTCTGGAACATCTGCTAGACCTGGTGAGGAAAGGACAGCATCCCAATCAATTGCCGGAATGTCGTGCGCATATGCATGCGGATACTTCGTAACTCGCGGAAAATCCTCTAGAAACTCTGTGATGCGCCGATGTATCTTTGGGCGAATAGTGCGCGCTGCAAACTCTGCCTTCGTAGAAGTTGCTCTCACTGGCACGATGTTGTGAGCATCTACTTCATACACGGGACAGGAGGCACCACGAACAACAGCAGCGACCCATGCGCGCTGCTCGGTCAGTGGAGAAAAGTCGGTCACCACACTCGACGCGTTGCTCCGTGCAAGAAACGCAGACATGCCTTCTTCCTCCACCAAAAAGAATGGCGTTCCAACTTCCGCACACTGCCTCGCTACCTCCATTAGCCCGCGCACCTTGAATACATGCTGGCGATACCCACCACCCAAAAACCCTGGTGCGAGATTGTACGCAACAAGCACCGGGCGCTCATGCTTCCTTCCTAACTCCCTGGCGTACTGATACGCCCAATTATCGTGAATGCGACAGTCACGATTCATCCAATACACTACGGGGCCGGTCCCTTCGGATTCCGGCCCCCCAAGTGCTGTGATGCGCTCTGTATGAACCATGAGTACGGGGCGCGCTTCTAGTATCTATTCGGTAGTGTCACCAAGAAACTCTTCGTGGTCCGCCTCAGCATCTGCCTTGGTAGCATGCACGACCCCGTCTTCGTGATGAGGCGGTGCGTAGAGTGAATACAGTTTGAGTGGCTCGCTGTCTGAAGTGTTCCAAATATTGTGAACAGCACCAGCAGGGACCACCACCGCAAACCCATCAGTGAGTAGGTGTTCCACCCCGTCGAGCACGGCCTTTCCTTCTCCTTCTTCTACGCGCAGGAACTGGTCTTGTCCGTGCGTCTCTTCGCCAATAGATTCGCCTGCGGGAACAGACATGACCACGAGCTGCATGTAGTTAGACGTGTAGAGCACCTTACGGAATGCTTCATTCTCGAGTGTCTCTTGTTCGATGTTGCCTGTGTATCCAGTCATAGGTGGTGCGGGTTAATTACTTAAACAGTATGAGGAGTGTGCCTGCTACCGTCAACACAACGCCAAGTGCGCTTTTTAGAGTGAGTGCTTCACCAAGAAATAGCGCTGCAAAAAGAATAACCAAGACAACGCTCGTCTTATCCAGCACGGCGACTGCTCCTGCAGGTCCGCCCTTAAGAGCAATAAAGTAGAGAATCCAGGAAGCAGCCCCTGCAAGCGCCGAGAGAAAGATAAACAGCCACGCCCTACCGCTTACCGCAAACGGATTAAACCCGTCGAACTTTCGAAATGCAAAACCAGCGACAATAAGTATCACCGCCATCACCACGCCACGAATAATGGTCGCAAGTGTTGGGTCAATTTCCTTGAGACCGATTTTCCCAAAGATAGCGACGCACGCAGCAGCAACTGCTGAGCCGGCGGCATAAAGCATCCACATAGCTTCAGTCTACCACCAGCCCGAGAGCGAAAGACCAAGCAGAATGGTCACAACCCACGAAAACGCCGACACACCTCCACTTGCCAAAAGCATCCACTGCTCACGCTTCGCTAACTCTTGAAAAGGAGTGCGGACCGCAAATCGAGAAAGATACCCAATCACACACGCATTTACAACAAGTACAAGCACAAAGCACATCTTTACCCAGTACGTCGCCTGTGCGAAATAGAATGAAGGGTCCTGGTATACCATGAGGGCGCCAGTGAAGATGATGACTGAGAGCCCCGCCGCAACTATTCGATGGAGCGCGCGGACGCGCTCCATCGAAAGAGTCTTCTGTTTTCCTCGCAGATACCGCAACCCTTGCTCGTCTGCATACAATACAAACAGAAAGGTCAGCACAATACTCCCCACGTGAAGAAGAATCATATGCATCTAGTATACGCACAAACGACCCCGCAAGGGGCCGTTTGTAGTAAAGCCCGTGGAGCGGGGCTTAAAAGAATCCGAAGCCGAAGCCTGCAAGGTAGATACCTGCAAGCACAGCAACAATACCGCTCGCCATAAACCACTGACGGTTTCCAAATGAGCGAACAACTTTCTGCACCTGCTTAACCGGAAGTGAGAGGTATACGATACCCTCAATGATAGTCATGTATCCCAAGAGTGAGATGAGACCGACAGGACTCATAGACACGTCTGGGAACACAATGACAATCGCAAGACCAGCAGCAAGCTCAAGCGCACCGAGAAGAAGCATGAGCGCACGGTTCTTCACGATGTCCATGACCGCAGGCATCACTGACTTTTTCTTGGTGAGCACAAGTGCTCCCATAATAATGAGATAGAGACCGAACAGTTTCGCAATGAATAATTCGAGCATACGGATTAATTAAGTAGGTATACCACTACGATACCACCCACTTGTGTTTTGCAATGAGTTATACACTACTCCCCGCCACGAAGTGCAGGATCAAACATTGAAGGAGAAAGTGTCTCCCCATTCAAAAGCTGCGCAATGCGTCTTGAGCCCATGATGGACGGAAGAAGTCCAACACCATTACAGCCGAGATTGTAGTGTAGTACAGAGTTAAGTGGTTCACGCCCCACAAGTCGTACACGATTTCTGGTATACCCCATCAGTCCGTGCCAGCAGTATAGGTACGGCGTCTCTCTCCCTGGATAGCGCTTGTAGTCTGCAACGAGGAACTCGGAGATTTCGTCTCCGTACTTCTCGTCGCACGTATCGCTTCGCACATATGCTTTAAGCTCAGGGAGTTCCTTGTCGGGGCCACCGATACAGATGAGGTTCTGCGCCCCGGCGCCCTCTTGTTCAAAGGGTCTGCGCGTAAGATAAAAGTAATCATCACCCATAGGATCATCACTTCGCACTTCGGCAGACTTACCATAGTAGCTAATGGCCGTAGGTGGTGCAGCTCCCTCCTCTACGTACCCCGCCATATATCCAACAAGCCCCTGCACGTCGTGATGAAATTCGGCATTGATGTCGGGTCCATCATCGTTGGTAATGGTGAGGTTCTCAAAACCATTTGTTGCGAGCACAACGTTCGCCGCTGATATGGCGTGACCATTAGCGATAAGCGCCCCTCGCCCATCATGTAGTCGCACTTGAGATACCAGCGTCTCCTCGTGCAGACGAAACCGTTCTGGATATGTATAAAGCAGATAGCCAGCAACCTCTTCTGCCAACAGTGCGCTATTGGCGACACCCTTATCCTCAGCAATCATTGCGATGTACTTCTGTGTGTTAGTTTCAAGTGCAGTGAGAATATCCCCATGAGTGGATGTCTCATACAATCCTGAATACTTGGAAGGAATACTGGAGACGCCACCCCACTCAACAGCCACAACAATCCGCTTTGCTGAAAGCCCGCCCTCTACCCGCAGCCGGTTGTCCTCTAAATGTTCTATGAGCTGTTCAGCAAGACACACGCCCGCATACCCGGTGAATCGATGGATAGGCGTGGTGAGTTTCGCTCCTTCTACAGCCTCATCGAGCAGCGTCCACGCACTCTCCACTGCATGTGCGCCTTCACTTGCAAGCGTGAGTCCGAAGTCATCGACGAGACTGGTGAAGGACCGTTCGAAGTAACTCACAAGTTGTCCTGCGTTGTGTCCGGTTGCTCCGTGCGCAACCTTATCGCCCTCAACTAAAAGCACTGAACGATTAGTGTCGCGAAGCGTAAAGTACGCCGTCATCACACCAGCAATTCCTCCCCCAACAATCACCACGTCAGCAAGAAGATCTTCTTCAAGCGGTACGACGGGGCGTGTGCGGTTAAGTTGAGCAATCCAGGGTGAGTGATTCGGGAGCATAGTCTTTCTATTCTACCAGGCGACTATGCGGCGCACGCTTCGTGGATAAAACACAAATCGAAATACTACCATATATGGTAGTATTTTGATTTTGTGTTTTGTTCGGTTCTTCAGCACTCTATTCCTCGCACTACGTCGTAGCCTGTTACCCCTTACGCGGAGGAAGAGGGAGAAAGACGCTGGTTTTTGCTTTGTACGCCTCCCACTCAGGATTCCCTGCAAACTTTGCCTCAAGCATAGGAACACCCGATACCTTAAGAAGGAGAAAGGTAATGAGTACTGGACCGAGAAGTGGAATAAGCGCGTACGGCAGCGGCAAGGTAAACAGCAGTGTATCAATCGCTACCAGTGCCAAGCCCCACCACATAGTGGATTCTCCGAAATAGTTCGGGTGACGAGTGTACTTCCACAGCCCTCGATTCATAACGTGCCCCTTGTTCTGCGGGTCCTTCATAAAGGAGCCCAGCTGTGCGTCTCCCATTGCCTCAAAGAAGAAGCCAAGAAACCATAGAGCAAATCCAAGAAGTCCGAGCACACCAATGCCGAGGTCCGCGCCGTAGAGATTAAGGAGCGTGACCGGAAGTGCCACCAAAAAGATGACGAGGCCCTGCAGCATATACACCTGAAGGAAGCTTCGTACCACAAACGTCTTACCCCACGCCGCCCTCCAGGCAGCGTAGCGAAAATCCTCCGGCTTTCCACGACCACGTAGATAGATACGCAACGAAAGTCGAAGTGCCCAGATAGTTGCCAGGATGCTTGCAAGAAACCCAACCAGGTTCTCTGTGCCAAAGTAGTAGCTCACCCACGCAAGCAACGCAAAGCCCCACCCGTACGCAATATCGGCAGTGCCGTTGTCTTTACGAATAAGCGAGACACCAAACGCGCCACACATGTATACAAACAACACCCCAAGCAAGATAAGTACTGGTTCCATATACCCCTAGTCTACTACGGGAACTTCTACTATAAGTAGCTCACTCTCCTGCTCTGCAGTCAGCTGGATATGATCGGTCTCTTGTATGCCAAGCGCGTCTCGTGGGCCAAGGGTAGTCTCACCCGCACGCACTTCACCAGAAATGACAAAAATGTAGAGGCCGTTCCCTGACTTTCGCACTGCGTGTGACATTGCTTTCCCAACACTAAGTGAGACGCGCTCAATAAACGCGTCCTGCATGACCGAGAGACTTCCATCTCGCCCATCGGGCGAGACCAGAAGAGAGGCACCTGAATCAAACGCTTTCTGCTCGTACCGAGGGAGAAGTCCTGCTTCTCGGGGAGTAATCCATAGTTGAAACAACTCAAGCGGCTCTAGCGCCGACTCATTCTTCTCTGCGTGCACTACACCCGTGCCAGCAGTCATCACTTGTACTTCTCCGGCGCGTACTACTCCCCTGTTTCCCATACTGTCCTCATGCGTAACTTCCCCCTTAGTGACTATCGTTATGATCTCCATGTTTGCATGGGGATGCATACCAAAGCCTGAAGATGGGGCGATCGTGTCGTCGTTTAGCACGCGAAGAGCGCCAAATCCCATGCGGGCAGGTTCGTACCAATGAGAAAAGCTAAAACTGAAACGGCTTGAGAGCCACCCGTGCTCGGCAACTCCTCGTGAATCCGCAGGATGCAGTACTGTTTTCATATAGGTAGTCTACGCCGACGTCCGGACCACGACATGGGGATAATCGGAGGTGTCCGCAGTCGTGCTACACTCGAAAGGTACAACCGAATACGCAGTATCAAGAGTGCAGCGAGGGAATCAGCCCTACGACCTGCCAGCAACCAGCCCCTTGGGCGACGGTGCTCCTGAACCCGCAAGGGAACGATGCCTTTTACGAGAAGCATCTTCCTGTGCGGAAGATGCTTTCGTTTGGTACTCATTTACCATGTGCACCTAATCAAGGGCGTTCAAAAATTTGATAGATGCGCGGCGGGCGCGAGGAGTAATGTGAGCCGTATGAGCTATACGATGAACGAGCCCCGGAGCGCACAACAAAGCAGCTGCGAATTTTTGGCCGCACTTCTACTCTATGTTCCATTTGTTAACGAGATACACAACTGAGAGTGTTACTGCCGGCCACCCCGACAAGGTGTGCGACCAGATGTCAGACGCCATACTTGATGCCTGTCTCGCACAGGATCCAAAAAGTCGCGTAGCGGTAGAAACCTTTGGCAGTCATGGCACACTCATGATTGGCGGCGAGGTGACCACTAATGCTGATGTTGATTACGAAGCAATCGCTCGCAGCGTGTATGCGGATATCGGCTACACCGATCCACTTGAAGTGCTTGAGCGCGTCGTCACCCAGTCGGGTGACATTGCGCAGGGCGTTGATACTGGTGGCGCCGGTGATCAGGGCATTATGTACGGATACGCCACCGACGAGACTCCAGAGTTCCTCCCGCTTGGCGTCGTACTCGCGCACGCACTCGCGCGTCGCCTCGAGGAGCTTCGCACCAGCGGCACCCTTCCCTACTTGCGCCCTGATGGAAAAACGCAGGTGACCATCAGTGATGGAAAAGTAGTGACTGCGCTCACCTCCACACAGCACGCAGAAGATGTAGAGCAAGACACGATTCGCAAGGATTTGATTGAACACTTGTTTACGCCAGTACTTGGCGATGTGTCTGATATTGAAATCCTCGTGAACCCTACCGGGCGTTTTGTCGCCGGAGGATTCAGTGCGGACGCAGGACTTACTGGCCGCAAGATTATGGTGGACACGTACGGCGGACTGATGCCCCATGGCGGAGGCGCCTTCTCAGGAAAGGACGCGACAAAGGTAGACCGCTCGGCCGCATACATGTGTCGCCTGGTTGCAAAGAATCTTGTTGCAAATGGTTACGCCAAGAAGGCACTGGTGTCAGTTGCCTACGCTATCGGCCGTGTAGAACCAGTGATGGTAGAAGCGTATAGCGAAGACGGAACCAATCTGTCTGATATCGTGAACAAGAATTTTGACTTCCGACCGTTTGCTATTCGTGAACGCCTCGGACTCACTCGTCCGATATTCCGCGAAACGGCCGCCTATGGTCACTTCGGTGTCGCGGGGCGTCCGTGGGAGGAAATCGTTAAGATATAACGAAGCGTGCGAGAAATAGAAAGAGGCGCCTGTGGGCGCCTCTTTCTATTTCACCTCAACGAGAATATCGTGGCGCATGAGCCAGGGAGGAGTTCCCGGGGCGTTGTATCCGGCATATGCAGGAGTGCCAATGACTTCCACACCGTCGCGAGCAAGTGCTGCAAGGAGCAGAGCCTTCATGTTCTCCGTACGCTTTTCGGAAGTGTACCCAATGTAGGTGTGCGCAGCCATTGTTCGCTCAGGCACAGCGACGAGAGCAACCCGTCCATCGTTTGGCGTTGGCAACGTCTCTAGTGTGTACGAGCGAGGCATCACAAACGAGATAGTCTGACGCTCGCCCTCACCAGTTGCAACAACGGGTGCAGTCATAGGAACTTTCTCAGATACCGCTGTACTGCGTACAACAGGAGCGGTCATGGCAATTTTCTCAGACGCTGTATCAGTGCTTCCTACAGGCGCCGTCATAGGTATAGACGCCTTACCGGTGTTTCCACCGAATATGTACCCTGCAATAATGGTGAATCCTTCGCGCATAGCGTCCGTGTGAGTTCCAGAAACTGTAGTCTGAGCCTCAATGTGCGCTGCATATCGGCGCAACTCATAGTCTCGTTTCTTTGAGACAACAGTGAACGCTGCCTGCTCAACCCGAGAAGAGAAAATACCCCATAGAGACCAAAGCACGAGAACCCCAATAACAACGATAATGAGTATTTTCATATCTATAGTCTACTCCACTCTGAACGCAAAAGGGCGCCACCTCCCTAAGGAAGCGGCGCCCTTTTGCAGTATTCACTACTTCTTCTTTGCGACTTTCTTTGTGGTAGTCTTTGCGATTTTCGCTACAGCTTTCACGCTCTTTACTGGTGCAGCCTGCTCTTCAACCGAAGAAGCGAGTACCGAAGCATATGCAGCGCCTTCAAGCTTTGCACTAAGCGCATCCACCTTTACATTAACCGCTTGCAGCTCTTTTAGAATTGCATCAATACGGTAGTCGGGAGCAGCAGCACGTGCAGGTGCACGATCGTTTCCGTATGAAGGACGGTCATTCCCAAAGCTCTTCTTCTGGAAGGAGTCGCGAGGAGCGCGCTCGTCGTCACGCACAAAACAGTCCTTGCAGTACACCGGTTTCATACCGTTTGGACGGAATGGTACCTCGCATGCGTTCTGACACTTAGCGCAAGACGTCTTGTAGAGCTCTTTTGGCGCATCAAATCCACGGCTATCAGGACGGCGAGAGCCACCACGATCGCCAAAACTTGGGCGTGAGCTGCCTCCACGAGAAAAACCGCCAGGAGGGCCACCTTTTGTAAACTTTTTCTTGAATTCAGACATAGCTAGAGGATATGAGTTAGTGTATTAATTATATCATACCATGCCAAAAAAGCAATATCTCGCATGAAATATGCTGCTAGTGGCTTGTAGCTGTCTACTTTGAGACGTGTACCCTAGTTCGAGGACCAAAGTATCCTACGGCTGGCGCAATACCGTTTGCCTTCTGGTATGCAGCGACTGCCGTTCGGGTACGTGCACCGTACATCGTTGTTTCATTTCCTGGAGAACCTGCCCCTTCTGTGGCGAGAACGAAACCATGGGTATTAAGATACTGTTGTAGTTCACGAACATCCTCTCCAGTAATACCAGTGTACAAATCACGAACGAATCTGGGAGTTGAGGTTGCTGCAGTTACTTGTGCTTGTACGGTCGCAGGAGCAAAAAGCTGCGGCCAGGCATTTTGTACTGCCGCAGCCTGCGTCACCTTACCCATACCAGATAGTCGTTCTACACGAGAGCGAACGCTATCACTACTTGACGAGCCAGACGATGCCGTTTCTCCAAACAAAGAGAATATGGAGAAATTCGGCGTGGTGCACGTAATGGTGTTTGAATCAACACTTACCGAACAGTCGTCTAGCATATCCCATGTGTCACTGTGAAAATGATATAGCTTCAGCGTTGCTTCATCCAAGCCTATGATATCCGCGTCGGTATACGTATAGGTAATTGTCACTGGCATATCAAACGAATCCAAAATGGTACTGGAATCAATGATTGCTTTAACATCAAACACAATTGCACCTACTTTTGTAGTAGCAGAGGCAGGCTTACCGAGTGTTGCCATAATATCCGTGTCAGGAATTGCCTGTACTTGAATTACCACTGAGGAACTTGTTGCGGTGAAGTTGCTTGGGGCGGTCACCTGAAGACTTGTATTTGAACTTGTGAGCGATGTAGTGCCTCCACCAGACGCGGAGACAGACGTTGATGTGGCGGTATCTGGCGTCGTGCTCGCAACACATCCGATTGTTGTAAACGTTGAAGTGGTAGAAGTCGCACTGTTTAATGACGCGTCCCGAGAATTAACCGCGAAGCGGTAGTTTGTGCACGGAAGCAGACTTGAGAGCGTAAACGTGTGTGAGGTAACTCTCGACGAAGTATCTCGCTCGGGCGTCGTTGATCCGAAACTTGCCGTTGGCCCAAGTACTACACGAGATGACGCTACTTCATTAGTAGTCCACGTAACGGTCGCGGTGGTTGATGCGGTAGAAGTCGCAATGACAGCACTTAGTGTTGGTGCGGTGAAGTCTCCTGTGGTGAAGGTCCATGTGGAAGTAGCACTGATGCCCTCGTAATAGTTATCAGACGCATCCTTAAAGGCGGTACTTGGTACGAGCACATAGTACTCCGTACTATCTTCAAGTGTTACGCTTGGGTTGAAAGTGATTGAGGTACTCCCTCCTCCCGTAACAAGCCCCGATGTTACGTCTATACTTTCGGCGATACTGTCGTCGCTTGCTTTTCGTATCGTAATGTTCCCTGTTCCCGCAGTCACTGTCTTACTAAAGCTCGCTACAAGATTTGCCGATGTGCTTACACTCGTAGAAGCGTTTGTTGGAGAAAGCGTGGTAAGCGCCGGCACGTCTGCGGTCACAATAGAAATATTCCTTGCGACTACCGTCGGGAGAGCACCAGGCGCCCCGTACTCAGTAACGTATCCAGACAACGTGAACCCAGTACACGGCAAGTCATTCCATTTACCAGAGGCAGAATAATACTGAGCACAGTCTTCACCGCTAGAATCATTTGGCTCTCCTGAATTCCAGTTTGCGTATTGACCAGCAACAACACTCCCTCCACTAGCTCCGTTCCAGAATGTAGTACCTGACTCGGGACCGGTCACCCACTTCCACACCCCCTCGCTTCCTGAATCACTTGCGCCAAACCACCCGTCGGCCGTAAGACGAGCAGAAATGAAATTATTCTCTGCTAGACTTCCGACGGTCGCGAGGTACCCGCTAGCGCCATAGGCCGTCTGCGCTTCTGCTGCGGTCTTTGCCGCATTCCACGTCAGAGTATTGGTAATGAACTTATACAAGTGACCGTTGTCAGTGAAAAACACTTCTCCGCGATTAACAAGGGACACCTCAAGCGTGTCTGTTCCAGTACTCGCGCGCGAGTACTTCAGTGTTGAGAGTGCGTTGTTTATGTCCCCTACCGTTCCACTGAAATAGACCACGGAACCAGAAGTAGAGCCGTCAAACATAAGCCCGGTTGTCGTAGTCATGGAGAGCGTGCCGCTGGTAGAGTACAACTTTACTGGTGTAGTGTCTGCTGCATCTCCGACTATTTGAAACCCTGGAATGGATGTCGCGACTCCTGGCGTGGTGGTTGCATTGCTTCCGCTTGTAAGACTAAGCGATGCATAGGAAAAAGGCGCTCCAAGAAAAAATAGCGCTGTAGCGAAACCTGCTACCCAAAATAATCGCACCCGTCTCATTGAGACCAAGTATACCAGTACAACAAGCTCTAGTACTCAACCGTTATGGGGAACGAGATAGACGCGTCGTTTTCAGGGAGTCCTGAGGGGTTGTCCTTGCGCAGGACGAGCGTGGCTGGGCCGATAAACGAAGCTGGCGCTTTGATAGTTGCCTTGAACGGAACGAAGTTTTCTGTCATCCAATCCCCTTCTGCTTGAGCAATACCAGTTGCAATAATTTTCCCAGAGGCGTCAATAAGCACTACCGGGAACGAGGCCTCAAAGTACCAGGTGCCGCGCGCCTTCCCAACCACCGCAAACTCCTTCCCCGTCACTGCCCCAGGGTACGGGAGGTCAACGACAATACTGTCGGCGGTTGCCTTGGTATACGTTGGTGCTACAGCGATTTCCTCTGCGTATAGACGACCATCCTTAGTCCTGCACTGACGCGGATAGCTCTCCATAATAGGGTTGCCGGCAGCAACACAGTCTTCAAACGAGCGCACTTCGCTTTTGATAGAGGTTGGCGCTGGCTGCTGTTGCGTCACAAACCAAGCACCGAATCCCACAACCAACAATGCGACAATCCCAATGAGTACTGTTTTGATATCCATACGATGATACGTTATGTCCGTAAATCAATAACCGCGGCAGGGTCCGGACTTGCCCCCATGCGCTCGGCCTGGCGATACGCCTCAATCTCAGTGACTAGTCCCTTGTTGGTCTTCTCCAGCATGCGGATTCTAAAGTGATTCCCCACGGCAGACGGAATAGAAGCAAAGACACTGATAAGCACCCCGACACCGACTGAGACCAATACCAAGAGCGCGAGTGTGCTTTGGAATTGCCAGCCCATAAAGACGAGCGACACCACTTCAGTGTTCTGGAGTGCAAAAAGAAGTGCAGCAGCACCGAGAATAAACCCGACGAAAAGTGAAAGTATCATGTAAATATAAGTATATACGCTGGCAGCAGGACTGTTCATTACAGTAGCCGTGTGGCAACAGATATTCTTACCAAGGCTACTGTGTGTACGATTTTGTATGCTACGGCTGGAACAGGTCGTCGGGAATAAATCGTACCGACGACACTTCGGGGAATTGTCTCGCAGTAGCGTCTATTTGTGCGAAGAGTATAGCGACACGGCATGAACCTCCCCCGGTTTTTCCCTCCGGGTCGCGCAGCTCTAGGGTGAGTGTGCCGTCACCGCTGAGCGCAACCGAAACAAGTGAGAGTCCCGAAAGCGGATACTCTGTCGTAACACCAAGCGCGCGTTCTGCTTCGGTCACGTTCCCTGCAAGGAGTAGGCGTAGCGTATCTTCTATGGGCGTCTTGCTCGCAATCTCTCGTGAGACGGCCACCAGGCCGTCTCGTGTACACATGACATTCCCCGAAGCGTCCTGGTCACGCGATGGGTCGTAATAGTAGAGGCGCACGGTGCGTGTGACCGGGGTGGTTGTACTCGTCTCTGATTCCGAAGGAACGCTTGCTCTTGGTGCAGGAGTGGTTGCTCCATATACATATATAAGAACAGCGAGTATCACTCCAAGCAGCAGCGCGAAACCTAGGTATCGGTTCATAGACGCATGATACACCCTTCCGATTTCTCTCGTATTTACCCACGTCGTGGTATACCGTAAGAGTCTATGTTCACGACGCTTGAAGCCGCCCTTCTCTCCTTTGCGCAGGCGATGCCGCTTCCTCTCTTTGCGCTTATCGCCTCATTTGTAGAGGAAGTCATTGCGCCAATTCCTTCAGGAGCCGTGCTCCTGCTTATTGGTTCTCTTGCGCAACTCCAGTCGTATTCGCTTGTCGCACTACTCTTCCTTGTCTTACTAGCCGCAGCAGGAAAGCTAATCGGCGCGCTGGTAATCTACGTCGTGGCAGACCGTGCCGAGGATATCGTCATGGCGCGCTTCTCGCGTTTCTTTGGAGTCACCCACGAGGACATAGAGAAATTCGGCGCACGATTTGGTAAGGGCTGGAAGGACTATGTACTCCTTACCCTACTGCGCGCGCTTCCTATCATTCCAAGTGCGGTGCTGTCTGTGGGTGCAGGTGTACTGCGCATACCACTACGCGTGTTTATGGTTGCCACTGTTGTAGGCTCAATCATGCGCGATAGCATATTCATCGCGATTGGCTACGGCGGCTTTGCAGCAGCCGCGCTTGTTCTCACCAGTCTCTCTGGCTACGAGTCAGCCGTGCAAATAGGGGTGACTATCGGACTTGGTCTTGGCTTAGCCGTGTATCTCTACGTACGTAGTCGCAAAGCGCCACGCGTGTAGTGCTACCGAGCGTTAAATAGACACTGCTTCAATTCAGCCGTTTCTGTCCAGCCACAAGCGCCAGTAGCCTGGCGCTCACAGGTAGCGGTTCTGAAACAGCCGTACGCTTCCGTGTATTCACAGGTGGACATCATGTTTGGTTGGTCACTACACAACTGACTCGAGCAGCCACCTACATAGCACTTCCCTTCGGGCTTGGTGGGTGCGGGCTTTGTGGGCACTTCGGGAGCAGCGACAACGGTCTCTGTCTTCACCTCCCCGGCAACACTAAAGATTCCTGACACCTGATACTTCTGCCACTGATCGCTACTAAGTAGTTCAATCGGGGTTATGGTTCCCGAGGCAGTGAATCGTTTTCCGCCCTCCATAACAGAGGTGTTCGCGGCGGCTTCCAGGTCGAGCGCATAGTATTCACCACCGTCAGTCTTCATGCCAATAGCACATTCAAGCGTCTGCGGACCGGTAGTATCTTTATGCGGCAAGCACACCTGGGTACCCGACAGCGTGCCGAAGTATGCCTCCACAATGGGTCCTTCCTGCTTCTCGTTGTAGATATAGGAATTAAGTGCAAAAAATCCAACAACGAGCGCGGCTGCAACTACGGCAAGTACGATGAGTATTCTTTTCATACCTAAAGTGTAGCAAATTTGACTCTTCATGCTTGAACCAAGTACTCCTTAGGTTTCTGCGTATTACCTACTTTTCTCCAGGTTCAAGATGGAACGGTTTTGGAATTTCTTTGTCTAGAATCTCGCGCTGCAGATATTTCGCCTTGGTGCGAATAGTCGCTCCCTTCTCTGGTGCGCGGTCCTTGGTAGCCTCTAGGCGCTTCTCTTCAAGCCAGTTCTCTAGCCGGCGTTTCTCTCGCTGCTGCTTTTCATACGCCTCTGCGATACGCGCTTGTGCTTTCTCTCGCTCCACTAGATAGGCTGCATAGTTTCCAGTAAAGGAGCTAATGGAACGCGTCGCGGGGTCTATCTCAAGAATTCGTGTGACGCGCGCCACATGCATCACGTCTGCATTTTCAGAAGCGATGAGCATGCCTCCACGGAATTGAGCGATGAAACGCTGCAGTGCCTGCTGGTCTACGGAAGAAGACGTGTCGTGGGTATCAATAATGAGAAATGTTGGACGGGCGCGGAGGACGCAGGCAAGCGCGTCAGCGCCTCCTTCAAGGACTTCAGGAGAGACGTACCCAACGCGCTCTCCGTCGCGTGTGACCGTACCGTCGTCCATCTCGTCCTCATCTGCAACAACACGCAGAAATGCTGTAACATCGCTTGCTCGGGCGCCAAGCACGCCAACCCGCTCGCCAGTAGGTATGACGAGGTTCACCTTCTCAAAAAGGGGCTCGCCGAGCACATCTACCCGCAACTGTTTAATGACTATCATGTGCGGGAGGTGCGGTGTTAATCAGCACCTCTTCAATCTTCTGACCGATAGTTCGGTAATCTAGTACGCGATGAATAGCAGTAAGTTGCTTTGGAAGAATGTGTTGACCTGCCAATTCCTTTATTCGTTCAGTCACTGCCGGTAGGTCATCAAAGTCAATTACCATACTTGCAAGCCCGACCTCCTCTAGAACTTCTGCGCATCCCATACTTTCATTTACCAATACAGGAATTCCAAGACACACCGCCTCCATGGGTGCATTTCCAAATGTTTCAAAGTGTGATGGACATACAATCAACCCTTGTGTGAGAAAGAAGCTTTTGAGTGCTTCGGAGGTCATCGGAGGAAGAACTTCAATGTCTGACGGAATTGCTTTGGAAAGGCGTTGAGAAGGGTTAGTGACGAAAGAAGCCTTGTGCGCCCACGACTCAGAAAGAAGACGCTTATGCACATCAAAGAATTGATCGAAATTCTTAATCGGCGTGTACCGGCCCACAGCTGCAATATTGCGCTCTGAATTTGGCGCAACAACACTCGGCTCCATGAAAGTAGAGGCGACAGGGTTTGGAATAATAGTTCCATTCTTGACCTTGCGCTTCATGACAGTCTGCTCCACCTGCGACCTACAGGCCTGGGACGGAAAGATAATAGTCTTCGCTCTACGGACAATGGAGCGTTCCATTGCAGTAAATATGATTCTCTTCTTTCGTGGATACAGTTCAGTCTCCTTGGTAAGAACACCAGCGTACCATAGGAGTATGGGTATTCCCTCTTTTTGTGCAGCTATTGAAATAAGCCACGGAATAAATGAAGTTCCGTTTAGAAGCACGCAGTCTGGCTTTGTCTCGCGGAGAACACTGCGGATTATAGTGATAATCGCTCCGTATCGCTTCTGCACAGCACCTAGCGTGTGCGCCGACTTCATTACGTGCGAAATCGGCAGATGGTGGAGATTAATAATATGGTGGTCAAACGTTTCTGGTGCAAACGTACGGAAGAGCGCCGGGCCTTTCATATATATACGGTCCGTCAGTTCAATGCCCACAAACTCGTGGTCATTCCGTAAGAGATGATTAAGGAGATTTAAGTTCGTGGACGTAATTCCTGCCACGTAATCCCGCGTCACATTGACCGCGATTTTCATCTTCGTATTTAATCACAATTCTGACTTTTTAGCAAGTTCCTTGGCTTTCGTTTGGTGCGAAGAGACTTAACAAATACGCTCCTGGATTACAGCTGTGTTTTATACGTATACGAAGCCTGACACGATAAAACTACACTAAACCCACATCCGCTTTGTTCCTTTTGAGTTTCAGTATTTACGTTGCAGAAGTCTTCTGCTGCTATACGGAATCAATAAATTTGACCGAGAATGTGTACATGCCCATTGAACACATACCTTCTAGGGTTCCCTGAGCCACGTTTGCGGGTACCTCAACTTCTGTTACACCAGTTGCTTCTAAATTTTTTCGGAACCCAATGCTAGGAATAGCTACCGCCGACGAGCAATCGTACGTACCATTTGTCTTTAAACGAAGCACCGTCGGTACTCCGGCCTTGGCAGTAGTGAGTCCAGGGAAGTACCCGCCCTTAGCGTCTATCTCGATAATTTGTTTCTCTCCTTCCATTGAAACGTTCTGCACTGCTTGAGCGGTAGTATCAGATTTCTGACCCAGGGCTACCGCCCCACCAATTATTACAACGGCGATAAGTAGAGAGACGATGAGTGGCAATTGCTTCATATGGATAGTATATGTTACAGGCTAAAAAGCGGCGAAATAAGACCTGCAGCGACTAGGCTACTCATGAGATTAAACAGACCAAAGAATATCACTACGAGACCCGCGGTTTTATAGAATACACCCGTCTGCATTTTCTTTATGCTAAGAGAGCTGAAGGAGAGAAGTGCGAGAACAGGGAGGGTACCAAGAGCAAAGATCGTCATCGTAAGCGCACCCTCAAGGAAACTACCCGTAGTGAGGCTGTAGAGTTGCATTGATTGTGTGAAACCGCACGGGAGTATGAACGTAGCCGCTCCAATAAGAAGTGGAGTAAGGGTGGTGTTTACGCCTTTAAAACCTTTCACTCGCTTACTGAGTGAAGCAGGTAACGTCGGCAGCATTTTTTTCGTCCACGGGAACACATCCAGCAGGTTGAGGCCGAGTATAAGGAGAATTATGGCAACGGCAAAGCTGAGCACGAACGTACCTGTGCCTCCTAACTGAACCGCTGAGCCAAGTAGTCCTATGACGCCGCCCAGAATAAAGAATGCAGCGAGACGGCCGATATGGAACAGGAGTTGCGGACGTACTCCCTGCCCTTCTTTCGCATAACTAGCTGATAGGGAAAGAACAAGGCCGCCCACTACGGCCATGCAAGTTGATACCGAGGCAATAAGACCAATCACGAAGGCGGTCACATACGTCATCTCGCCTCCGCCTGCGAGGTTCACAATGCCAAGCTTCTGAAGAACAATAAATAGGCCGATAAAGACTGCAGCAACGGGTATAGCATAGGTAAAATCGTCCCATCGAACTTTGTGTGCCTGCTTCTCTAGGTGAACGCTATAGCCGTGTTTTTTAATTTGTTCTGTGAAGTACGCTGCAATTTGATCTGGCGTGCGTCCACCGAACTCACCTGTTACATCAACTGTGTGCGACTTGAGTGAAGATTCTGCGTGTGTCACTTCAGGAAGATCCATGAGTTCTCCTTCGGTGAGTAGCGTGCAGGACTTGCAGTGCATTCCCTGAACATGAAAGGTATATGTTTCCATATCAGTATCTATAGCGCATCAACGACCTTTTGCAGCTTCGCACCTACCTGATTAGCAATAGGAGCAAGAAGCGGGTTCTTCACAAAGCCCATAGCAACGCTTGGCACTAGTGCAGACACCCACACTGCCCCCTCTTGCTCGTACACCACCACGTTGCAGGGCAACAGCAGCCCGATGTCCTTCTCAGCAGTTAGTGCCTCGAACGCGAGCGCGGGATTACACGCACCAAGAATCACGTAGTTGTCGTATTCCCGGTCGAGCTTTTTCTTGAGTGTTGCCTTCACATCAATCTCAGTAAGGATACCGAACCCCTCATTCGCGAGCGCCTCCTTCGTCTTTTCTATGGCATCCGCAAACAAAAGTGCTGTTTCTTTTTTGTAGTAGTAGTTCATGTTTTAGAGCTTTACACTTTTAAGGCGAAGTGAATTCAAGACTACTGAAACGCTTGAAAGTGCCATCGCCAGTCCTGCAATTACGGGCGACAATAACCATCCAAAGAATGGAAATAGAATACCTGCCGCAATAGGAATGCCAATGATGTTGTAGGCAAATGCCCAGAACAAATTCTGCTTAATCCCGTTCATGGTGAGGCGCGACAAATGTATTGCTTTAACGAGCTTTCCTATATCTCCCCCAAGCAACGTTATCCCTGCAGTTTCAATGGCAACATCCGTACCTGTTCCCATGGCAATGCCCACATCTGCCTGAGCGAGCGCCGGAGCGTCGTTCACCCCGTCGCCTGCCATTGCCACAATACGTCCCTCTGCTTGGAGAGCTTTGATCTTCTCGAGTTTCTCGCCGGGCAGAACTTCAGCAACGACGTCATCAATCCCGACTTCTTTCGCAATAGCTTGCGCAGTTTGCTGGTTGTCGCCGGTAAGCATGACCGTTTTTATTCCCATGGAATGAAGCTTTTCAATTGCAGTTACTGCCTCTGGCTTTACGGTATCTGCAACAAGCACAAGTCCGAGCACATCCTTTGACGTTGCAAGAATGATTGGTGTCCTACCCTTACTCGTATGCGCAGTCAGAGCATTAGGGTCAAAGGCGAGGCGAAGGTCAGCTATGAGCTTAGTGTTACCAGCGAAATATTCAGTACCATCAAATTTGCCCGCAACTCCCTTGCCTTCAATAATCTCAAACGTTTCTGTGTTTTTGGGTTCAATAGAACGTTCTCTTGCATACACGAGAATCGCGCTTGCAAGTGGATGCTCGGACTTACTCTCAAGTGAAGCAAGAATCTGAAGAACATCCGCTTCCGTATTGTTTCCATACACCTCTACAGCAACTACCTCCGGCTTTCCCTTAGTGATAGTACCCGTCTTATCAACGACCACAGTATTCACACTCTGAAGCTTTTGTAAGGTTGCGGCATCTTTTATAAGTATTCCCTCCTGTGCTCCTTTTCCTACACCGACGATAACAGCGATGGGCGTTGCGAGCCCCAGGGCACACGGACACGCAATGACGAGAATACCAACAAAGGAAGTAAGTCCGAGTGAAAGTGCTTGAGCGAATCCGAGTGTTGGTATACCGAAGAACATCCACGCCGCAAATACCAGCACAGCAAATACCAGCACCACCGGCACGAATACGCTAGAAATTTTATCCGCGAGCCCCTGAATAGGCGCCTTACTGCCCTGGGCCTCTCCCACCATTTTTACAATACTTGCCAGCAACGTTTCTCCACCTACCTTTGTTGCCCTAAAGATGAAATGTCCCTTCGTATTTATTGTTCCTGAAACGACCAGGTCTCCAATCTTCTTCTCCGCTGCTATTGGCTCACCCGTTACCATGGACTCATCGACGTAAGAACTGCCCTCTGTGAGTACGCCGTCAACCGGAATCTTCCCGCCGGGCTTTACTACGATCAGGTCACCTCGTACCACGTGCTCTATAGGAACTTCTATTTCTTTCCCGTCACGCATGACGAGCGCTGTCTTTGCCTGAAGATTAAGAAGTTTCTCAATAGCATCTCCCGTCTTGAGCTTTGAGCGAGCTTCAAGATACTTGCCAAGAGCAATGAACACGATAACGACGATGGTTACATCGTAGTAACTCTGTTCCACATTCAAGAACGCGCGAAGCGGTTCTTCAAATGCAGAGAGGACAAAGCTGTACACAAATGCAGTAACAGTACCAATACCGATGAGTGTGTCCATGTTCGCCTTGCCATACCGAAAGAATCGATAGAAACCGAGAAGATACGGCTTTCCTACAACTATGAGTGTGTAGGTAGCAAAGATAGGCAGGAGGTGGTGGAAGAATTCATACCAAATAGTTGGTATTGCTCCGAGCACACCAAACTGACTGAGGATTTCCCAACCCATTACAAAAATACTGAAGGCGGCTAACGGGAGAACCGTCAGTATCTTTCCTTTCATATCCTTAAGCTCTGCAAGCTTCTCTGTCTTGGACTGGTTAAGACCAGTATGTGCCGCGTGCTCGTCTGCGGACATATTCATGGACTCAGCGGTAGGAACGACAAGGGTATACCCAAGTGGCTGTATGTGTTCCGAAAGAAGATGGGGGTTTGTCTTAGACTCGTCAAACGAAA
>CAYITJ010000002.1:28560-56288 GCA_964366435.1 uncultured Candidatus Saccharibacteria bacterium
ATATGTTCAACTCCTTCTACTTTTTTTACGGTTCGTTCGATGATGCCTGCACAGGAAGCACAATGCATGCCCTTAATTCTGTAGGTTTGGTGATTGCTCATATTTATTTTCGCTTAAGCCGGTAGACTGCGAGGATTTCTTTCTTTGCTTTGTCTATGTTTCCAGCCTTTATTTGGTTTGAAGCACAGGTATCAAGATGACTTTCAAGGAGCAGGTCTTCTACGCCAGAGAGCGCACTTTTAATCGCAGAAGTCTGAGTAATAACATCTATACAGTAGGTCTCCTTCTCAACTAATTCTTGGAGCCCTCGCACTTGTCCCTCTATGCGGCGAAGCCGGTTCTTTATTTGTTTTTTGGTTTCCAGCTTCATATACCAAATATACCCCCAAGGGGTATTTTTAGTCAACTTCTTTTGCTTCGTGTGGACTGTAGTTCTTGCCAGGTTTGGACGCGTTCAGAACAATTGATTGGAAAGACCTTGTGCGCGAGCTTGAAATATACTGCACTTACTTCATCTCAAATTCCGCCCAGCACAGGTAGTGGTCGGCGTTGACTATCTCCACACCTGAATCAACCAGTGTGAATTCCGACGAATAGAATATATGGTCGGTGCGCTTCTTTGCACCCTCTACCGCAGGTCGTGTATTTACATCTGGGAGCGCTTCGGTGAGTTTCAGATTCCGTAAGTGAGGATAGATAGAAAGCGGTTCCTCAAAATTAAAGTCTCCACACCACAGGACCGGTGCAGTCACATTCGCAGCCATGGTTTCATGTATCCCCTGTGCCAATTCACTTCCCACCCCACCATCATCGTACCCAAGACTAAAGAGATGAATTGGAAGCATCTGGTTATTCGCAATTGAAAACTTCTCTGTTTTAACCACCTGCATGTTCTTGTGGTGCATTTCTCCAGCAGGCCGTCCATCTCTCCAGACGAGCGGAGCGCTTGGATCGGGAAAGAAAATGCATTTCTCATTCGTAACAGGTAGCCTTGAAAGAATAGCTGTACTAAGTTTCTGCCCCTTCTCTATGTGTGAGTTACTTGCGACTGAATTAAATACGTACGGATACCCTAAAGCGTCCGCAATATCCTGAGCATTTGATTTCTGATTATCTTCGGACGTGTGTGATTCTTGAAGACAGATAATGTCCGCGTCAACTTGGCGCAGCTTTTCAATGAAGTAGGAGAGGTCCGGTGCACTATAGTCGAATTGCTTAAGTGTTCCCAGCGGGTACCCGCCCGCAATATTCCACGACGCAATTTTAACGTTCATATGGCTAAGTATATAGGAGGCAGCGGCAGTCAGACAACGGACGTTCATTTTGATAAAATATGCACATGGTTAACGCCACCCTCTGTAGTACGAGTCGTGAAGAACCGTGGGCAGCAAACGTAGATTTTGAAGTGCGTGGCACTGCGTGGAGGGTGGAATTACATACAAAATACACTCACTACAAAAATGTAGTTGAGAATAGCAACGTTGTTATCGTCTACAAGACTGCGGGTTTTGAGATAATTGCAAAAGGCACAGCTTCTGTCGGAGAGCCGACATCTGACAATATTGCAGTAGCGTCTATCTCTCTTAACTGGCTACGACTTGTTGAAAACGACACGGTAACTGAGTACACGGATACCGCTGAAATCGAACGTGTTGTCGTGTCCCATACATAAAGAAGTCTGTTCGTCGCCCATGTCTCTGTTCTTGCGAATCTAGGTCAAAATCCGACCCAACAGGTCGTCGTTGGCAAAATCTCTAATAAGTCGTATCTCATGAGGTATGAATTTATTAGAACGAGAATCGTTGCGGACAAAATATTGCTCTTCAATCCAGAAGCTGTGCACCAGCTTCTTCCAGCGAAGCTTGATTCCAGTAGCTATTTCTTCCTTAGAGATTGGGTACACAGAAGCATACCCACGGATAAAGCTCTTGGCTGATTCAATGACAGCGTCGTCCTGGTATTCGTGGGATTCGTCTTCACCCTCAAAACAGATATATAAAATAGAACGAGCAAGCTCGTACGCTCGAGCGTTCATCGAGGACTGTTCCCAGTCGACCACGCCAATTATTTCTTTCTCAGGATTAAACAACAGATTGCGCGCGTGATAGTCGCCATGAGTAAGGGTGTCCATTGGAAGCGGCACAATATGCGACGCTCTGTCGAGCATATCTAGCTTTAGTTGTATGTACTCAAGAAAGAGCTTCTCAGTATCGTCTTTGGGAGTCTGTACTCGCTCCAGATATCCCTGAAGCTTCTCCCGTATTTCCTCCGCAGACTTACCACTAAAAAGTTTTTGACTCAGAGACATGGGGATGTCTTTACTGCCCGCCAAATGAATACGACCTAGCATTTGCCCCATT
This sequence comes from uncultured Candidatus Saccharibacteria bacterium, assembly GCA_964366435.1. Classification (GTDB taxonomy): domain Bacteria; phylum Patescibacteriota; class Minisyncoccia; order Phycocordibacterales; family Phycocordibacteraceae; genus C7867-001. Next base: position 30,921 of record CAYITJ010000002.1, read on the forward strand.
AGAGTAAAGTCCTCGCGGTCATACGTGTGAGTCTTCACACTTTCCACAAAAGGATAGACTGTGTACGTTTCTGAATCGTATTCTTCAACCTTGTTTCCATTATTGGACACGAGCATTCGTATAGCCGGGATACCGTTTCCGTAAAAGAATTCTTCAACCTGCGCAATATAAGGAAGACTCGGTCTGCGCTTTTCTCGGATTGATTTAACAAAGTATTTACCAGTGTCTGTCGTAACTACATAGTTCCTATTTAAAACACCTTCGTGATTCTCTTCTACAACTGGACCAGCGCCGAGATTAAAATCTTCACAAAGACGGCGGAGATGCTCGAGTTTCATGCACAAAGTATACCCCTAGACCCGGTACTGGCTGTTTGAGGCGCTATTTGAGTATTTGTATAAAGCGAAAAGGGTGCCGGCCGCGGCCTGCACCCTCTTGGACTTTAGTCGAGAATGATCTCGCTCGTCCGTGCGCTTGCAGCCTCGTGATAGGCGTCGAAGAGCACCCTCTGCTCGGGCGAGAGTGTCGCGACGAGCGCCGCCTTGGTAGAAGCCTCAGCCTCTTCCTGGCAAGACCAGCACTTACCCCTCTCGCTAAGTTCCTGTTGATGCTTGTCGCACGTACCTGATTGCTTTGCCACAAATTTTCTCCGGCTTTGTTCAAACTTATCGCATAATACGTATATATAACTGCTTGTCAAAGAAACTGCGAGGCTTCGCTGTGTTCAGGACAATTAGCTGGATAAGTAGACAAGAACCTCTTTTGGAGCCTCTACCTTTACAGACTTACCTTCCATATCTGCAGGACTGTTTAATCCGATTCCTGCATTAGGTTGAAGTGTATAGAGCGTGATATGCGTCGGCTGATCAGGAACATCGAGACCTAACTCGGTGCGCAATACATGGAAGAATTCACTGAGTCCTAACATATCGCACAAGGCTATGAATGACTTTCGTTCAGCATCTTGCGCAAAGCGAAACCCGCCAGTGTAGCCCGAGAAAGATATGTCGTTCTTGCTTACAAATGAACAAAAAGTTGAAAGTATTTTTTCCTCAATACCACTCTGTACGGCGACAATATCCTTCACACAGATAAGACTGATATGGAAAGAGGTCTTCCGGAACAACGTCTCGCCGTTTATTTCTATTGTCTCTGGAAGGTTTAGAATTTCGATTGGCAGTCCAATATAACCCTTGCTGTATGCAAACGTATTTCCTCCACAAAGATAGTTCTTGCTTTCCATATTTAAGACTTAAAGACTCTCCATTCACAGTCTCGTAGTTGGACTAGCTCCAGCTCAGGAGCCAGTTCAACGAGCTCGGCATATGACTCAGGATTAGGTGGCATTTCGGTACTTTCGTAATGACATACGACTCGCACAGGAACAATACCTAACCCCTCCCTAATTCCCTTCTTTGAGTGCCCTGGCCCGTATGTAGCCAACGCGTAGGCACCAGCAGATGAGCCCGAAATGGTTTTGTTTAGTAAGTAAGACTTGATGTCAGGATACTGACTCAAGGTAGCAAGAAGTTTAGGCGTATGACCTCCTCTAAAATGTATTGCATCAGCCGCTTCAACTTGATTCAAAAAATCCTCTTCTGTCGCCAATACATATTTCAAATCTTTCCCCGTGATTTCGTGAATCCTATTCGTCTGCTCCGTGAAGGCTTCTCGTATGCCCTCATATTCAGAAGCAAAATACACCATAAGGAGCGTGGCGTAGTCAGGGAGATCTTTAACTAGTTCCCGGTAGAAGGAGTTATTGAGTTCGTTATCCCGCCGCTCAAATCCGCCGTGAAGAATGTATTTGGTCATAAGAGAGTAGTTCTATTAGCTTGGGTATACCTATCGTGGGCTCGTTGGCTCTTCCTCTACAATCGCACCCCTTCGTCTTGTAATCCAACCCAAGGCAAGAACTAGTACCGCAGCATCAAAAATAAAGAGATAGAGTGGGTACGCCACTTCATGAAACGAGAAGTCTTGAACTGCAAAGAGGCTAAGCAGACCTGAAATGGTGGCGGTCGCCCACACAAATGGCGTTTCTGTTGATGAATCTTTAAATGTCTTGATAATCGTTGGAGCACCGAAGCAGAAGTCTGCAACAATGGCACAGACAAGTGCAATGGCCGGCATATCAAGCACCTGCCAAAGAACCAGACCAGCGATACCAATCCCAAAGAACACGTAGTCGTACCTCCCGGTTGACCACACGCCAACTCGCCGAATGATTGAGTACAGCGCGATAAGAAGACAGAGTCCTGTATTCGCGAAAAGAATAGCAACTGCCCAAGTACTCCCTTCTGCAAGCATAGCGAAAGCGCCGAGCGCAGTAATGAACGCCCACCCAAGCCAGCTTAAAACATGTGGCTTGGCCTTCTTTTTATGTATGTCGTTGAGATACGGAAGACCACCGAGAAGAACGAAGAAAGAAGAGAGGATTCCGAAGGCCGCTTTGGAGAGAAGAATTTCCATATCATTAGATTACCAGCATGAGAGGGGTATGGTCCGAGACCTCGTCGGGCAATACCTGGAAATCTGCCACTTCTAGCGTTTCTGATACAAGTACATAATCGGCAAATTTGACCGGTCCTGTGTAATGAGCCGTTCGGGTAGAAGTGATACCGTTCTCTCGAATGAGGTTGCGTAAACCACTACCCTCAAGAATTCTTAAGCTCTCTGTATCAGGTTCAAGATTAAAGTCTCCGCACAACACAATGTTGCCTTGAAGGTTCTGCATGAAATTCTTGATCTTCTCTGACTGCGCAATGCGATCCTCACTATCACCCTTCCCCTGTCCGTTCCACAGTCCGTGGAAATTAATTACGGTGAGTGGTGCACCATTATGCTCGGCAGTAACAAATTGTATGTTCCTCGCATGCTTACCGATATCTCCTTCAGGAATATAGCCCTTCTCTTTATGCACAAATACTTCTCCATCGGCCAATATCTCTATACCGTTCTTAACCAGCATGAGCAGTCCGTAATTGTCTCCATGGTGCGGTCGGAAAATCGGTGCGTGCTCGGCAAGAAGCTCAGAAATCTCTTGGAGCCCGTTCACCATAATTGCTGAGTGGTCCAAATCTTTGCCACCCACTTTTTGTCCCTCCAAATCACTGTACGGAGCAGACCATATTTCCTGCAGGCAGAATATGTCCGTGTCGTCCTTGTGTGCGGCGAAAAAGGACAGGAGTCCCTCCTTCCCTGCGCGTCCGCCCCAGGTGTTTAGACACACGATTTTCATAGGCTGATTATAGCGCTTTGGGCATCTATGTTGGCTTTAAACCGACTGAAGGTCTTGGGCATCGTTTAGTGACCTTGTTTGCAGATGTTTGACACTAGTACTTAAATATGTTTTATTTCGCCAAGTTCCTTTTAGTTCAACAACCAACGAGGTGCCGAGAAATGCACGTTCCCTACGAGCTGAAAATCATTCAGGTGGTGGACGGCGTGAAGTACAAAGGCCACATCAGCCTGGGAAAGGCTACCCTGCTGTACGAGATGACTTTCAGCATCCCCGTCCCACGGATGGATGCGGAGGCTCCCGAAGATCCAGGCGGCATCCAGGGACTCAAGATGCTCTACCACCTTGTCCTGCACAAGGACGAGAATATGGTCGACCTGTCCGACGACGAGTACGGACTCTTTCTTCGTATGCTTCTGATGGAAGTACTCAGCTTCTACAACCTCGGCCAGACCCGGGACGCGAACAAGGAAGGAGGTCTGACCGACCTGATCAAAGTCTTCGGCGGCTCTATGGAAATCAGTACCATCCATGAAGGCGTCTATGATCTACCCCAGGAGCTGGTGGACGTTCTGAATCAGTCAAAGTTCGGCTGCGACCTGGCGGCGTAAAGCAACGACTTTCGGCCCAAGCTCTATCGTCCAGCTACTTTTGCCGCGAAAGCAACGCCCACCAAGATCACACTTGGTGGGCGGTTTCCTTTGTTAGAGCGACTCCTGTGGGCCCAGCTTAGCCTTAATCTTTTCCGCTAGTCCTTGTGCATCTGTAGTGCGCAGCAATGGCATACCTGCCTCAGCCAGAATTCTTTCAACCTCCCTATCTCTCTCAATTCGGTCGGCTCGAGAATGGCTCCGCTTGGATGCCTCAAGAGCAGACTAGCCCTGGTAGACAAGCTAATCTCACTTAAAGCGGATTAGTAGCTCCACGAACCTCGAAGTGCAGATGTGAGCCGGTTGATTTGCCGGTACTGCCTACATACCCAATAACCTCTCCCTTATCTACTGACCCTCCAGAGACAGCGAGAGAAGACATGTGGGCGTACAAGGTCTGAGCTCCGCCACCGTGCTCAATAACGATGTAATTTCCGTAGCCGCCGTTGTAGCCTCCTCCGCCCTTGGCGATAATAACCGAACCTCCGGCTGACGCGTAAATCGGATCTCCAGTTTCACCATCAATATCTACTGCATTCTGACCGTGATTTGCCTGGGTAATTGCTCTACCCGGAAGAGGGTTTCCAAACTTTCCCAATGAAGCCGCAGTACTCGACTTCGCCCTTGTTCCTGTTGATTTCTTGGTCGCGCCTGAAGCCGCAACCTTCTTAGTAGCAGATGGGAATGCCCCGCCAGGAACCACGATCTCGACACCGGCCTTAAGTCCGGCTCTTTCATCTATACCGTTATAAAGGGCTATATCCGAAGCGTCTGACCCAAACTTCTTAGCGATAGATTGGAGCGTTTCTCCTGAGGCCACTTTGTGTTGAACACCCGATACGGGAAGAATGATAAGTTCATCGCCTACACGGATAGTACTTGCATCACGAATATCATTTGCCCAGAGAATAGTGTTAGTTGATACTCCATGCTCTTCGGCAATTTCGGAAAGTGCATCTCCCTCTTGCACTGTATAAACTGAGATGCCGGTCTTCTTTGGCTTAGAGCTTTTCTGAGTACTATTATCTGCACCTTCTGCGTACCCAGGACCGCCATGAGGAAGTAGAGCTGAGCCACCCGCAACCTCCATCTCACGATCGCCCTTATTGGGATTTGGATCAGAGTTGATTGCTGCTTCCAGCAAGTCAATGCTAGAGTCGTGCAATACTGCTCCGTCAGCACCAGTTTGAGCATGAGCGGTGTGTAGGAACGGGAATATGTCGTCCACTGACTGCGGTGAGATGATATGGATGAAAAGGAATAGAGCGGGAACCGCTGCTACTAAACCATAAACCTTGTATGTATCCCTGTTCAAAGCACGTTTAGAACGGGAGAAAAGCTTGGAAGGCATAATAGGAAAACAAAGGGGTGTTCAGCGTTTCTTCATAATACAAAAAAACCATAACAGGCTTTTCTTGAGTACAACCGTATCTAACCAGTTCCACTAGTATAGCGTGGGAGAAGTGCGGGTCAATGATGCTTTTATGAGGAAATGTGGACTAGAATATGGCTTAGGTAGAGCCTCCTACGCCTTAAATAATCTTAGGCCATTTAACGTCACTAATATAGCAACACCGGTATCAGCCGCTATCGCAATGCCAAGATTGGACATTCCTAACGCCACAAGACAGATGAATGCTGCTTTGGATGCAATCGCCACGGTAACGTTGAATTTAACCGTTGCGAGCGTACGCTTTCCAAGCTTCATGACATATGGAACAGACTCAAGCGTGTCGTTCATAAGCGCCACATCTGCCGTTTCAATTGCCACGTCTGATCCTCGTGCACCCATCGCGATACCCACATCGGCTGCTGCGAGGGAGGGGGCATCGTTCACGCCATCACCGACCATTGCGACAGAACCGTATCTCTTTTTCAACTCCTCTATCTTCTCAACCTTATCCTCTGGCAAGAGCCCTCCATACACTTCTGTTATGCCGATCTCCTTAGCCACATACTCCCCGCTACGCTGATTGTCTCCGGTAAGCATGACGGGTTCGACCCCGCTCTTTCGCAAGTTCGCTATAACTTCCTTTGAGGTCTTACGAATCGTATCCGTGATAGCGAGCGCACCCATGGCCGTGTGACCTTCAGTGACAAGGACGATAGTCTTCCCCTCCTTCTCGAACCCTTCAGTCTTTCTGATGGCTTCTTCAGTAGATACGTTGTGTGCGTCAAGCATCTTCAGATTTCCAACGAGATGCTCTGTATCAGAACAGACGCGGCATACCGCTTTCCCACCCTTTCCTTTGACGTTCTCATACTTGTCCATGGCGTGCGGGCTCACATTCTTTTCAGCAGCGTACGCAAGGATGGCTTTTGAGAGAGGATGAGACGAATACGACTCGATACCGGCCACGTCTTCGAGCACCTGCTGCTCTGTGAACCCGTCAAAGGCAACGACATCTGATACGCGTGGTTCTCCCTCCGTAAGTGTGCCCGTCTTGTCGAGCGAGATCGCCTTTACCCTTCCAAGCTCTTCAAGGAATCGTCCGCCTCGGATAAGCACTCCTTTTCTTGAAGCCCCTCCGAGAGCTGCGGTTACTGCAACCGGCGTAGCTATCACAAGTGCACACGGACACGCTATAACCAGGAGCGTGATGGCGCGTTCAAGCCACACCGTTACCTCCCCTCCGAAAAACAAGGTTGGAATTGCGAACAAGCCGAGCGCAATGAACGCAACTGCTGGCGTGTAGTATTTCGCAAATTTATCTATGAATTCCTCGGCTCCGGTCTTTGAGTCCTGCGCTTCCTCAACGAGCTTCACAATTTTCGCAAGGGTCGACTCGGTGCTTACTTTAGTTACCTCTATTTCAAGATAGCCGTTCTCATTCAGAGTTCCTGCATACACGGTATCCCCCGCTGTCTTTCCTTGCGGAAGCGGTTCTCCCGTTATGGATGCCTCGTTTACTGCCGAATCTCCCTTGAGTACCTTGCCGTCGAGCGGAATGAGCTTCCCAGGCTTTACGGCGATAACTGTTCCTATAGTTACGCTCGCAACAGGGACTTCCGTCCCATCGGCCAAAAGCGCGAGTTTTGGACTTTTCTCTACAAGGTTTTCAAGTGCTTTACGGGAGCGAGCGATACCGTACTGCTCGAACGCTTCAGCTAGCGAGAAGAAGAACACGACAGCCGCACCCTCGCCGAACTCTCCCAGATAGAGCGCACCGATCGCTGCGACAACAACGAGGAAATCTATATTGAGGAAGCGCTTCTTCGTAAGGCCATTCCATGCGCCACGGACAACATAGATTCCGCCAACTGTGATAGCAAGAAGAAAGAGAGGGGTCTGGAACGAAGGTAGCAGACCAAGAAACTGTAAGGAGAAGCCAATAGCTGTAGCTGCTCCGGAGATTCCAGTAGCTATCTTCTTATAGAGATCTTCTCGGGGACTTTCGACTTCGCATGAGTCGCAGGATTTGGAGGCAGTCATACTTTTAAGAGCCCGCCTTATCTACCTGCGACTGAAGCAAGGCTCGGAATGCCTCGGGTGACTGCGGGTTCTGGATCTTCATACCGTTCAAGAAAAAGGTAGGCGTTGAGTTAGCACCAGCCTGCCTGCCTTCCTCCATGTCACGCATCACTCTCGCCAGCACCTCTTCTGAGGCTACGTCTGCCTTGAACTGTTCCATGTTGAGACCAAGTTCTAGTGCGAACCCCTCGAATACTTCTGGTGTTTCTACCTGCTTCTCACCCCAGTCCTTCTGACGATCAAACATGAGGTTGTGCATCTCCCAGAACTTTCCCTGACGACTCGCGGCTTCGACGGCAAGTGCCGCAGGAAGTCCATTCTTATGACCAGGTAGCGGGAAATAGCGAGCTACGAACGTTACTCGGTCGCCGAACTCCTCTTCCATCTGCTTTACGATGGGATAGTACGCGCCACACGCTTCGCATTCGAAATCAAGATATTCGACGAGCACCACAGGGCTTGAAGTCGCACCCTTTACATGATCATCTGCTCGAACCGCTGGAAATGGGGTTGCCGGCTCCGGCGCACGCGCGAAAGACGCGATGAATAGCAGTCCTGCACATAGGACAACGATTCCGATTATTACCCCAACATTAGAATTTAATTTCATATCAGTCGCTAATTACTTACGCCGATCACACCCTCACTGCGTACCTTCTGGTGCACGAAGAACGCGAGAATAAGCAGATTGATAAAGACAAGGATTCCCATGAACGGAATCGTAACGAATCCGAACGTAAGTATCGGCGAGTCGCCACATGCCGGAAGCAAACCTCCGGATGAGCACGGTACCGCAAGCGGATTTCCAAGCACGAGTCCTTGGAAGTGCAGATAGTAGTGATAGACAGCGTATAAGAGTCCGATGAGGGCAAGTACGCTGACAGTCACATGAGCCTCTTTAGTCCGATACCAAGCAGCAACCAAAGCCACTATCGCTATCGGGAACAGGAAGATACGCTGCCACCAGCATAGTTCGCACACGGGAGTTGCATACAAAACTTGGTACACCAGTGCGCCAAGGATGGATGCGGCAACGATTGCTGCTATCGCTCCGTAGAGTTGGCGGTATGTATGCCGATTAACATGCTCTTTGAATGCAGGGACGAGTGCGTATAACGCCAAACACCCCACCAAGCCCGCAGTGAGTAAGAACAATCCTGTCGTTACCAATGTTGAATAGAGTTCGATGTCCATACCTACTAGAAGTCAAACAATTCTCCGAGCAAACCCTCCTTACGTCGCTTCTTATACCCTCCCTGACCGTACTGATGACTGTCATTACTATACTCCTGGCGAGTTGCGCGGGAAGGTTCTGGCTGCTGCGGTACAGCACCGCTATCAATACGATCAATAATCTTATCGAGTTCGCCACGGTCGAGCCATACACCGCGACATGACGGGCAGTAATCAATCTCGACTCCCTGGCGGTCCGTTATCTGAAGCACGCTCTGATCAATGGGACATTTCATAGGTGTAGTGAGTTTAGTTCTTTAAAGCTGTCTCGATAAGCTGCTGCACTGCTTCATACGGCTGACCCCCTGACAGGGGATACTTCTTACCATCTTTCGTGACAACGACGCTCCAAGGAGTTCCCTGCCCTCCAGTTGCGATAGCGTTCTGCGCCTCCGCTTCTATATGAGCATCGTAACGGCCGCTCTGCTGACACGAAGCGAACGCCTGCGTATCCAGACCAACGTATGCAGCTATCTTTGGAAGTTCTGTTGCTTCAAGACCATCATTCGATGGAGTTACCTCATAGAGCCGGTCGGCATACTTCCAGAACGCATCGTTTCCTCCGACCTCGTTGGCGCATTCAAGAGCAACCGCTTCGCTTCTTGCTTTAGCGTGCAGCTGATCGAGCGGGAAATGTCGGTATACCCATGCAACATTCTGATTGGTGTCCACTACCCGCTTCATCGTCTCGTGGAACTGCTTGCAGAACGGGCACTCCGTATCGGCATATTCGATGATAGTTACCTCCGCGTTCGGATTACCGCGCACATGATCCTCTGCCGTTACCGGCGCTACGTTCTCAAGTGCTTGCTGTATAGCTTTTTCATCGGGTGCACCTGCTCCGTTTGGAACCGCTGGTGCCTTTGCGCCTCCCCAGTAAATAGCTCCTGCAATAAATATCGCACCAAGGACTACTGATAGGGGCGTTGCGATCTTCTCGAATTTCTTTTCCATAATCAGTATTAGTTAGCGGCCGTACCACTGGCTAAGGAACCCCCGCATCTGAGTGATCTCGGTGTTCTGCGTGGCGATAATGTTCTCAGCAAGCTGCTTTAGTTCTGGACGACGAGTCGTCTCAAGAAGAAGTTGTGACATTGTTACGGCGGACTGGTGGTGCACGATCATGCTTTCCAGGTACTCTGCATCTCGGCTGCTGCCTGAGAGCTCAGAAAGCTCGGTAACCATAGTGTCCGTTGTTGTTCCGTGCTGCATAGAGTTCATGCCCTGTGCACCAGAACTATTTGGAAGATCGATTCCCCCGCGAGTGATGTATCCGATGCCTGCCCCAACGATTAAAGAGGCTAGCACGAGAAGAATAGGTTTTTTCATAGAATTCAGATAACGCTAGTAAGACAAACCGAAGTTGTCTTGGTCTAGTACGCCTTTGAATTCAGAAGTCCCCTAGCAAATAATTCTTGAAACAGAGTTGACTGAGGCGGAGAATGAAGACGGATATATCGGTACGTTCGCTGTACGCATACAAACTTATGAATTACAAAAAGCGCAACTACCGCAAGACCGAGTAAGGTAATTGCCTTCACAACCGTAGCCGCAAACGTACTTTGCCAGTGCTCTAAGTGGTCTAACGGCGACATATCACACAGCGATTCCTTATGTGGGCCGAAGAAACAGTCTGAACCCGCTACAACGGTTGTTTTAAGGAGAATGGAAGGACCGACGACTACGACTAGCAGCAGTGCTATTGAGAATAAGTATGCAAAACTGATCTTCCACCAAACCATCTTGTGTATTGTACACCTGTTTTTGACCTTCTCATTTTTTAGGTTTTAGGCCAAAACTAATGCGATGGCTTTAGGACTCGAACCAAAATCTAGACTTTATTTACTGAAGTTCTAACTTTGGTTGGTCGGCACCTGTCTAGGACTCGAATTCGAGTCTCCAAAATACCCTTTGTTTATCGACGCGTCTCGAGCGCGATACCCTAGCACGAGTTGGCTGCGGGACTAGGACTCGAACCTAGATAGTCGGTACCAGAAACCGAAGTCCTACCATTAGACGATCCCGCAATAGCGAGGCAGGTAACACCTGCCTGCTTCGCAAAAGATACTTGAAAATGAGGCTAAATGCAACGCGCGGCCCGAGGGGCCGCGCGTTGCTTCAAGGCAGGAATGTGATTCCCGCCCCCGGTATTACTCTCCCTCCTTCTCCCCAAGTCCCTTCACGAGCTTTAGGATGCTGCCGATGTCCTGACGAGCCTCTTTGAGAATTGCCTGTGCGGCATCAATCTTCTCCTTTGCACTCTTTAGTGCTGCGGTGTTTGAGGACGCCACAGTAGCGTCTCCCTCGTCAGCCTTCAGGTCTGCAACGAGACTTGCAGCCGCCTGCGCGTTTGTCTTAGCACTAGCGACACTGGTGGTGTACTCACCCAGAAGTGTTGTCGCCTCGGCTGAGCCTGACGCGCTTACACGTGCTTCAAGCTTTGCAGTAAATGCTTCCATCTGACCCACCACCTTCATGATGCGGTCTGCGGCTGCAGTAAGTGCTGCCTTTGGCATAGCAACCGCATAGGTGCGGTACTCCTTACCGATTGTCTGCGTCAGCTCCTTAATCTTTGCGGGGTCAGTCTCTGCATCAATCTTGGTCTTTAGTTCGGTGAGCGACGCTACCTGAGCCTTTAGCTCTGCGGTGATAGTGGCCTTCTGCTCACTCGATAGACGCTCCATCTTAGAGATGCGCTCAATCTGAGCCTCGAGGCGCTTTATGCGGTCCTCGATGCGGACTTCTCCGCGTGCCTGCATCTTTGAGCCATCTAGACCACTACCATCACGGTCACGGTCCTGTATGCGCTCCTTGATAGGCATGGAGGTTGAAGCAGGGCGAGGCTTCGTGGAGCTGCCGAAACTTGCACGGAAGCGCTCCTGCATATCCATACGCTCCTTCTTTGCGCGTTCTATTAAATCGATTCTTCGGCCTTCGTCCCTTCGGTCATCGTTCCCACGCACCTCTACCTCTGCTTCCACCGACGCCGATACTTCTACATCAGTAGATGAGTCGTCGTTTTCGTTGGCGAGTACTGCAAGCGGGCTTCCAATAAGCACTGCTGCGAGTGCAAGCGGGAGAATGGTTGTAATAGGTTTCATATGTTGAGTAGAGCTAAGGATTATTGGACCTGTGCAGATTCCTCAATACTTGCTTCAGCAGAAGCGTTATCAGCATCAAGAGCCTTCAATTCTGCATCGATGGCCGCCGCATCCTCTGCAAGCGAATCATCGGTCGTGCTTTCACCAGATGGTAGAACCACTGGCTCAGTACTGAAGACGGCTGACCCCTCCCCATACTTACCTTCGTACCACTGAATACCAAAATAAAGCGCAGCAGCCACCACAATAAGTGATACCACCCCAATAACTGTTTTAACGTTTGAAGACATAGAGAATGCGAATAATTACTAGCAATCCCCATAAGTATACCCCCGCTTAAACGACACAATCGACCTAAACTGCACATCCTATAAACGAGGTTCGGCCAGAAGCATTTTGCTTCTGGCCGTGTCTTGCTGCGTTTCTACGCCGCCTTTTTCAGAGATGTCCGTTTCTTCGAACCCTCAACAAGGTCTTCTAGGTCAGCGACAAGGGATTCGAGCCCTTCTCCGCTAACCTGCGCGATTCTCGCGAGCTGATAGCTGTCGATGTTGCCTTTGCCGGATTCATACCGGCGCAGCTGACGTTCGCTGATTCCAAGTCCAGACGCGAAGTCTTTTGCGGAGAGCTTTGTGCGCTTGCGCGCCGCCCGAATCCGCATTCCCAGCGTAGTGTAGAATTTCGTTTTCTTCGCATCACGTGTAGGCAACATGCACTGTATATCCCCATAGAACAAACAAAGACGGAGCGGGGTCCGTCTCCGACATTATACCACAGAATTAGAAATTATGCCTCTGCCTTCTTTTGCGCTGCTCGGAGGAACGCTGAGAAGAGTGGGTGCGGTGCTAGCGGGCGCGCAATGAGCTCTGGATGCGCCTGAGTGCCAAGGAAGAATGGATGCACCTCCTCTGGCAGCTCAGCAATCTCCATAAGCACTCCGTCGGGCGATGTGCCCGAGAACACGAGCCCTGCCTCGGTGAGCTGACTCACATACGCTGGGTTAATTTCGTAGCGATGACGGTGACGCTCCTCTATCTCATCCTTTCCATAAGCTGCGTGCGCAATTGTGCCGGGCACCACATGCTCGACATAGTTCCCAAGACGCATGGTGCCACCGTACTGCCCCTTCGCCAGAATCTCCTTCTGTGCGTCCATCATGGCAACAATCGGATGTGCTGCGTCTGGATTGATCTCCACTGTGTGCGCTCCTTCAAGCCCGAGCACATTGCGTGCGTACTCCACCACCATAAGCTGCATGCCGTAGCAGAGCCCGAAGTACGGAATCTTGTTTTCGCGAGCGTAGCGAATAGCATGCAACTTACCCTCAATACCCGTCTCTCCAAACCCGCCCGGCACAAGGATGCCGTCGTACTCACCAAGCTTCTCTACTCCCTCGCCATTCTGGAAGTCCTTGGCGTTTAGCCATTCGATGCGTGGCTTCACACCCACTTCTGCACCCGAGAACTTCAGCGCCTCGATTACCGAAAGATACGCGTCGGAGAGGACATAGTCACCCGTATCAAAATACTTGCCCACGATACCTATCTTCACCTCAGGTCCACCCTTCTTTACGCGTGCGACAAAGTCTCCCCAGGCCGTAAAGTCTGCTGGCTTGTCCTTAGGCAAGCGAAGTGCGTCGAGTAGTAAATCTCCCAGGTTGTCCTTCTCAAAGTTGAGCGGCACATCGTAGATACTTGCGACGTCTGGCGCAGAGATGATGTGCTGGGCTGGTACATTGCACCAGATAGCCAGTTTCTCCTTTCGTTTGTCGTCCATGGGGTCGTTGCTGCGCGCCAAAATGAAGTCAGGCTGCACGCCGTATGAGTTCAGCTCGCGCACTGCGCTTTGTGTTGGCTTGGTCTTCATCTCACCAATGGTGTTTGGCACTGGAAGATACGACACCAGTACAAACTGCACGTCATTTGGATGCTTCAAGCGCATCACGCGCGCTGCTTCGATAAACAATCCATTCTGGAAGTCTCCCACTGTTCCGCCAATCTCAATCACCGAAATCTGGCTGCCATTGTGCCCTGCTGCGCGCTCGAGGCGCTCAATGATTTCGTCGCGCACATGCGGAATAGTCTCTACAAACTTTCCCTTGTACTCAAGCGCACGCTCCTTGTTGATGACCGTCTGGTACACCATGCCACTTGTCATGTAGTCCTCAGGACCGAGGTCGCGATTCAAGAATCGCTCGTAGTTGCCCATGTCTTGGTCAGTTTCAAGACCAGAGGACAGCACAAATACCTCGCCGTGCTCGGTCGGGTTCATCGTGCCTGCGTCTACGTTTAGGTACGGATCAATCTTTACCAGATTCACCTCGTATCCGCGTTCCTTCAGAATAAGTCCAATAGAGGACGATGCGATTCCTTTACCGACACCCGACATTACGCCCCCTAGTACGAATAGGTATTTGTGTCCTTCAAGTGCCATATGAGAATCTTAAACCTTCAAGTATCGGCGAACCGCGAGGAAGCTTGCCAGCGCACCAATCACAACGCCAAGTCCAACGAGCAAGAAGAAGATACCCACGAAGTTGTCCAAGTAGTACGTGAACAGGTTGAATCCTCCAAGCCATGCCGCAAGCGACGTTCCTGCGTACCAGGTGGCCGGATAGAAGAACAACAGTGCTACGAGAGCTGCTAAGACGCCCGAGATAATACCCGCCACAATGAACGGTCCGCGAATGTACATGTTGGAAGCTCCCACAAGGCGCATAACGGCTATTTCGTCGCGCGCGGTATAGATAGCAAGACGCACCGTGGTAAACGCAATAATGAGTGACGCAATCGCAAACAGACCAACAATAGCAAACCCAGCCTTCTCCGTTGCTTCTATGGCAGCGGTAAGGCGGTCGATGACGGTCTTGTTTTGATAGTAGTTGATACGGTCAATGATTGGTCCGGTGTCAGGGGAAACAGATGGGTCGTCAGAGAGAAACTTCACGATGCCCTCGTACTGTGACGGGTCGTTCGCCTTTACCGCAAGCGAGGCGCCGAGTGGATTGTCGCCAAGCTCATCAAGCGCCTGGAGCGTGAGAGCGTCTTCTGTGTGGCGCTCACGGAAGTTTACGAGTGCAGTCTCGCGGTCGGTGTATGTGACCGTGGATACATTTGGAAGTGCTTCAAGCTTCTCCTTTACTGAAAGAATATCGGATTCCTGCGCAGCAGTGACGAAGTATACGTTTACATCCACCTTGTCCTTAATAGAGCTGAGTGTGTTGCTCAAAATAGCGGAGAGAAAGACGAGCGAGCCGACAATCACGAGTGTCACTGTCATGATGAGCACCGTTGCAATGGATACAACGCCGCTACGCACAAAGCTCTTTGCTCCGCTAGTGAGTACTCGCTGTAGTGAAGTAGGAATCATAGTCAGTATTACAGAAGATAGTGGCCCTGGTTATCGTCGCGCACAATCTGGCCCTTATCCATGGTGATAACGCGCTTTCCAAGTGCGTCCACCACGCCCTTGTTGTGCGTCGTGATAACAACCGTGGTTCCAAGCTGATTAATCTTTTTCAAGATCTCAATAATCTCGTAGGTGTTTGCGGGGTCGAGGTTTCCGGTTGGCTCGTCTGCAATGATCACATCCGGCTGATTGATGATGGCACGACCGATAGCCACGCGCTGCTGCTCACCGCCTGAGAGCTGGCTTGGGAAATGGTGCGCCTTGTCGGCCAAATCCACCAAATCAAGGAAGTGTGGGACATCGCTTTCAATCTCGTCCTGAGGACGTCCTGCGGCCTCCATGGCAAACGCAATATTTTCATACGCGGTTTTGTTTGGAATAAGGCGGAAGTCCTGAAACACCATGCCAATCTTGCGGCGATAGTTATGGAGCGAGCCCTTTGGAATAGAGTGCACGTCTACTGACTCAAAAAACACGGTGCCAGATGTTGGCGCATCCTCTGCAAGAAGCATCTTGAGGAGTGTGGTCTTCCCTGCGCCCGAGTGTCCCACAATAGAAACGAATTCTTTTGGAGCGATTGATAGCGTCACGTCGTCTAGAGCTGGAGTACCGTCTCGGTAGTGCTTGGTGACTTTATCAAAGTAAATCATAGGTGGTATGTCGGTGTTCATTATACCCTGCTTGCGATAGACGCGTCTATAAAGGTATCCAGGTCGCCACTAAGTACAGCGTCTGGGTCGTGTGATTCATGCCCTGATTCATGGTCTTTGACCAACTTATATGGATGCAGTACGTACGAGCGCATTTGCGAGCCCCAACTGTTGTCGGTTATTGCGGCAATAGAGCGTCCGCGTGCTTCAGCATCTCGCTTTGCTTCCTCGCGCGCAAATATTTTCGCCCGTACCAACTCCATGGCCTTTTCGCGGTTTGCCTGCTGGCTGCGCTCGCTTGAAACATGCACCGAAATGCCAGACGGCACATGCGTGATGCGCACTGCAGTCTCTCGCTTGTTCACGTTCTGGCCACCAGCTCCCCCCGAGCGAGCAAATTGGATGTCCAAGTCGTCAGGTCTAAGCTCTATCTCATCGTTTGGACGCAGCTTAGGGAGCACTTCCACCAACGCAAAGGACGTCTGACGCTTGTCGTTAGCATTGAATGGGGAGATGCGTACGAGACGATGCACGCCGGATTCGTGGCGCAGTCTTCCATACACTCCCTTCCCTGTGATTTCTATGAGACAGCTACGAAACCCTCCTTGATTGTTCTCGCTCATATCAAGCTCGTGCACGCGCCACCCTTTCTTTGCCGCGTACCCTTCATACATACGACGAAGCATGGCAGCAAAGTCTTCTGCATCGTCTCCGCCAGCACCTGCAAGTATGGCGAGTGTCGCGGGTCCTGCGTCGTGCCCATCACCCTCTCCACCCCCCTCCTTGAGAGACTGGTACTCCCGCACAACGCGCTGCGCCTCGTCTTTATCTGCCCAAAAGGTAGGAGAGGCCATGAGTGCCTCAATCTCTTGTATGCGCTCCTCGGGATTCATAGAGGGAGTATAGCAAAACGTCGCCCTTCACGAGGAGGGCGACGTTTTGTCTGGAGCCGAAGGCCGGGATTGAACCGGCGACCTTTTCGTTACGAGTGAAATGCTCTACCAACTGAGCTACTTCGGCACGTTTGCAGTTTACATAAAAAAATCCTGGCTCGCAAAGCAAAAGGCGTCGCCGAAGCGACGCCCTTCATATCAAGGACTGAGAGGTTCTCAGGCCCTGACGATGTATCTAGCCCGGAGGCTTCGACGGTTTGGTTCCCGCCTTCCTCTCAGGAGTGGTCGGCGGCGCAGCGCCGACGTTCTGGTGCAGCCGGGGCTGCACGTCGTGGCCATTAAAAGGACGCTTGCGCGATGGTTTGTCCGCAGATGTTTCAGTCATTTCGCCCTCGCTGAACTTTTCACGCCACCTTGACGCGAAAGCTCTACATTGAACCCGAAAGGTCATTTTGTAAAGTGTAAATGCAAAAAGCTCTGTGCATGCACAGAGCTTTTTGCTATTTGAGCCGATGGGCAGAATTGAACTGCCGACCTACTCCTTCGCTTCCACCTTCATTTCGTATGTTATTGAAGGGCTAGACTGTATATTCATCCGCGTGGGATGCCCTTGTCAGTCGTTCGGGCGCCTGAGCGCCACGGTCTTGTCCGCTGCCGGATATTAACCGTTATTCGGGATTCATACCTACATTGCTGTAAGAATGGGCGGGATACTGCGATCCACCATGGAGTTGCTCTACCCCTGAGCTACATCGGCGAGTGAGGGTAAAAGAAACGCACCTGTCTGCAGGTATGTTTCTTTTCGCCCGAGCGAGCCGATAGTACCCGTTCCGAGGCTTTGCGAGGAAGCGGGTACAGTGGCGACTCTTCGAGCTGTGAGCGAAGTCCGATGTACCTTTTCCGAGTCTGCGAGGAAACAGGTACAGTACAACGGTTCTTTCGCTCAAAAACAGTCCCCCGAAGAGGACCTCCGTATGGTAAACGAAAACCCCTAATAATTCAATTTGTACTAATTCTGCCTCGGTAGATTCTCGAGCGAGCACATATCTACACGCCACTAATGACCGTGCCCCGGCACCACCACCCCATCAAACACCTCTTTATTTTCGGGTCCAGATACCTTCAAGGCGCCCCACGCTCCACGATCAAGTCGTGAGAGAGCATGGTCCACCAGCAAGTAGTTTCCTGGGACCTCAAGCCCAAATTCAACCACGGTTGCGCCCCCGGCAGGAACAAGGGTGGTCTGCACACTCTTGTGAGGAGCTGAAGCTATGGCAGCCTCTGGATAGACTGCATCAAATACCTCTCCAATGACATGAAACGAAGATACGAGGTTGACCCCTCCATTTCCAAAGAAGATACGTACGTTTTGTCCCGTGTTCGCAGTCATACGATCGCTGAGCCCATTTACTCTTCCGTTGAAAACAATGTAGGATGGCTTTCCGTCGAGCATTGCTTGTGCGTCAAAGAGCTGTAGACCCTTGCGCCCCATACCGCCAACAGAATAGAACTCTCCCTGCATTACATAGAATTCCTTGTCTGCTTTTGCCATTCCTTCCTTAGGCTCTACAAGGATTAGACCGTACATTCCGTGAGTCATGTGGCTCGCTACGTTTGGCGTAGCGCAGTGATATACGAATGCTCCCGGGTGAAGAGCTTTAAATGTAAAGGTTTGGGACTCGCCAGGCGCCACCATAGTGGACGCCGCTCCCCCGCCAGGGCCGGTGACCGCATGCAGATCAATATTGTGATGGTGCAAACTCGTCTTATCGTTGTGAAGCGTGAGCGTGACCGTATCTCCCTCCCGCACACGGAAGAATGGTCCAGGAATCTTTGAATCAAAGGTCCAGTAATTCTCGTATACTCCTGGGGCCATTTCAGCTATTACTTCTTTGGCCGTGAGTTCCAAATATACGTGTGCAGGTTCGGTCCTGTTTAGTGGCGGCGGCAAATCGTTTGGGTCACGTGCGATATCTGCCACTCGTTCAAAGGAATTGAAGTTCGTAAAAAACGCGAGGACATTTTCCGCCGGAAGCACTGGGCCCTCAGCGGGGCCATAGGATTTCAAGGAGAGCGGGTACGCAAGGTCACGCGGTAATCCGTTTGGTACATAAAAAAAGAGCGATACGCTAATGAAAATGACCACAAACGCAACGCGCATCACGAGTGAGTGTGATTTCCGCAAAGCAAGATAAATAAAGAGGCCTGCGAATACAAAGGCAATAAAGAGACCAGCTACCTGGACTATATAGGTCCATGTGTAGGAGAAGAGCTGTAGCATAGATAAAAGAGAATTAGTAAGGAATCTGACACTCCTCAAAACAGTGGGCCGCCCGGTTTAGTGTATACACACGTTCTCGGCCACGCTCTTCAAACGATACCGCATCCACCGAACGGAGCGCGTTTAAGTGGTGGGTAACCGTTGGCTGTTGAAGCTCTAGCTTCGCCGTAAGTTCAGTCACCGTCATGCCTGACTCCTTCTTGCCAAGCAGGCATACGAGCTGATAGCGGCTCTTACTCCCCACTACCTTAAAACAGTCTGGGCACAACTCTTCTTCACCAGAAACTACCCATGATGGCCGCGGGTATGTCTTTTCTTTCGTTTTGTTGCCCACTGAAGCTCTCCCCACTTTTTTTGTATTCATAGATGACTGTCTATGCTTATAATTCATAGACACTTATCAATATATCACCTTACCACCATGCCTAGAACGAAATCCCCAACACTTTCCTCAGTCATTAAGCGAGACGGCACAATCGTTCCCTTTGATACAGACAAGATAGCTCGCGCAATTGAGAAAGCCCTTGCAGTAACTGGTGAAGCCACACAAGAGAACGCCGACCGACTCACTGAGTCTGTGGTTGCAACACTGTCCAGGCAGGCAGACACGGACAACGTATCAACGCTTTCAGTGGAGCAGATACAAGATGCTGTGGAGACTGAACTCATGCACGGAGGACTGCCTGTCACAGCAAAGGCCTATATTCTCTATCGCGAACACCATGCGCAGCTTCGCAAAGACGACACTCGCGTGTCGCCGACTATTCGGGCACTTGTTGCAGAAAGCAAACAGTACTTCTCCAATCAGTTATCAGAATTTGTGTACTACAGCACCTACTCCAGGTGGAACGACGAAAGAGGGCGTCGAGAGACTTGGGTTGAAACAATCGAGCGGTACGTCTCGTTCATGCAAGAGAATCTTGGCAGCGTACTTACAGAAAGTGAGTACCAGGAAATACGCGAATACATGCTTTCCATGAAAGCGCTCGGATCCATGCGTCTCTTATGGAGCTCGGGGCCGCCGGCGCGCGCGTCACACGTGTGTGTCTACAACTGCTCTTTTATCGCTCCAGCGTCGTGGCAGGATTTCGCAGAGATTATGTATATCTCTATGTGTGGAACGGGGGTCGGATTCTCGGTAGAGCACCAAACAGTCGACATGCTGCCAGTGATAGCACCCCAGACAGGAGAATCACTTCCCACGTTTAGCATTGCCGATAGTAAAGAGGGGTGGGCGGATGCGCTTGCTCACGGCATGCAGACCTGGTCGTCAGGAAAGGATGTTTCCTTTGCATATGACGGCATCCGCCCGCGCGGTGCACGACTTAAAACTATGGGGGGAAGAGCGTCTGGACCAGAACCCTTAAAGAACCTCCTTGAATTTACGCGTGAGCGAATGCTTGAGCGCCAGGGCCGCAGACTCGGCACGCTTGACGTGCATGACATTGTTTGCAAAATCGGAGAAATTGTCGTGGCGGGTGGCGTACGGCGCAGTGCGCTTATCTCCCTCTCAGACTTGGACGACATGGAGATGCGCGAAGCTAAGAACGGTCAGTTCTACATTGCAAATTCTCAGCGCTCTATGGCAAATAACTCAGCCGTATATAACGAGAAGCCCACCGCTATCGCGTTTATGGAGGAGTGGCTCAACCTTGCAAAAAGTGGCTCCGGGGAGCGTGGAATTTTCAACCGCGGAGGTTTGAAGGGGCAACTCCCCGCACGCCGATGGCCCCTGTTTGAAAAGGATGCGGCGCGCTCCGGCACCAATCCCTGCGGCGAAATTATTCTGAAATCTAAGCAGTTTTGTAACTTAAGTGAAGTTGTGGTCCGCCCCGACGATACACTAGAAACGCTTTCAGAGAAAATTCGCATCGCAACAATACTTGGCACGTATCAAGCCTCGCTCACCAACTTCCCCTATCTCTCAAGCGAGTGGAAGAAAAACTGCGAAGAGGAAGCACTCCTCGGCGTCTCTATGACGGGCCAGTGGGACAATCCTCTGCTTCGCAACCAAAACGTGCAGCACGCACTCAAACAAGTCGCACTCAAAACAAATGTTGATTATGCAAAACGTTTTGGTATTCGTCCCTCTACTGCCATTACCGCAGTAAAACCCTCGGGAAACGGTTCGCAGCTTTTTGACTGTGCGTCGGGTATGCATCCACGCCACGCCAAACACTACGTGCGTCGCGTACGCATTGAGGGACACAACCCGCTCAAGAAACTGCTACAGGACGCGGGCGTGCCGTGTGTGCCAGAAGTTGGACAGACAGAAGAGACAGCGACAACCTGGGTGCTTGAATTCCCCATACGAGCACCCAAGCATGCCGTTGTAAAGGGAGATCTCAGAGCGCTTGATCAGCTCGCGTATTGGAAGATGGTGAAAGAACAGTACTGCGAACACAATCCATCCGTGACAATCACTGTTGATGCCGACGAGTGGCTACCGGTTGGAGCTTGGGTGTATGAGCACTGGGATATTGTGGGCGGTCTTTCCTTCTTACCGAAGAGTGACCATGTGTATCAGCTTGCTCCGTACGAAGAAATCACCAAAGAGCGATATGAAGAGCTTGCGCGCAACTTTCCTTTAATTGATTTTGCAAAATTGGTGCTCTACGAAACGGACGATACAACGACGGGTGCTCGTGAGCTCGCGTGTGTTTCTGGTACCTGCGAAATTGATGTTGCGATGATTACTGAAAACCAAACCATTACCTAAGCTATGCTCTACACCCGAAAAGGAGACGCTGGCGAAACAGGGCTCTTTGGAACCGAGGAGCGTTTCCCCAAGGACCACAGTGTACTTGAGGCTCTTGGAAGCGTGGACGAGCTTAACGCACTTATTGGACTTATTCGAGCGTACGCAAATGAGCGCAGTCTAGAGGAGACTGCGGACGAACTATATCGGGTGCAAGAAACGTTGTTTGTTATACAGGCGGAACTCGCAGGGGCAGACAAGCATGTTGAACAGGCTGACATAGATGCTCTTGAACAGACCATTGAAGAAGTAGAGGCACGCATAGAAAAGCCGTCCTCGTTCCTTGTTCCGGGTACTACGGTTCTGTCAGCTCTCTTTGACCTCGCACGGACAGTGACGCGACGGGCCGAGCGCGAAGTTATTACGGCAAGGTCAGACAAGGTGCAGTGCGCAGAACTTACGGCATACCTTAACCGACTCTCAAGCTTCTTCTATGCGTTCGCAAGGGAAGCAGCGAGAAGCGCAGGACAGACAGAGCCCTCACCTACGTACACACGTGCGACCTAATTCACACCATTATGAAAGATCATCTATGGCTTGCCGTGTTCTCAGTATTTACACTCATTGTCGGGTTTCTTTTTACCTACGGCAATGGCGTACGGGCTGATGCAGATCCACTTCCTATCCAAGTGTTCGTGATGTCCACAACGACCCCATCGGCACCAGTCATTATTCGGGAACCATCTGGTGGTGCAGGCTTCACTCCGCCCACTATTACAGTCAATGTCATTATTGCGACCTCGTCCCTTGCCCTAGCCCCGCAAGCACAAGCAACAACCCCTACCAGAAACAAATCGTCCTCACATACGACGTACTACGTAACGAACAATACGTACGAAGCAGCCACAACGACTGAGGAAGTGGCGGATACCATAACCCTCACCATTCAAGGACTGTACGACGCAACAACGACGCCGATTGAGAATGGAGAAACAGTACTTGCACTTTTGACTCGCCTTCACGAAGGTAATCCAGGCCTTGATGTAACAACACAAGACTACGGCGATATGGGAGTACTTGTGACGGGTATGGGCGGAGATGTAAACGGCACCGATGGAAAGTATTGGCAGTATCAAGTGAATGCAGTATCACCGATGATTGGCGCAGATCAGTATGAGCTGAAAGCCGATGATGTAGTTCTCTGGGAGTTTAAGGGATTCTAATATGAAGACATTTCTCTCAATTCTTGGTCTAGTTGCTCTTGGCTTTCTCGGTCGCCTTGCTCCGCACCCACCAAACACAACTCCCGTGACAGCAATCGCGTTTGCTGCTGGCAAGTACGTGGGCGCCAAGTGGGCGATCGCCATTCCCCTTATCGTGATGGTCATTTCGGATGCGGTCATTGGATTCTATGACTGGAAAGTTCTCGTGAGCGTGTACGGCTCTTTCGCGATAATAGGTTGCGTAAGTATCCTGGCCCGAAGCAAACCGCCCGCAGTGACCATACTGCTCGTCATGGCCTCGTCACTCTTCTTCTTTCTCATTACGAATTTTGCCGTGTGGGCCACTTCAACCTGGTATCCACATACCACTGCAGGTCTTATAACTGCCTACGCTGCGGGACTTCCGTTCCTGCGCAACATGTTCATTGGAGATGTGTTTTATGCCGCTTCCCTGCTCGGAGTGTTTGAGTGGATAGTTGCAAAAGCTCGTGAACGCAGGCAAGTTATTCAGACCGATTCTGATTTGTCTGATGTTCTTCTTACCTAGCTGAAAGAGTATATTGTTCAGACTTTATCATTCAAACCTATCGAACGTAAACCACGTCATCGTGCCGACAGGAATGTTATACACCTCTTCAATAACCTTTCGAGGGTTTCGCAGCTCAACGGTGTCCCAATCGAGATTCAGTTTTTCCGCAGCTTCCCTCAATGCTGACTCACTAAATCCCTCAAGCTCTACGTAAGTCGGAACTCTTGGCCACGTATCAATATCCACGGTCACTTCGCCCAGCTGGAATGTGTGTCTCTTCTTTTGTTGCGTACGATACATGCTGTACCCCAACCTATTCAGGAGCGCCTCAGCTGCGGCGGGGTTCGAGACCTCAAATTCTATTTCCTCAGTACCGTCTACGGTCTGTGCGGTACGGTTCTTGTAGCAAAGGTCCGTCTTTCCATTACGAGTTCGCATGCGCATGAATGTCCCTGGCGTATCTCGCCAAGTCAGTTCATCATCGTAAATAATCTTTTCGTCGAGTAGATCCTCACCTAAATCTTCTGCCCCAAGTTCTCGCAATTTCGCGAGCAAGGCATCTTTATCAATCTCAAGAAAACGCACCTCTATTTCTCGGTATTCCATGAGAAAAGTATACCTGGTTCAAGCGGGCTTGTAGACCGAACCACAAAAGCCCCGCAGTCGGTATATACTGCGCGCATGACTTATTTCATTAGCGGAGTGAATGGCGTTGGCAAATCCTCAGTTATGCCCTTTCTCCGGATACTTCTTCCTGATAGTACGGTTGTGGATTTCGATTCTCGAGGAGTACCAGACGGTGCAGACCGAGCGTGGAGAATAGCCGAAGCAACTCATTGGGCGCACGAGGGAGTTGTAGCTTCTGCTTCCGGCAAGATGTTCATTGTCTGCGGATTTGTAAAGCCTCAAGACTTCGCTGATATTCCTGAATCGATACGTTCAGAAATAAAGATAATTGTTCTTGACGCTGACGAGGAAACGGTCCGAAGACGTCTCATCGGCCGTTATACAAAAGACGGTGTTTTTGATGAGAACCAGAAAGTAATCGGTAAACCAGTAACTGAATTCATAGATGGCAACGTGTGGTACGCGAAGAAGATGCGAGAAGAGTCTAGAGACGATGGACTAACCGTACTAGATACCTCCGAGCTAACACCCGAAGAAGTTGCGAAAAAAATTGTTGAGGTTATTTCTGCCGCTTAAATCAAACGCTGTCCGCCCATCTGCGCGCCTTAGTACACGCTGTTGGAACTAATGTAAAAGACTACTTGTTGAAGAGGTAGATCACTGCGACTCCCGCAAACATAAGTACCCCACCAATAGCCGTTGCGACAGTAAGATTGTTTTCCTTAAATAGTAGGTACGAGAACAAGAGTATGAAGATTGGGTAAGAAATTTCTATAAGCCCCACGAGGGTCGCATTCTTCTCTGTAATCGAAAAGCCAATGAAGAGCTCGGCTATAGTAAGGACTGCAATCCCTGCAAGTACGAGCGAGAGAACCTTTGGGGCGGAGGCAAGCGTGGCGAAATCCCTTCCCAACATTCCGAGACTAAGAGCAGCAATCCCTACTAAAATTCCAGAGACTGTAAGAGTTATGGCCAACGATGAGAGAACAGATATGTGCTTATATACCTGCTCGTTAATCGCATACGTCATCCCCCAGAAGAGTGACGCGCCGAGAGCAAGCAGAATCCACATATAGAAAGTATATCTGGTTCAAACCGTACTTAGACCGAAACACAAAACCGCCCATATGGACGGTTTTGTGATCTGCGCGGTCGAAGGGACAGCCTCGACTCTCAGCTCGTCGTCACTCACTTCGGTCTGGCCACGGCCTCGTGGATTCGTCTGCTGACGAATCATCACTCCGGCCTTCAAGTCCCTACCAAAGCTACGCTTTGTTCGAACGCGCCAAATAATAAAACACCCGGAAAGGGGTGTTGGTTTTTTTGGGGAACTTTTTTTAACATCTCCCACCCCCGCTGCGG
>CAYITJ010000002.1:56298-72576 GCA_964366435.1 uncultured Candidatus Saccharibacteria bacterium
TAATCATCACGCCGTCCTTCATGTACCTACAAACGGTACCATTTGTTCGACCGAGCAAAAAAAGAAAACCCCTCGAAAGGGGTTTTCTTATTTTGCGCGGTCGAAGGGACTTGAACCCTCAACCTCCCGCGTGACAGGCGGGTGCTCTAACCAGTTGAGCTACGACCGCAGGTGAGAATGATGCACGAATGTATTCGTATATCATGCGAGCCTGCTGGTCGAAAGACAGCGAATGCTGAATTACGACCGCAGTTGGGCTGGTGTGCTAGGCACCCCAGGCCCGTGTGGCAGACAAATGTACCGAAGTATCTTTCTCTACCACACGGAACCGGCGGCCAATTCCACAACTGTGTTCGCCTGAATATAGCCCGTATTCAGGCTGATGACAAGACGGGTGTCGGGGGACGGGAATGATCCGTCGACCTTAGCGTTATGAGTGCTACGCTCTAACCAACTGAGCTACCCCGACATATACGTCGCTCCAAGCCTGCACGGGCTTACCTCGACGATATATGCACCTTACTACATCACTTGGTCGTATTCAACGCCTATAGGCGCAAAAGTCGCTCTGCTTTTTCAAGGTCCTCGGGAGCGGTGACTTGAATCCAGGATGTAGCAGGGACAGCGTGGAGCGGGATTCCCGCCGCCTTTGCGGCAGCAAGGACAGTCTGTGGCAATCCGTACTCCTTACTCCCCTCTGCCTTTGGTATCATAGGAAACTCGAATACGCGCTCATCCAGTACGAATAGGTTGGT
The DNA here is from genome assembly GCA_964366435.1 of uncultured Candidatus Saccharibacteria bacterium. Classification (GTDB taxonomy): domain Bacteria; phylum Patescibacteriota; class Minisyncoccia; order Phycocordibacterales; family Phycocordibacteraceae; genus C7867-001. The sequence continues at coordinate 57,054 of CAYITJ010000002.1, forward strand.
ATTCATAAATCCGTGAGTGCCATGATGCTCGCCCTCTACAATATCAAGCACCAAGTCTCCGTCCCCCATGAGTGCCTTGCCACCTGAAGCCATGTGCTCAGTCTCTTCCAAGACAACAACCCAGTCCGGAGTAGCGCAGGCTCTGAGTACATCTTCTGTACCGTAAAGGTCGTCCCCCATCATCACCATAAAGCGTCCTTCGATATGAGGCTGGGTCAAAGCAACGGCTCCCATGGTTCCATTCAAAACATCCTGCTCTACGTAGGTAATTTTGCGACCTGCATATTCGCTTCCAAACGCCTCGCGGATTACTTCGCCCAAATATCCAATCACAAAAATCACCTCTTCTATGTCTGGCGGAAGAATATCTAGCTTGTGATGGAGCAGCGACTTTCCATTCACCAGAAGCATTGGCTTTGGAATGGTGTCCGTGAGCGAACCCATTCGTGTCCCGCGCCCAGAAGCTAAAATAACCGCCTGCATACAAGCACTACTTCACCTCAATCGACGCGCTAGGGGCGTCATTCGTTTCTACTGTAGACGCGCCTTCAGAAGCATTCCACACAATAAATATAAGCGCGGCGGCAACTACCAGAAGCCCTCCTACGATAACCTCAATAAACTGAATGCGTGCGTGCACTCCAATCGCAATAAGCAGTAGTATGGTGAATAGCCCCGCAAGACCGGCAAGCACATAGGCGGTGGTACTCATAGGAGACGCAGCTACCCGTGCGAACATTTCACCCACAGTTGCAGGGCCTGTGCTTGCGCCAAGCACCTGCGCGTTTGTGCCAACTACCGCAACCTTCGTACCACCAAGAACTTCAGCACCCTTCTTAGGGGCGGCAAAGAACTGCACCACAAACGTGGTTTCGTTGCCCTCAAACATGCCCTTAGCCACACCAACACCAATGCGCGTGTACTCACGCTTCACAATATTTGCGCGGTGCGTAGGTGACGCCATCCACGCCTCCTGCACTTCCTTTGAATCATTAAAATCCACAGCGAGATTTTCACCCGCGTAGCTGTATGAGTACCCCACCTGGTCTAGCCAATACCACGGCGTCTTCCCGTCGGGAGATACGTGGGAGAAGTACCCATTCTCGGCCATGTGCTCTGCTTTCAGTTGCGCCGCCCTAGTGAGGAGCTCATCGCTTTGAAGTTCACCAAGCCCCTGCGCAAGCCGGTCATCGTTAGTAAGTGAAGTAACCACCGACGGCAATACCGAGGCCAGGAAACCTGGATTAGACTGCGCAAAGCGCGACCCAAGCACATAGGCGCCCTGAACAAGCACAACGACCGAGAGCGCAAGCGCTACTCCTCCGGCAGTCAACAGTAGAGGCTTATAACCATTCCCGCTGTGCGGGAGCACAAAATCCTTTAGTCTTCTGGCTCGGCGTTTCTTCATGAGTAAATCATACGGCCGAGCAAGCAATACGCCAACTTTGGCTATTGTTGTAGAAGTGCGTACTGTGCCTGGAGTGCCTTAAGTTGAGCAGTCAGAAGTGCTATCTGTGCCTCCACACTTATAGCCTGAGTCGGACTACCGCCAAGCGCACTACGTGTGAGCGGGCCGACGTACCCAGTCTGAGGAAGCCCGCTTGATGCCTGGAATGCTACCACTGCGGCTTTTGTTTTTGGTCCGAAGTATCCGGTTGGCTCTTCGGTGAAGTAGCCCTGCTCGCGAAGGAGGTTCTGAAGGGCCGTCACATCGTCCCCAGTTGCACCGACAGTCAAATCTGCGCTGAAGTTATAGGTACTTGCGCCGAGTACTCTCCCTGCCAGCGGCTGTGAGTCTGGTGTGCTAATTCGTGCGCTGCCACCAGATGATTTGCGATACACCTCAACTGTGCGCGTGACTGGAGTGGCACTATTGCCTGCTGCATCCGTAGCCGTGTACGTAAGCGTGTATATCCCAACAGTATTGGTGTCCACACTGCCGTCCATCACAACTGCCACATTCGTGTCCGTATTGTCGCTTACGGAAGCACCCGCATCCGTATACTCATTCCCTGCACGTACTTCCACACTTGCTTCTCCGGCTCTAGAAATCACTGGCGCTTCTGTATCAATATTGCTGACAGTAACCGTAGACGTCGCACTGTTTCCAGCTTCGTCCACGGCCACAAAATCAAAGCTGCCATTCTCCGTAAACGTGTGACTAGACGCGCTCAGCGCTCCTTCGTTCGTCGCGGCTGACACAGTAACAGGCGCATTCGTCGGCGAGGCGCTGTACGAATCAATAGTGATAACTGGAGGAGTTCTGTCTATGTTATCTACCGTAACCGTTGAGCTGCCTGTAGCACCATCCTCGTCATGGAACGTAAATTCAAAATCGCCATTCTCCGTAAACGTGTAGCTGTCGGAATTGAGCGGCGTATCAATTGTGTAGCTCTTTCCAAAACTTTCTACCGATATAACGACGGTTACGTTGTGTTGTGTTTTTGTGCTCGGAGGAACAAAGTCTCCGTTCACTTTAACGGCAATGCCGCTCACGTAGGGCGCTACTCCGTTTGACGTAAAGGCAGTATCTGCATAGGCCGCTAATGGTACCCCCAGAAGAAGTACAGAAAGCGAAACCGCATGTAGGGCAAGAAGCCTCATAGGACCAGGTGGTGTTTTAAGTGTAGCACCAAGAAATCGACTCGGTGCTACTATTACACCATGCCTCTACTGCGATATGTACTCCTCCTTGCAGTACTGGTATCTGCAAGCAGTGCCCACGCCGCCTCACTTCCGGCGGGCTTTGCCCCTGGCGCGTTGTGGCTCTCTCAAAGCGCTCCTGTTGCTGGCACGAGCGTACGGCTGTATGCAGTCACCTATAATGCAGGCAGTGCCGCGATTGAAGGCTCGGTCTCGTTTACGGTAGACGGTGAGCCCGTAGGCTCGTCTCCTTTTAGCCTTGAACCTGGAGAGAGTGAGATCGAATCTGTGACTTGGGTGCCAGATGAAGGCAGTCATCAGATTGCCGCCACTATTAGTAGTGTTATCGACAAGAAATCAAAGGAGTCTGCGACGGTAGCAAACACCGCAGCTGCAGCAGTCTCCATAACCGTTTCACCAGAGCCACCAAAGCCGCCGGTCGCTGAGGCACTTGATTCTGCACAGACCATCGCCGCTTCTTCCACACCCGCTGTCTCTGGTGTGATTGCAGCAACTACTGGTGCTACTGAATCTATTCGCAAGGCTGGTGAGAACTACCTTGCAACGCTTGCTGGCGAGATTCCCGCAAACGTGACTGCGAGCACCACGAACAAAGCGGGCTCCGTGCTCGGAGCTGCTACTGAATCACCCGAGGAACAGACCGCGAGCACCACCCCAGCAAGCGGATACATGCAAAGTATTGCAAAAGCACTCCTTCCGATATTCCGCTACCCCGCACTCTTCTATCCCCTCTTCCTGTTCATTCTTCTTTTCATCCTCTGGCTTATTGGGAAGCGACTACGAAACCCTAAACGAAGACGATAAGTAAAAGCCCCGCTTTCGCGGGGCTTTTACGTATACCGACACTATCAGTATTACTTCTTCATCTTCTTATCAAGTGACCACTTGCCAGGGCCGGTGATCATAAGAGAGAAGGACGCAGCGAAGATGAGCATAATGAACTCGTACCCACCCGCTGACATAAAGAACCCGTTCTTTAGATGAACGAGCACGAGCGCTACGAGAGCAACAAGCGCCAGGGTCTTTGCCACCCAGTGGGTGTAGAGACCAAGGATAAGCATGATACCGCCACCAAGCTCTGCTGCGATAAGGAGTACCGCAAACAATTCTGGGGCTGGGAATCCAAGAGTACCGAGGAATCCAGCAAGACCAGGCACACCGCCCTCAAGCTTCTGCCAGCCGTGCATCGCAAAGATGGCACCGGTAGCAACACGAAGCACGAGCGGCGCGGCATCGCGCCACTTGTCGCCACACACGCAATTAAGAATATTTCGCATGAACATACAGTTATATAAGAGTAACGCTATAAGTGTACCCCACCCCAAACACCAGATAGGCTGTGGAGTGCACAAATGCAAAAGCCACCCGAAGGTGGCCTTTGCTGCTGGTTGCGGGGCCCAGAATCGAACTGGGGTCTGGAGGTTATGCTTACCACTACAATTTTCATTGCCCCTTACGGGTTTGCGGTCTGGACTATGCCTTCACCCCAAAGGGGTGCCTACCGTCTAGTCTCTACACCTTCCGATTCTCTTTCAAGAAAGGGCTTGGCTCGGCATTGCCTTTCGTCTTTTCAGACGTGAGGGTTTCACCGAATTTGGCAGGTAATCTTACACAAAATTGCTTTTGTGCACGCCCGAATTGTTCAAGCCTCCCGAGGTACCTCTCCTCTACCCCGCTATCTAACAAGTATACATACTATATGGTCTATAGCAATACAGCTATTGGAACCAGTATGTGCGTATAAAAACATAGTCTCAGTGGTATTATTACTATATGAAGGATGCTGAGCGAATTCGGGCCCAAATGATGAGGCGTTCCGGAAAGAGCATAAAGACCATTGCTTCCGTTTTAGAAGTGAGTCCAAGCTCTGTCAGTCGCTGGTGCGCAATGATTGAACTTACACCTGCTCAAAAGATATCACTCGACGCATCTCGTCGTGAGGCGGGACTAAAGGCTCTTGCCCCCTGGGTCGCAAAGAACAAACAGCAGAAGCAATCTGACATTGCAGCCCAGCTAGCAGCGGGGACCGAGGACGTTGGAAATATAAGCACGAGGGATCTGTTTATTCTTGGACTTGGACTGTATTGGGGAGAAGGATACAAACGCGGGAGTCAGGAGTGTGGATTTACTAACTCTGATCCAGCAATTGTCCGCACCATACTTAGATGGTTCTATGACTGCTATGACATAGATAAAGCTAGAATAATTGCCCGTGTAACGATAAATGATTTATACAAAGCTGAGGCAGAGCGTATTGTGCACGACTGGTCGAAGGAGGTTCAGATTCCTGTATCTCAATTTGGAAAGCCAAGTTTCATTAGCGGGTATGGAAAGATTTCTAGGGACGCTCGCACATATCGAGGGACACTCAGAATCAAAGTAAGAAACGGGACATCTCTTCGAAGACGCATTCTGGCAAGCTTGGCGCGCGTGGCTAACACTAAGTAATTTCGCCGAACTCGCGCAGCACCGTCTCATACCGCTGAATCGTCCTATACGCCAACGTGTCGGTGAGCTCAAACGCAGAGCCCTGGTGCGCAATTTCATTGCGCACCTTGTGCGCCTCCCACGCCTCTTGCACAGACGAAATCCTGCCTGCGCTTACTTGCTTCAGCTTCTCTCCCACTGACTCACCCACATATCCATCATGTTCAAGTGCGTCGTAGAGAATAATATCTGCTTCTATGATTGCCTGACGCCAATCGTTTACGTGCGGACTTTCAATGAGCTCCTTCACGTGCTTCCAGCGACTGTGCTCCACTTCCTCTACCGCCTCGTGCACATCGTGAATGGTTCTATATTTTGGCTCGTCCTCTGCAATCACCTGTTTATAGCGAAGGAACGCATAGATAAATAGCGCCAGAAGTCCCGCGCTTATCAGAAAAGAAATACTTGAAACAATAAGCCAGAACTGTGCGAGCATTGCCCACAAGTCCATTTGCACACCAGGAGCCCGTACGCCAACAACCGTTTCGTATAAAATACGAAACAGATAATCCATGTTCAAAAAATGCACCGGAGGTCCTTCTGCAGGCATCTCTTGTATTATAGCTCCTCGCCAGTCACTAGTGCGCCTGCTTTAAACAGTAGTTCCTCCGCTCCTTTGGGTGCCGTGAAATGGATACCAACTGGAAGCAGTACTGCGTCTCGCGCCACCTCACCCACAGGCACTGATATGGCTGGCATGCCCGTTAAGTTTGCGGTCACGGTAAAGATATCCTCTAGGTACATGGAAACAGGGTCAGACTTCTCGCCGAATCGAAAAGCAGGAGAGGGGGTCGTTGGGAACGCCACCACATCACATACGCCAAATGCCTTGTCGTACTCAGCGGTTAAAAGTCCACGAGCCGCGTCTGCCTTGCGATAGTATGCGTCAATGTATCCAGAAGAAAGCACAAAGGTGCCAAGGAGAATACGGCGCTTTGTTTCCTTTCCAAACCCTTCTGTCTTAGAAAGCACGTAGTCTTCAAGCAAATCCTTACCTCTTGCAGCGTGTCCGTAGCGAATACCGTCGTAACGAGCGAGGTTCGCTGACGCTTCCGCCGGCTGAATGACGTAGTACACCGGGAGCGCATACGAGCTGGTGGGTAGTCCTATATCAATGATAACGTGTCCCTCTCCTTCAAGTTTTGCAAGTGTCTCGTCAAATAGTGCGAGTAAATCTTCATCAATTCCCTCCTTCAAAAGGTCGCGAGGAACACCAATACGAAGCTTGTCCGGCACTGGTGTCAGTGAGTAGGTACTCTCATCAATCGTCGTGGCATCATGAGCGTCCTTTCCTGCAATAGTTGCGTAGAGAGCTTTGACGTCGCCTACCGTCTTTGCAAACGGACCAATCTGATCCAGTGATGACCCGAGGGCAATTGCCCCATGACGCGACACCCTACCGTAGGTAGGCTTTAGTCCCACCAAGCCACAGTGTGCAGCTGGCTGTCTAATTGAACCGCCTGTATCTGTTCCAAGCGAACCAAGTGCGCCGTACGCGGCAACAGCCGCGGCCGAGCCGCCTGATGAGCCTCCTGGAACGCGGGTAGTGTCCTTTGGGTTGCGTACTACCCCATAGGCAGAATTCTCGGTCGAGCTTCCCATGGCAAACTCATCCATGTTCGTGCGTCCGACAAATAGTGCTCCTGCTTCCTTCAACTTCCCAATTACCGTGGCGTCGTAAATGGCCGTATGGTTTGCGAGTATCTTAGACGCGGCACTCGCAATATGACCCTTAATCAAAATATTATCCTTAATCGCTAACGGAATGCCGCACAAAAGCGGCGCATCTTCCCCTTCTTCATCAATGCGTTTCTGTGCTGCCACTATTGCTTCTTCGTCCGCATCAAACAGCTCAAGGTATGCATTCAACTCGTCGTTCCGCTCACGAGCAGCCAGTGCGCACGCGTCCCAGAGTTCGCGTACACTACATTCACCCCCACGCAACATGCGCGCAGCCTCTACTATCGTGAGCTCGTTTAGGGCTTTAGTCATGAGAAATAATCTGCTTCACAGAAAGACTGTTCCCACTCTTCTGCGGAAACTGAGCGACAACCGTGTCAGTGAACTCTCCCCCTTCGCGAGGACCTTCATCTTCTCGCAGTACATTGCGGACCACAGAAACAGTGCGTTCACTAGCTGTTGGCAGGATCAACTCATCGAGCTTCCCAACGTAGGCAAGAATTGCATCAAACTCGCCCGCGAAACGCTCAAGTTCCTCCTCGGGAATCTGAATTCTAGACAAGGCGGCAAGGTGCGCCACTTCTTCCTTCGTTGCTTTTGCTACTGCCATATATCACGACTCTATCACAATCCAAGCCGAGTACGGAACTCCCCTTCGGAAAGGACGAGTATGCCAAGCTCGTTTGCCTTTGTAAGCTTACTTCCAGCACTTTCTCCCGCAACCACAAAGGCAGTGCTCTTTGACACCGAGCTTGCAGGCGTCCCGCCAGCACTACGCACCATCTCCTCCGCCTCGTCTCGGGAAAGTGTGGGCAGGGTGCCGGTGATAACGACCGAGAGCCCGTCGAGTACTCCTCCCTGGACACTCTCTACACGCTCAAGGGTTATGTGCTTTTCAAGGCGAGCGAGCATGTCTCTGTTCTCTTCGTTTCCAAAATAAGAAATGAGCGCGTCTGCCACAACCTCCCCCACGCCGGGAATAGCAATGAGAGCTTCGCGCGTACTTCCTCGAAGCGCGTCCAGTGTGCCAAAGGTTCGCGCTAGCAAGTACGCAGTCTCCTCTCCAACATGGAGAATGGAAAGTCCCACTAGAAAGCGCGCAAGAGAAACGGTGCGACGCGCAGCAATCGCAGCGAGAAGATTACGTGCTGACACATCCTTGAACCCAGGCAGCTGTAATAGCTCGTCGTGCGTTAGTTCAAACAAATCATCAAACTCCGATACGAGCTCGTGCTTCATGAGTAGTGCAATGGTCTTTCGCCCGCACCCATCAATATCAAGCGCTGATTTGCCCGCAAAGTGCGCAAGCTTACGCTCCTGTTGCTCAAAGGAGTCCTGACTCACGCATCGGTATGCAGCAGTTCCCTCTACTCGCTCAATCCGTCCGTCTCCCCCACATAGGTGAGAGTGCGCTGGGAACTTCCACACCCGCTCCGTACCCGTTCTGAATTCGGTGAGTACCTGCACTATTTCTGGAATGATGTCTCCTGCCTTTTGCAAAATGACGGTATCGCCAATGCGAATGTCCTTCTCTCGTATGAAGTCTTCGTTGTGTAGCGTTGCACGCGCAACGACCGTTCCTGCAACACGTACGGGTACTAGGTGTGCAACGGGAGTCAGCACACCGGTGCGTCCCACCTGAAGGGTGATATCTTCCACTACCGTTGTCACCTGCTCGGCGGGAAACTTAAGTGCAATGGCAAATCGCGGCCCTTTCCCGGTGTGTCCGAGTGCTTCCTGCAACACTCTCTCCTCAACCTTCACGACTACTCCGTCAATAAGATAATCCTCAGTATCACGGACCTGCCCCTGCCATTTTTTCCAGAATGAAATTACCTCCTCGATGCTCGCCCTACCAAGATAATGCTCGTTTACTGGCAAGCCAAGCGCTCCTATATACGCCAGTTCCTCAGACTGTGCGTTCGGCAGCGGTTTGCTTAATGCGTCAATATCATAGAGAAACACGCCAAGTGGGCGCTTTGCAGCGATATTTGAATCAAGCTGACGAAGTGAGCCTGCTGCTGCGTTGCGTGGATTTGCGAAGGGTTGTTTACCGTCAGCCAACTGCTCGGCGTTCAGTCTCTCAAGTCCTGAGCGGGTCATGTACACTTCACCCTCAACCACAAGGTCCACCGATTCAGTAAGGTCGTGAGGAAGCCCGCGTATGGTGCGCACGTTGTGTGTTACATCTTCTCCCACCCTACCGTCTCCTCTGGTCGCGCCCGTAATGAGCCTGCCACCCTTATAGGTCAGCACAATATGCAGTCCATCAATCTTAAGTTCAGCGCTATAGGTTGGTGCTTCCGTAATTCCTGCCTTCTGCAGTGCACGACGTACTTTCTCGTCAAAAGCGTACATATCCCCCTCGGTGAATGCATCATCAAGTGACCATTGCGGAACCTGATGCGGAACCTTTAGAAGTTCAGGAAGTACCCGGCCTGCGACCACTTGTGTGGGAGAATCCGGCGTTACGAGCTCCGGATACGCCTCTTCCAATTTGGCTAGCTCATACTTAAGAGAATCAAGTGCTTCTGGCGAAATCACCGACACATCCTGCTCGTGCTGGAGTCCTCGGTACTTTTTAATTGCTTCGCGCAGCTGACGGGCACGCTCCTGCTTTGCCGTTGGGGCTTTCATGCCTATATCCTACCTTAGCCGTCGTCCTCGCAGTATCCCTGTCCTACATTCCGTACTCAGCCTTAAGTCCACGCTCAATACGTCGTGGATCGCCCACATCACAGTTATTGAATCCGTTAGCAAGAATTATAGTTTGATTTGTAGTTGTTTTATCTATGGTCACGTATCCCAAACTACCGCCAGTAGCGCACGGCACAGAAAATTCTGTCCTTCTGTTTCCTGCTGTCGGAATATACGAACTGTAATTTGTAACGGGAATGCTGTTGCAGGTAATATTCTCTGCATCAAGCGGAGTAGTGAAGTCAAACGCGCCAAACTGCTGGTCCCAGTAGAGCACGCACTCAAGCGTTGTGTCAGCATTATAAAATGCGTACTGCGACTGTGTTGCTGAGGACGCAAGCGTAATTTGTTTGTACGTAATATCAAGAAGTGTGAGTCCTACCGATAGCACCACCGATGACACAATAACGGCAATAATAAGCGTGAAGCCTCGAGGTGTAGTCTTGTACATCATAGCCAATCGCGGAGATGCTCAACAATTTCAATACTGTATGGCAGTCCGCCCGTAATCCAGTTGACGGTCACTGACACCTTCATTTCAGTTGGACTGATGCGACTTAGCTGAACCGTTCTGGTAAATCCAGTCTCAGGGTTCGTCCCACTTATCGCTCCTTGATTGTAGAAACCCGTTGAAAGAAGCTTAAGTTTTGGGCAGGTGCTCGAACAAAGAAGAACGGTGTTGTAATACCCATCCACAGCACACTTCGCCCCTCCGGTGCAGTCTACCGAGCCATTGGTTCCATCGAGCGAGTAGAACCATGAGCGAGGGCTGCCTGGGTTTGCAATATTGTAGAGATAATTACCGTCACGTACCGCATGAACAAACTCCACGCCGTCCTGCGCCAGGTTTGCCGCCACAAGTCTATCGCGCGCAGTATAGGAGCTTACTACTCCCTGCTGCAGCGCAAACATAGGACCAATGATGGCAATGGTGAGAATGGAAATTGCCACCATGGTCTCAATGAGCGTAAATCCTTTCGTTGGCGTAGTCATCATATCTCGAGATAGCGCTGTGTGGCGGACGTCTGCAGCGTAAATTGTACCGTGCGTCCTTGAGCAGACGGCATGGTCCCACGAATACTCATTGTAGTTTGTGGCTCTCTGGAGTCAGAGGGACCGACACCACGGACGTTGAAGATAAGTGTGTTCACTGTTATTCGTGGGTCAGTGAGGCTCACCGCAAGCGAGCTACTGCACGCAGTTGTATCACCCTGAGGGAACACGCACTGTGCAACCGTAGTTCCTTTCATAAGGTAGGTCACCATCTGTCCCTGACTATCGATGAAGCTAAATTGTGAGCAGGTGCCATTCCCCACCCCCGCACAGCTGTAGTTTTTACCCGTGCGAATATTGCGTGAAATACTGTCCACCGCAAACGATAGGTTAACCACCAACTCATTTGTTGCGCGCGCTTCCTTATCGAGCGTGATGATGGTGAAATAGGCCGCTGTTGATACGAGCATCACCACACTAAACAAACCCACCGAGACGATAATCTCGATAAGCGTGAAGCCTCGCACTGGTGTTTGAGTAATCATCATGAGCAGTTGCCGACAGCTATTTGACCCACCTTAGTCACATTGATGCATCGTTCATCCAATCCGTCAGGAGACGTCACGTATATTTTTGCTGAGACAAGCTCCACAAGCGCCCCTGCTCGAGTACCTATCATGACAGCCTGTGTGCTCGGGCGCAGAAATGAAACATCGAGTGTATCAAGATACACACCTGAGCATCGCGTCACTCCACCCGTGTCAACCCCACAGAATCGAGAGGCTTTAAATCCGTGGTTTAGGTTGTAGGTAGTGACTATTTCAGTGGTGTCGTCGTAGAGACAGTTGCCAGGACGTGACTCAAGTCCTGATGATGCTCCATGGCCTGGACACCTTCCTCCCTGCCCATTCCCTGGCGCTGCGGGTATGGTGTCTGCAAAGAGGCTGTAGGAGGTCATTGAGCCATTTGCAAAGTGTACGCCGTACCCCGCGTTCTGCACCGCTCCAGCCTTTCTACTTGAGAGTGCGAGTGTTTGTGCTTGCCTCAGTGTGAATGCAACCGTGTATGTCGTATCTATCAGGACAAGATTTTTATTAAAACTGTTCTGCCCGAGCAAAACGATGCTCGTAATAACAAGGATGATACCGAGTGACACCAACATTTCCACCATCGTGAACCCACGCATGGGTGCATGCGTAGCATGTTGGCTCTTTAGAAGATTGGGAGTGGGTTCCATCCAGTGAAGTACGCAAGGAGGAAGCCGAGTGCGAGAAATGGCACAAAGGGCACCTCAATACCCATTCTATGCCCAGGCCGGGTACTCGCCAACACTACAATACCGTATAGCGCACCAATCCAGAACGAAAAGAGAATGCCAGGGACGACAAAGGCTGGCCCCGTAAGAAGCGACAAACCAAGAACAACCGGCGTATCCCCAAGCCCCATTGCACGCCCCCGTGAGAATAGATGAAATGCTAGGAACACTGACGCCGCAACGCCAGCCACCATAAGTGCAAGCCCCACCGAGAGAGTGTCTGTAAACAAAACGGCGCGATACACGAGCGCCAGCACAATAAAAGCGACTACGGGTCGCATGGGCACGATGGTGTGTCGCATGTCGTAGAGTACGACAAACAGAAGTACTAAGAGTGCTGCAAACAACACGAACAATTGTGCGGAGAGACCATGGATGACAAACGCGGAAAAGAATGCGAGCGCAACCAGTCCTTCAATTACCACGTGTCGTACCGGAATCTTTGACCCACACGAACGACAGCGTCCGCGGGCCACCAACCACGAGAATACAGGAATGAGATCACGCGGCATAAGTGTCACTGAACACGCGTCACAACGTGAGCGGTCGTTCCCCCAGCTTGAGCCGGTATGCACACGCTCTGCAATAACGCCCACAAAGCTTGCAAGCATTGCGCCTAGCAAAGCAGTACCCAAACCAAAGAGTATGGTCATGCGCTACGGACAGGCGTATCCAGTAAGTGGCGTAGTCTCAAATGCAGCAGCGCCGGTACTGTCTACACACCACGCGCGAATTGCACCCGACGCTGAGCCTTTGAGAGGAACCCACGCAGCCCATGCACCACTGGTGTCGTGACACTGAGCGGTGTTGTAAGTTGATGCAGTGCCGTCTACATAGGTGTTAACTGTTCCCCCGGAATATGCCTTCTGAGCAGCCTGTACCATGAGCCCAATTCGGTTAGCTCCCGTCAAGGCGCACACCCCTTCATACGTAAGTGTCGGAGTTAGGTCGTAGTACGTCTGTGCTTCAGCACGCGCGTTGGAGAGGTTCGACTTTATGGCCGCGTCCGCACCCTTATCGCGAGCACTATTGAGTGCCGAAAGTACCACCGAGGACAGGATGCCGATAATAGCGATAACCACGAGGAGCTCAATGAGAGTAAAACCCTTTATGTGCCCATTCTGATGTGAGGAATGTGTGCGTATCATACTCACCTCAGTATAGCGCCGCAAACTCTGACCCAGATTATTGCGTGGGGATAGCAACACAAAAGGACCCTAGAAGGGTCCTTTTGTTCAGGAAATGTATGTCTCCTGTTTACGAGATGCTACGATGCTGGGCAAACAACAACCGTTGCGCCAATTGCAGAAGCAATTGAGCGAGCTGCACCGGTCGAGTCTACACAGTAGTGTCCCGCAGTCTTAAGTGGTGCTGATGCTGCCCACGCAGAGGCTGCGCCAGTGGCAGGCTTTCCACAGACGGCAGTACCTCCACCCGCAGTACCAGCAGCGCTAAGCATGCCAGCTACGATAGTGCTCTGGGTTGTAGAGTTTGCTCCACACACTGCATCGTAATCAGAGTCAGTGTCGTAGATAAGCTCAGCCTGAGCACGAACGTTTGCCATGTTTGACTTAACGGCAGTATCAGCCCCCTTTGTACGCGCCGTGTTGAGAGAGGCGAGCACCACAGAGGAGAGGACACCGATGATGGCGATAACCACAAGGAGCTCGATGAGGGTGAAACCCTTCATGTGTCCCTCGCGAGTGCCAGAGGATGCAAGAATCATAATAGTCTTTAAAGTTAATGCGGGTTATTGGTAATCGTCCGCTCTTGGTATTGTACGTGAGATTACGCCACACATTGCGTAGGCTGTGGATAGCCTTGCCCTTTCTACTACCCCATCGAGCCTGCGACGTTATAAATTGGAATGAGAACGGACGCCAGGAGTGTACCCACACCAAGACCAAGCATCACAATCATGAGCGGTTCGATCAGGTCAACGAGCGTATCAACCGCGGTGATAACCTCGCGCTGATAGAACTTTGCAAGCGTATCTAGAATGGAGCCAAGCTCTCCCGTCTCTTCACCCACGCGTACCATAGCCGTCATGATGCCAGGAATTTCCTCGTGCTTGCCAAGTGCGTCTGATATAGAAGAGCCGCCACGCACATCCTCTCCCACCTGCTTTAGAATCACTTCGTAGGTCGCACTCCCCACCACCGCCGAGGTAATGTCTACTGCCTCGACAACAGGAACACCCGAAACAAGCATCGTGGAGAAGTTGTCCGCAATGCGCGAAAGATAGAGCTTCTGATACAGCGCGCCCACATACGGGATATCCAGTTTGAAACTATCAAAAATAAGCTTTCCACCAGGACTCTGAATTCCCCGCCACGCAAGGAACCCTCCTGCTGCAAGTGCAAGCACCACAAAGAACCCGTACTGCACCAAAATATCTGAAAGACTGATAACTATCTTGGTGTAGATAGGAATTTCCTGACCCGAATCTTTTAGGATGGAGGCGATTTTTGGAATCACCATTGTGAGCATAAGACCCATCACCACAAAGAACACTCCGATAACAAATGCTGGGTAGATAAGCGCATTTTGCGCCTTGGATACTACCGCATAGGTTCGATCCAAATAGTCAGCCAGGTAGCCGAACGTGTCGGACAGTTTTCCAGACTCCTCTCCTGCGCGCACCATGTTTACATAAAACGAACTGAACGCTTTCGGGTGGCGCGAGAGTGCCTTTGAAATAGGACTTCCTCCTTGTAGATCGTCCGCAATTTGCGTCATGATATCTGCGAGCAGCTTATTCTCAATCTCCGCTGCAAGAAGTCGGAATATGCGAAGCGCTGAAACCTGTGCTTCAAAGAGAGTGGCTATCTGGCGAGAAAGAATAACAATTTCCTTGTTGGTGACATGCTGGAACAAATTAATATCAAGCGACAGCATTGACTTTGCTGGTGCCGGCTCAATAGAAGAGACGATGAGTTCGCGACGTTGCAGTGTCGCAACGGCAACGTCCATAGACGGGGCCTCAATGGTCCCTTCTCGTGCGTGACCGTCCTTCTCTAGTGCGTGATAATTAAAAAGCATGGGCGTTATAGATAGCGATCAAACGTTTTCGGATCAAGCGCGCGCTCGTATGCGTGTTCAATAGTCACTTCGCCTCGTCTAACCAGCTCCGCAAGTGAGCGATCCATATCTATCATTCCATCCTGAGAGGATGTTTGGATCACCGTGGTGATTTCGTGCGTACGCCCCTCGCGGATGAGGTTGGCGACTGCCGCATTATTGATGAGAAGTTCGTACGCAAGTGTTTGTCCACCAGAGATGCGTGGAACGAGTCGCTGCGAGAAGATGCCCGCAAGCGAGCCTGCCAGCTGCACACGTACCTGCTCCTGCTGACTTGAAGGGAACATGTCAATGATGCGGTCAATGGTTTGGGCCGCATTGTTGGTGTGAAGTGTAGAGAGCACCAAGTGTCCTGTTTCAGCGGCAGTCACCGCGCTTGAAATGGTTTCCTGGTCGCGCATCTCCCCCACCATAATGACATTCACGTCTTCGCGAAATGCTGCCTGCAGTGCTGCATGGAAATCAGGCGTATCAATGTGTACTTCGCGCTGGTGAATGAGGGACTTCTTTGGCTCAAAAATATATTCAATCGGGTCTTCAATCGTTACGATGTGTTCTGCGCGTGGTTCATTTATGCGCTCCAAAATAGCGGCAAGTGTCGTGGAC
>CAYITJ010000003.1:0-49600 GCA_964366435.1 uncultured Candidatus Saccharibacteria bacterium
CGCGCACAAGCGCGTCCATCACTGTGGGGGTGGTCTCGTAATCATTTCCATCGGCCGCTGTCACCATGTCCACAATTCGTGGGCCGCGCGTAGCAATAAGTTCTGCATCAAAATAGGACCGTACACGGTCACGTAGCGATGTAGCCTTTCCTACATACAGCACCTTCTTGCTGGTTCCTTTGCCGAGCGTAAAGAAATACACACCCGGGCAGTCGGGCAAATCAAACTTCTCCAGTGCTGCGCGTTCCATATGGGCATCCTAACTGGCAATTCGGTACTCGTAAATGGAAACCCCGCCCTAGCTTGCACTAGCGCGGGGTTCAAACATTCGTCCATACAAACCAATTAAAGCAGAAGAAGAAGTCTCAGATAGTGTTCAGGGGGAGGGTCCTGGGTGATGACGAGCGGCGCCCTGGCTTGCGCCGCCAGGTTGTGCGTATGCACCGCCCATATAACCTTGGCGATACCCTCGGCGTTCGGAACTCGCTGCTCCAGCAGAATCGCGGACATGATGCCCACGAACTCGGCATTGGTGTCGTCGATGTACTTGCTGAGCTCGTCCGTAGAGCCGGCCCTACTAAACCGAGCATCCAGAAGGTAGTTCTTGTTCTGCCAGTCCACGTAATTGTGACTCAGAGCCCTGTCAAGACGCTGAATCAGTGTGTACTCGGCCGAAGCGCCGACGTCGTCGCGGAAGCGCTCCAGCTCCGTAACCTTGTCAGCACGAAGCACTTCCAGGAGCATCTCCTCCTTGCTCTTGAAGCTGGAGAAGACCGATCCTGTTGACACTCCGCAACTTTCCGCAATGTCGCGAATGGTCGCGGCCTCGTAGGTAGTCATGAGGAATGCCTGACGGGCGGCGGCGAGAACTTTGTCGTGCGTGGCGATTTTGGCGAGAGCCCTCCTTGTTGGAGGGCGTGTGGGTCGATGCGACATACCTATCTCCTGCCAATTGATGGCAACCACAAAGAACGCAGTGGTCACGGGTGTGATCTCAACTGTCGCGAGTATGGTACATACACCAATAAGCGTCAAGCAAATGATTTGACATATATAGTAAAATATATTTTAATGCATTGAACACGTTCTGGAGGGTGTAATGAAAAATGTTCTTCTGTACCTGCGGTGCGCCGTAGCTAACCGATACACCCTGGCTGGCTACCTCATCGTATTCATGGTTGTGCCTTTGATGTTCTACCTGCCCGCCAAGGTCTACTTGCTGCCGTTATGGGTCGTGTTCTGGGGTGGTCTAGCGCTACTTGGGGTCACAGCCTTTGGACGCCATACGCTCAGGGCATATCGACGCGTCACGCAGAGCGCTGACCGTTTCGGCCGGGCTGACGATCGTGTCGTGAGTACTTACGACACGTACTGCGATATCACGGGTGCTCGCATGGCTCAACGAGATCTCCAAAAGAGGTTGCAAAATAAGGCGCGGACGGAGTGACCCTCCTCCGCGTTTATTTTTTATACTTTGCCTTCTTTAACATCTTCGCTAAGTAGTGGCCTGTGTGCGAGCCTTCTACTTCTGCGACCTCCTCAGGTGTTCCCTTTGCAATTACCTTTCCACCACCAACACCTCCCTCGGGACCAAAATCAATAAGGTGGTCAGCAGACTTAATGATGTCTAGATTGTGCTCAATTACCACTACCGTGTTGCTGCGGCGAACGAGTTCCTGCAGAATCTCGAGCAGTTTGCGCACATCCTCGTAGTGAAGACCTACCGTTGGCTCGTCGAGCAAATACAGCGTCTTCATGGTAATCGGACGATAGAGCTCGGACGCAATTTTTACACGCTGCGCTTCTCCACCAGAGAGTGTGGTAGCAGACTGCCCCAGCGTCAGATACTCGAGTCCTGTACGCTTAAGTGAATCCAAACGGTCGTGAATAGCAGGAATGTCCTCAAAGAAGGTTGCTGCTTCTTCCACGGTCATCTGCAAAATATCGTGGATGTTCTTGCCACGGAATGTCACTTCGAGCGTCTCACGCATGAAGCGCTTACCGTTACATACGTCACAGGTGACGTATACGGTTGGTAGGAAGTGCATTTCAACCGCAATCATGCCGTTACCCTGACACGTCTCACAGCGACCACCCGCAACGTTGAACGAGAATCGCCCTGGCTTCCACCCGCGTGCACGAGCCTCGCTTGTTGCAGCAAACAAGTCACGAATATGCGTAAACGCGCCTGTGTAGGTGGCAGGGTTTGAGCGTGGCGTACGACCAATCGGTGACTGATCAATCAACACCACACGACCCACATACTCGGTACCCGTCATGCTTGCGACGTGCTCCAGTTTTGCTTCGCGCTTTGCAAAACGCGCTGCTACGTTCTTGTGCAGAATGTCGTAGAGGAACGTGGACTTACCCGAACCAGACACACCAGTGATACACACGAGCTTCCCAAGCGGAATATCAACGTTTTGATTCTTCAGGTTGTGGAGGGCTGCTCCCTTAATCTTAATTGAACCCTTCTCGCCCGTGCGGCGCTCTTCGGGCACTTCTATTTCAGCCTCACCACGCAGGTACGACAGGGTACGTGAGCCAGAGTCATTCTTTGGCGCCGTTAGAAGCTCGTCGAGCCAGCCAGAGACCACAACATTCCCGCCGTGCGTTCCAGCGCCTGGTCCAATGTCCACAATGTAGTCAGCAGCGTAGATAGTGTCCTCGTCGTGCTCAACCACAAGAATCGTGTTGCCGAGTTTTTTGAGTGTTAGCAGCGTATTAATCAGGCGGTCGTTATCGCGCTGATGTAGACCAATAGTAGGCTCGTCGAGCACATAGAGCGCTCCCACAAGACCCGTACCAAGCTGAGAGGCCAAGCGGATGCGCTGCGCTTCTCCACCCGAGAGCGTTGCAGCAGAACGATTGAGCGTGAGGTAGTCCAAACCGACATTCAGCATGAACTCCAGGCGGCTCGTGATTTCGCGAATGATAGGCGCCGCAATTTCCATGCGCATTTCGGACAATTCAATGGTGTCCATGAACTCCTTCGCCTCTTTAATAGAGAAGTTGGTGAAATCAACGACATTGATACCAAGACCCTTACTCTTCGCATGCTTTATATATACGCGCAGTGCTTCTGGCTTTAGACGCTTACCCTCACACACAGGGCAAACCTCGTCTGAAAAGAGCGACTTGGTACCAAGCCCATTACACGCAGTACAAGCCCCATACGGGCTGTTAAAGGAGAAGAGGCGTGGCTCTACCTCAGGGAACGACGTGCCGTCCTCAGGACAAATAAACTTCGCAGAAAGTGTCTCAAACGTTCCGTCCGCATGGAGAATCTTTACGAGCCCGTCGCTTTCCTTCAGCGCAAGCTCTAGCGCCTCGCTCAAACGCTCACGCGCCTGCTCTGGCGTACGTACGAACTCGCTAACGAAGATGGAATCCACCACCGCATCAATATCGTGACGCTTGTTACGGTCGAGTACGAGCTTCTCGCGCAGCGAGTGCGGCTTCCCGTCTACCAATACCTTCTCGTATCCTTTACTGAGGAGGTCGTAGAGCAGCTGATAGTACTCACCCTTTCGGCCCACCACCACAGGTGCATGAATGACAACCTGCGTTCTATCAAACTCAATTCCCATGACCGTCTCTGTCTCCCCCTTCTTCTTAGACGGCTGCGTGGTCTTTGCGAGCACGCGCTCCCACACCATACGAATCATTTCCTCCTTTGAGAGGCGAGAGATGGGTACATCGTGGTGAATACAGTACGGCTGACCTGCACGTGCATACAAGACGCGCAGGTAGTCATAAATCTCGGTGACGGTTGCCACCGTAGAGCGCGGGTTGTTGGAGCGACTCTTCTGGTCAATGGAAATAGCTGGTGAGAGGCCGGTAATCTCGTCCACATCTGGCTTCTGCATTTGGTTTAGAAACTGGCGGGCGTACGCAGAAAGTGATTCCACGTAGCGGCGCTGCCCTTCGGCAAAAATCGTATCAAAAGCGAGCGAGGACTTGCCCGAACCAGAAAGACCGGTAAGCACCGTCATAACACCACGGGGAATCTCCACCGAGACATTCTTCAGGTTATGGGTACGGGCACCTTTCACTGATATCCAATCAGCGCCCTGGTGTTGCTCGTGTGAGCTCTCTTTCTTTTTAGCGGTAGCCATACTATGGAAATGGCCAGTCCGTGGCGGGACTGGTACTAGAGCACTGTATCATATTAGACCTTACTTAGCTCCTGATTCCTCGAGCAAATCCAAACGAGCGTTCTCGGCAATTAGTACCGACCTGTTTAGTCTCGACAACAACACCTCTTGGATGTCACTGACAGAACGCGGCCGCCCTCCACCAAGCAAATCGGAAGGGTTCAGCTGTGCTTGCTCTAGTACTGACGCTATGAACTTCTCACCCTCCTCGCCCTCAATTCGGGACCGAAACTGCGCCAGAAGCTCTTTGAGCTGCGTCAGAGATTCTACAGTGTGCTCTGCCTGACGCGGTGGAAACAGTCCGCGAAACTCCTTCATCAAGTCTACATCCCCGAAGTCGTACAGCACCGCTTTCTCGCCTGTATATACGTAGTTGTGAGGTACACCTCGACTCTTTCTATGATCTGCGTCCCCAAATGCAAGATTCATGAACTCAAGATAGGCTAGCAACTCATTCTTTGACGTTTTTCGCTCGATACGCTCAAGCGGCATAACTTTTGAATACTGGACATGTGGCTTCTCAGCACGAGACACAATATCAGCAACTGGAATGATTCCTTTGGTCAGTAGTACAACAGCCTTCTGCTTCTCCACTACTTTTCGCAGCTCAACATACTCTCCTGAGTCATGGGCGCCAATGGTGTGTGGTCTGCCTCTTTCGTCAAAACTAACCGTATGATTCATCTCACCAGTGAGCGGTAATGAGGAATACGTTGTTGGGTCTGCCTCCTCGTTCGCCTTACGAGCAATTTCTAGCTCCTCCTCAGTTGGCTGAGGGGCTTTTGCGAAAGGTTTTAGAAACTTCTCCCCGAACATGACTTAAGCCGCAGGTGCTTGATTTATAAGCAAATTCTCAATCTTGCCAATGATTTCTTCGATAGCGACTTCTGCTTTGACGAGATAGTCGTTTGCACCAAGCGCCTTTGCGCGCTCAATATCCTTCTGCTGGCCGAGGTTGGAGACAATGATGACCGGTGTGTCCTTCTCTGGTCCCGCGTGCTTACGGATACCTTCAAGCACCGCAAAGCCGTCCATAGTAGGCAGCATGAGATCGAGGAGCACGATGGACGGCTTGTACTGGTCAAACAATCCAATGGCTTCGTTACCATCGTTTGCATAGAGCGTCTGATACTTTCCTGCAAGCGTGTGCCCCAGCAAGTTCTTCAGGATTGGATCGTCCTCTACCACCAGGATGAATTTAGTATCAGTCATATGGCTAAAGTATACCCCATGAGATTTTCAAGAAAATAGGGCTAAATCAACATGGCACGTATCTCACGAGGTACGCCGTCCTCCTATCGCTCAGCAATCGGAAGGGTGAGGGTGAATGTAGTACCTATTCCGTCCTCGTTCGGCGCAAAGACAAGGTCTCCCCCATGGTCAGTGGCAATGGTACGTGCAATGTAGAGCCCTAGGCCGTTTCCACCATTCTGCACAGCAATAGCATTTTGTGCGCGATAGAAACGCTCAAAGATGTTGTCGCGGTCCTCTGAACCAATACCGATACCACTGTCGCGAACCATGAGCTGTACCTTCCCAGCGCGCTCACTGCTTGAGATGCGTACCGTACCGCCAGCTGGTGTATAGCGAATGGCGTTCTCAATAAGGTTATTCAGTACCCACTTCACGCGTTCTCGGTCGGCACGAGCTTTTGGCACCTGTGCGTTGCGCTCTACGTACACACTCACCTGTGCCTTCTGTGCTGCTGGACTAAAGTCGTGCACCACTTCTTCAGCCATATCTTCAATCGCTACGGGCAGGAACGTGTACTTGTACTTACCTGATTCAATCGCAGAAATATCAAGCAGCGTCCCCACGATGGCCACGAGTTCATGACTCTTGTCCTTGGCGCTCTTTACCAATGCCTGATGATCCTCACTTAAATCACTTTTCTCAAGCGCTTCAAGCGCCCAGCGAATACCCGTGAGTGGTGTGCGCAACTGATGGGCTGCAGTAGAAATGAAGTCGGACTTCACGCGAGACACCTCCACATCCTTCTTGTGTGAGATTTCAACACGGTCAATAACCTGGTCAAAGCTTCGTACGAGCACCTGTATTTCCTTTGGCAGTTTCTTAATGACAGGAAGCGGTAGTCGCTCCCCTGTGGCAGCAAATCCTTCCATTGCCACAACGAGCCGTCGCAGTGGAGCCATCACGTAGTGCTCGAGCACAAGGTACAAAAGCCAGAGAAGAGCAAGTACAAACACCACAGAGACTATTGCCTGCCACAGCAACAACACGTAGAGCGCCTGACTCGACTGCTGCACCAGCTCGGGAGGGAAAATGACGGAGAGTTGGCTCTGAAGGAAATACCGAGAGGCCACAACAATGGCAAGGGACGCGACAAGAAGTCCCGCAAGGAGTGTTCCAACCAATGCCCGCAAACTCATTGCCCTTATTCTATCACGGTCCAGTTGCCTTTCTTCTTCTTAAGTACGGGATTTTTAGACGGTGGAGGAGGAACAATCTTTCCTTCGAGTTTGTATATCTCATCGCGAATAATTGCAGCAGTTTCAAAATCAAGCGCCTCCACTGCCTCGCCCATCTGACGACGTTTGTCAGCTAGAAATGCCTCGGGATCCTCCTCAAACAATTTGGTATCAAGAACGAGGAGTGAGTCCACCGTCTTCTGGTGCTCGCTACGCATACTCTCTGCAATGTCACGAATCTCCTTCTTAATCGTGATAGGAGTAATGCCGTGCTCCTTGTTGTAGGCGAGCTGCTTGGTGCGCCTGCGCTCGGTCTCACCAATAGCGCGCTCCATAGAGCCTGTCATGCCGTCAGCGTAGAGAATTACGCGTCCGAGGACATTTCTTGCGGCGCGCCCAATGGTTTGAATAAGCGATGTCTCTGAGCGCAGGAATCCTTCCTTGTCGGCGTCTAAAATTCCGACCAGCTCAACCTCTGGCAAGTCGAGCCCCTCACGCAGAAGATTTACACCCACCAGCACGTCAAAGGTTCCCCTACGAAACGCAGTCAAAATATCAATGCGCTCAATGGTCTTAATGTCGCTGTGCAGGTACTCGGCCTTCATGCCCTTCTGTTTTAGGAAGTCAGAGAGGTCTTCTGCCATTTGCTTGGTGAGTGTTGTAGCAAGCACGCGGCCGCCACCACTGATAGTCTTCTCCGACTCCGCGATAAAGTCCGCTACCTGCCCAGGATACGTATCAGTACCAACAATGGGGCGAATGATGAGCTCGGGATCAATAAGACCTGTAGGGCGAATGATTTGCTCCGCCACCTGCCCGTCTGGCGGCACGCTGTGCTCGCGCT
Source organism: uncultured Candidatus Saccharibacteria bacterium (assembly GCA_964366435.1). Taxonomy (GTDB): domain Bacteria; phylum Patescibacteriota; class Minisyncoccia; order Phycocordibacterales; family Phycocordibacteraceae; genus C7867-001. The sequence continues at coordinate 7,431 of CAYITJ010000003.1, forward strand.
CGTAGTTGCCTGGCGTGGCGCTTGTGTAAATGGTCTGTCCAACACGTGCTTCAAATTCCTCAAAGCGCAGCGGGCGGTTGTCACGCGCAGACGGTAATCGGAACCCAAACTCAACAAGAGCGTCCTTGCGTGAGCGATCACCCGCATACATGCCACCAATTTGCGTGACCGTTACGTGCGACTCATCAATGATGGTGAGGAAGTCGGCTGAGCCGTCCTTCTTGTGCGGGAAATAGGACAGTAGTGTGTCGGGAGCCTCACCTGCTGCTCGCCCATCAAAGTGGCGTGAGTAGTTCTCAATACCGTTGGTGTAGCCAACTTCGCGAATCATAGCCAGGTCGTGTGTGGTACGACGTTTCAAGCGCTCGTACTCAAGCGGCTTCTCTTCGCGCTTCAGCTGCGCAAGGCGCTCATCAAGCTCGCGCTTAATATCGTTCACCGCGCGCAGGCGCTCTTCTTCGTTTGCGACAAAGTGCTTGGCAGGGAAGATGAATAGGGAATCCAACTCCCCCAGTTTCGCGCGAGAAACAGGGTCCAAATGCTCGATGTAGGCAATGTTTTCTCCATCAAAGGAGATGCGGTACAGCGCTCGCTCGTTCACCGGCATAAGCTCTACGGTGTTACCAACCGCGCGCAGCTGTCCTGGAGAGAGGTCTGCTGGAGTTCGATTAAAGTGAATATCAATCAGTTTACGAATGAGTGCAGCCCGATTCTCTACCGCACCCTTCACAAGCTTTATGTGCACTTTCTCGTACTGTGCAGGGGAACCGAGTCCGTAAATGGCAGACACTGACGCCACAATGATGACGTCCTTGCGCGTCAGGAGCGCCTGGGTGGCCGCATGACGCAAGCGGTCAATCTCTGCGTTAATCTGTGCTTCCTTTTCAATATAGGTGTCCGAGTGAGCAAGGTATGCCTCTGGCTGGTAGTAGTCGTAGTACGACACGAAGTAGTGCACGGCGTTCTCGGGGAAGAATTCCTTGTACTCTTGGGCCAGCTGCGCAGCCAGCGTCTTGTTGTGCGCCAAGACGAGCGTTGGCTTATCAAAATTCGCAATGATGTTTGCGGCGGTGAATGTCTTTCCCGAACCCGTCACTCCAAGCAGGGTTTGGTGACGCATCCCCTTCTTTAGTCCTTCAGTGAGTGTGGCAATGGCCACCGGCTGGTCGCCGGCTGGTGGGAACGGAGTATGGAGCTTGAAGTTCGCCATAGATAGAATGACGATACCATATACGGAACCCTGGTATATACTTTCAACAGGCAGGGAGGTTCCGATGAATAAGACCGTTCTCGACTCGCTAGAAAGAGCGCCTCGTCTTCGGTCGCTCTACAGCCTGCTTATAGAGCTTGAGCAGGAAAACCCGTTCACCCTTCTCGTCGCGGACACGCCATTCTTTGTGCACGACGACGGGACACCCTATTTGGGAGCAATCGTAAACCCGAGACTAGTACCTTCACACACGTACTGCAGCGAATCCGGCCTGAAGTGTGAGATAGAGGCCATTGCTTGCAGGATTCGCAAGGGAGAGTGTCCAGCGGAAGATTTGGAAAAGTTTGAAAGTTGGGCAGTCCCACAGATGCGCCACATCAAGGACGCTCGTCGTGCTGTTGATCGCAGTATCGTCCGCGATCTCAAAAGGAGAAATCTTCTTAATTAGCACCAAGCCTTCAGGGCCGATTCCTCTAGGAATCGGCCCTTGCTGCTATCCGTAGTACTCTCGTGCGAAATTCTGCTGGTAGTCACTGAATGTTCCTTGCTCGATTGCCTCCCGCGCGCCGTCCACCAGGCGAGTAAGGAATGCCACGTTGTGGAGTGAGGCAATAATGGGTCCGAGCATTTCCCCGCTTCTAAACTGATGCGCCACATAGGCGAGGGTGAACTGCTCACTTCCTGATGGGAGGGTGCCCGGGAGGCACAACTCGCCGAGCGTCGTGAGGTCATTCTTATACTTCTCATTGGTGATATTGAGCGTCCCTCGCTTGGTATAGAGCACTCCGTGGCGTCCGTGACGTGTAGGAGACACACAATCAAAGGTGTCCACACCGTGCGCAATACCAAGGAGCAAATCGCCAGGCTCTCCAACGCCAAGCCCGTGTCGCGGCATGTCTTCTGGCACGTCCACGAGGGCATCAAGTGCAAGTGGCAACATGCTCTCTCCGTACTTCTTGCTAAACGAGCCACCAAGTCCAAACCCATCAAAGCCCATCTCAACAATTGCTTTGGTACTTTCCTTCCGCAGATCAGCAAACTGTCCGCCCTGACCAATACCGTAGAGTCCCTGTTGCTGATTAGCAGCAATATTCTGACGGTGTGCTTTTAGACTACGGTCGGCCCAGCGATGCGTGCGGTACATTGCTTCCTTTTGATACTCGTACGGGGCGTCTGGCGCAGTGCACTCATCAAAGGCGAAGAAGATATCTGCGCCAAGTGCGTGCTGAATCTCCACCGAACGCTCTGGCGTAAAGCGATGGAGTGAACCATCAATGTGCGACGTAAACGTCACACCTTCCTCGTCTATGATGGCCAGTTGTCCATGCTGCGTCTGCACGTCCTCGTCGTACAGAGTGACGCCTTCTTCTTCACGGTTCTTGTCGTCCTCTCGCACTGTTTGAAAACTCTTTCCAAACCCAGCACCAAGTGAGAACACTTGGAATCCTCCTGAATCGGTTATCGTTGGGCCAGTAAATCCCATAAACTTCCCCAACCCTCCTGAATCCTCTACGAGCTTCTCGCCTGGCTGCAAATACAGGTGATAGGTATTAGCGAGCACCACCTGGGAGCCAAGAGTCTCAAGCTGCGCAGGGAGAATGCCTTTCACTCCAGCCTTAGTACCGACCGGCACAAAGGCCGGGGTCTGTATGTCGCCATGAGGAGTAGATAGGACGCCTGCACGCGCTTTGCCCTCGCGGGCAGTAATGGTGAACCTGACAGGTCTCATATACCGAGACTAGGCGGGAAAGCCCCATTTAGCAAGTGTTTTCGGGCTTCTAGTCAACTTGACAAGCTTGTTTTATACATATATACTATACAGGTAAGCTCTTTCCATCAGAATATCGTTGGAACGGGCATCAACCAATCATCGCAATAGGGAGACCTTCGATGAATACCATGATCTCGCACAGCGTGAAGGCTCTCGTCATCACGTCTCTGTTGGCTACCGCCGCCTGCGGCGGTATGCCGAAGCCCGGACTCGGGCCGATGAATACCATCAACCGCGAAGCCGCGAAGCCGCGGCCGCCGGCAGAAGATTCCCCCGAAGCCGCCACCTTCCAGTGGCAGCCCTCGGCGGTAATCGGACTCCGGATCCACAACGGGACGGATTCCAAGGGTCGGCTCCTGCAGGACACGCCTGCCACCTACGGCGAGGCGGCCCTGCTGGCCGACATCAAACTCGCCTGCGCCAAGGATATCCAGAACGACATCCGCGGCGTCACGAAGGTGCAACTGGCCGAAACGGCCAAGAGCACCTTCGCTCAGGCGATGGGCTCCGGCCTCGGCGTCGCTGGCGGGTTTGAAAACCCGGGCGCGCTCGTCTACAAGCAGGTCATGGTCCTGACTGCTGGAACCGCCCTCGGCGGCTCCATCTACAGCACCGACTTGCTGATCCGGCTTCAGCTGGATTCGGCGTACGCTCAGTGTACGATTGAATCGGCCAAGAAGGAGTCTCGCATCCTTCACCGAGTGGTCCTCTATCAGGTGCCACTGGTGACGTTCGACGAGGGTCCGACCCTGGCCCCCGGCGTGGAAGCCCCGCTTCCGGACGATCTGGAAGCTGGTCAAAGCACCGGCGGAGCACCGGGTCGGCCTCAAGCCTTCCTGCCGACCAACAACTGGTCGGACAATCCCTACTTCGTGCACGAGACCAAGCTGGCCGCCTAGGCCTTCGTCTCACCAACACGAAAAGCGCGCGCTACCCCTCGGGGCAGCGCGCGTCTTCTTTTATACTCTCTAAAATTCCTTACTACACTACTTCACTTCAAGCAACTCAACTTCGAAGATGAGCGTTGCGTTTGGCGGGATAACTCCACCAGCACCCTGGGAACCATATCCCATATCCGGTGGAATGATGAGCTGACGCGTACCGCCTACCTTCATACCTGCAACTCCCTGGTCCCATCCGGCTATTACCTGGCCTGCGCCAAGAGTAAAGGTGAACGGCTGTCCGCGCTTCTTAGAGCCATCAAAGACGGTGCCGTCTGGCAGCATACCTAGGTAGTGCACTGTAACTGACTTACCCGCTACTGCTTCTGCTCCGGTTCCCACCACCGTATCCCTAACGGTAAGGGTTGTTGGGAGCTCCTGCGGAATTACGCCAGATGATTCTTCTGTATTCATAGATTCTGATTCTTGCATGCTAAGGGTAGTGGTTGCGAACTCGGGTTCTCCCAGTGCCGATGCTGGCGCAAAGAATCCTAGAATGGCGTTCCCAAAGAATAGGAACCCTCCTACGACTACAATGGCTACCGCAACGGCGATTCCTGTTCCAGTGACATTCATACCAATGGTGCTATGGGCAAATAGGATTAATCGGTGTCCGACACCGTCAGTATATCATCAGCGATAGAAGCCACCGCCTCCTCAATCGCCTTCTCAGCACCAGGTACTTTCTCCGCCAAGAATTTCTCTAGCTCCTCCTCTGAAGCCTCATTTTCCATAAGTGTTGCGAACTCCTCACGCGTCTTCTCGTCCATGCTTTCAATCATGCGCACAAGGGAGCTCTTGAAGATTGCTGAGTTTAAGTCGGTGAGCAGTTCGTCTTGCTCCTCCCCTGGCGCCAGCTCGTCGAGCTCTAGCGCTTCTATAAGTCGTTGGAACTTTGTGGTGTCAGTCATAGTTGAATCTTAACGCTTGGTTGGAAGAGTAAATTTATTTGCGTCAGGAAGGTCTGGCATCTTTCCTCCTTCCATTGCGGCAATTTGCGGTTCAGAGCCAGGAATGGTGTACACCATTTTTACGACGAGTACAGGTACTTGCAGCGCATTGAGTTCTCGAGCAACAAAGTAAACAGCGGTTGCAGGCATGGCGCCCTGCCCAGGCGGTGCTGTTTTCGCAAGTTCGCGAGACAGTGCGGAGGCGCGATCAAAGCTGTCTTCGGTAGAAGTGCCTACAGACCATGTGCGGCCCTCATTCACCAGAATCTGAGGCTTGTTCAGGTCAACTCCATTTGGATTTAAGAGTGGACCAGCATCAGGGTCAGCGAATGGGTGTGCAGTGCCAACAAACTCATACTGAGGGGTCTGCGCAGGCACCGATTCAGGTACTGTCGCTTTCGGCACTTCTACAGGCGCCTGTTCCGGAGCAGGAGCTGCTGCCTCTGCAGGCACTGTTGTATCCAGGTTCTCTGGCTGCACCAGTGGCTTAATACCCTCGCCAGTATCAACTGAAGTATCGACGAGCTGCTCTGGACCTGTTACATCACCCACTCCTTCTGCAATTCCTCCACTTTGTGAGACGGTCACATCACCAACGGTAACGTCTTCATTCCCCTGCGAAATCACCACATCAGAAGCAGAGCTTGGTGCAACAGGTCCAGATTCTGAAACGGCTTTTGGTGCAGGAATAACTGGGTCTGCAATCATCTTTCCATCAATAGGGTACGCTTTGTATCCATCAGGGTACTCCTCAGAAACTGGTACGTTCTCAAAGGCGTGGACAGGATCTTCTCCTGCGCGCTGGAACCAAATGTTCTGGTCGTTATCCACGAAGAACTTGTCCCCTGGCTGCATTACAAGACTCTTTCCATCCATCGCAACTTCTAGTTCATGCGTGAGTGCGTTTGCGTTGCTGTTTAGTACATGCTCAAGCGCAGGGGAAGGATTCTGAATATCGTCAGGAATTTGTCCGCGAAGCGCTACGATCATTTCACCAAATCCTTGACCTGGCTTAACTTCAACTCCAGCCATTAGCCCGTCAGGAGCGGTTGGTGCTGCATCTGCCTTTGCAACGGGTGCCGCTGGCGCCGCTTCCGCTTTAGCTGCAGGCGCAGCATCTCCCTTGGCTTCAACACCTGCTGCTGGTTCCTTTGCTGTAGGTGACGCGTCAGTCTTATCTGTACTCGTGGAAGCCCCCTCATCAACCTCAACTTTGAGTTTACCCACGGAGTCAGCGGCAGGGGCGTCCTTTCCGTCAAAGATATCCTTCACCTTCTCCACACCAGCATCGAAGAAATCACCAGCCTTATCAGCTCCTGTGCTCACAAATGGGGAAGCGTCCTTCGCAAGCCCAGACACACCCTGTGCAATGTCGCCAGAGTGCGCGTGCACATAACCTACTCCCATACCCGCAGCAAAGCCTCCTGCGACACTACCTACCGTGGTTGCGTATCCTAGGTGAACATCAGCTTGCTGCACACGAGCGTATGCGTCGTCCATCTCCTTTGCCAATTTTTCGAATGCCTCTAGACTGCGCAAATCCTCAACAATTGAACCACCAATGTTTCCCGCTGCGTCCTTTCGTGTGATCGCTTCTCGAGTTCCCTTTTGTACGACGTCTTTTGTGAACCATTTAGCGGCTATACCACTAAGCCCTGAGAGCGTAAGGCGAGATGCCAACTTCTGGTTTTTCTCTTGACTCTGCTGTGCCCTTTGCACCCGAGCAAGCAAATTCTCACGCTCCTCTCCAGTTGCGTTCTCAGCCTCTTCCTTGAGACTCTGCGCTCCGTCCTTGAGCATTTCTGCACGAATTCGAAGTCCTGCAGAGAGAACACCACCGGCCAAAATAACAGCCATCGGCGCCGCCATAACGGTTCCTGCAAACACCGCAAATCCAGCGCCCACAACTCCAGCGCCGACACCAAGAGTAGTCAGACCAAGGAGTGCTTTTGAGCCATACTTTTTAACAAACGGGTTCTCAGCAAACCCCTTTGCAGCGGCCTCAACAAGCGTACCCTCGCGCTCGCCCAAAGCCTTTGCACGAACAGCAGCTTCTTCCTCCGCGGCTTTAAATACTGACTCCTTAAGAACGTAGCGTCGATTGAATCGCTTCATGACGTCTTCAGCACTTCGCGACTGCCGCTTCTCTCCACCACGTCCTTGACGTCGGGCCTCCACAGACTCAAGCCGATTCTTTGCACGAGTGGCGCGTGCTAGTACCCATTCCTTCTTTAGGGCCTTCAAGTCATCCGACATACCCTTTTCACTTGCGGCCTTGAGTCCAAGCTTCTCAGATAGCGCGTCTGCACCCTTTCTGTTCTTCTGGTACTCTGCGAGCGCTGCAAAGTACGCTGATTTACGCTCAAGTTCTGCTGTGCCAAGTTCGGTGTCGCTCTTAATATACTCGGCATTCACAGCCTCCTTACCTTGGGCCTTAGCCTCGCGCTGGGCATTCAAAGCAAGTCGCTCGCGCACCTGCTTCGCGGTTTCCTTTTTCTTTGCTGGAGGCTCACCAGAAGTTATACCCTCGGCTGTAAGTCGTTCTTGTTCTCCTGCAATTTGCTTCTTAAGTTCAGTCTCAACTTCTGCAGGAATAGTGTCTGGAGACAGAGGATCTACGGGCGCTCTGTTAAAAAGCTCCTTCAAATTCGTATTCCCTGTTGTAGGAATTGCGGGCGCATCCTTTGATTCCGGCGCACGACTCTTAAGTTCAGAAATGATGCGGTCAGTGGCGCGCCCAATCGACTCACCTTCTTCAGCAATTGTTCCTGGCTTGCTCAATTCTGCTCTCGCAGCAAGTCGCTGACCTTCAAAAGAGTCTGCCGGGTATACAGGTGGCGTTTTCTCATCAAAGAGACCCGATAAAAGACCTTTTTTCGCCGGCTTCGCTGCAATTTCTCCCGCAACAGGTTTCTTCTTCCCTCTTTGGCGTGGCAAGTCGTCTTTCTTTCCTCCTTTCGTTCCTCTTCGGACGCCTTTTCCTTCACCCGCCGCACCAGGGCGAGAGACTGCAACAACGAGAGGCTCGCCGTCCTTAGGAATCGGAAACGCAGGAGCTGACTCTGGCGGGGCGCCTACTGCTGGCACGTCTTGTATGTGCTCCTTACCAGTGTCTCCAGTTAAATCAGTTACTGGGGGTCGTGGGGGATTCTCGCCGGGGGTTCGTGGCATACGCTAAATAGTTATGATAAATATCGTGCCCTGATTATACCCTCAACGGTAGCACGGTCTCGCCCATAGGTAAGGAACGACAACTGCCTAAGGTCGTCCACCTGGTCAGGGTTGCCCGGCCGCAAATCAATCGTCTTTATATTGAATGGCTTTTGCGGAACGCCATTTGCAAGGATTCTGGCATACGCATTGCGGTTCTCAATATTCACGAAATCAAGCGAGTTGAACACTGGAGCGAACTGTTTCGCAAAGAATTCTCCGTCTTCCTCACCCACACGGAATACGGCCATGTTGCCTACGTTACCAAACACGGCGCCGCGAATCTTCTCGTCCACCTGCGCCAAGTACTGGTGTGCCAGGGTGAGCGAGAGCTTGTACTTACGAGCTTCGGACAAAATACCTGGAATAGAGGACGTAGTGATGTTCTGGAACTCATCAATATACAGATAGAACGGTGGGAAGTTGGTACCCACGGAATCTGCACGAGAAAGTGCCGCCATAAAGAGCTTGCCCACGATAATAAGTCCGAGTAGGTTTGCGTTGCGCTCTCCAAGACGTCCCTTAGAAAGGTTAACCAAGAGAATCTTCTTGTTATCAATCACCTCACGGAACTTAAACGAGGATTCCTGCTGACCAATGATAGGGCGCATGAAGTCACTGCCGGTGAACTCATCAAACTTGTTGGTGATGTAGGGCACAATGTTTTGCAAAGATGCCTCGCCCTCGGCCTTCGTCGCAATTTCCGTCCAGAACTGGTTCACCACTGGGTTAGTGCTCTTGGAGAGCTTTAGATTGCGGAAACTGGCATCAGAAAGCACGCGCCCAATATCCATCAGCGTTGAGCCCGAGCTTGGGTCCTCCATCACCAGCTGGGTACTGTTTCTAAAGTACTGTTCAAACGCAGGACCCATACTCTCTGGCACGTCACCATAGAGCTGTCGGAAAATCTGGAGCATTTCGTTTACAATGAACGACTTTTGCTCGGGGCGCGCTGGATCGTACTCCAGCATGTTGAGTCCGAACGGTCGGTCTATGTAGGCTGGATCAAAGTAAATAACGTCCTCGTAGCGCTCGGGCGGAATGCTTGCGAGTACCTCCACTACGTCGTTGCCGTGCGGGTCAATAAAACACACACCGTTCCCTGCGCGGATATCCTGGTCAATCAGGGTGCGCAACATTCCGGACTTTCCGGAACCAGTCTGTCCAATCACGTACAAGTGGCGCAGACGGTCCTCTGGGGAAATCTTTACTTCCGTTGTCACTCCACGGTACGTATTGGTACCAATAATGGTGCCTTCGGCAGGTAGCCCGATAGGTGCGGGAGCACTCGCAGCGCGAGACTGCTTCAAGTGTGGGGAGGACTCAATACCCTGTGGTGGGAAGTGATACATCGTCGTTAATTCGCGCAGAGAAAGCGGGATATTCGTCGCCTTTTCATACAGACGGAATGAGAAGTCACGGAAGAAACGCTTAAGACCACCCTTTCCTGGTCGCTTAAACTCTAGGCGATTGCCCTTTGTGTTCTCAAACTGGTGGAAGGGCGCCTCTATTTCAGTAAGCATTTGTTCCGCGCGATGAGCGTCCATGGACGACGTAACAATGCGAATGTTGGTGGCTACAATTGGTGCAGCTACCTTCTTCTCCACTTGCTCAACCGCAGCCTCGTCCACTGGTCGCTGTTCAGTATGTGCCTGCTTTGGAATAAAGAGACTCGCTGCTTCGCGTGCAAAGTCTCCTACGAATGTTTCGGGCAGGCTGAATGCGCGGCCACGATGCTCACCCTTGCGGAGCTGGTGCAGGACGCGACGGTAATGCTCCACGTAGTGATGTCCCACTGGTTTAAATACGATTTGGAGAGATGCTCCCTCGTCCTCGGGCGCAATTTTTGCAAACGCGTTCAACAGCGCGTTGATTGGGTCATAGTCAAAATCCTGATAATCCTTTAAGGGCAGCATCGGCTGATCCTTAAACTCAGCAACTGAACCCACGGCCGTACCACCATCCACAAACACGTTGTAGTCGTTTGGCTGCACGAGCGCGATAGCATCAGGGAAAATAGCGTGAAGCTGCTTTTCAAAAAGGTCTTTGCGCGAGTTTGGCACTGCAGCATAGAACATCAAGTGTGCGCGGTCGACCGGCACCGCAAGCTCAAGCGTCATGTAGGAGAGCTCTCCTGCGTGCGCGCTCTCAAGTCCAAGCATGCCCGAATAGAACTGCTCCATGCCCGACACAAGCTCACGCAGTGGCTTCATGCGATTGTTCCCTTCTTCCCCCTTCTTCTCGGGAAGAGAAATTTCATACAGCGTCATGTGAAGCGCCTTCCATTCTGGCTGATTCTCTCCAATACCTTGTATCGGCATGCCAGCAAGCAAGTACTGCACAAGGAAGCGGTGGAAATCGTCGTCCAGGTGCGGACTTCCTACCTTATCGAGCACAGCCATGGCATTCTTCACTCCTTTCGTCTCCATAATGCCGCGCAGCTCCTCAATACTCGCGTCAGTGCTCGCGGGGTCTAGATTGAGCGAGAGCGTATGCGCTACTCGCTCCGCCTCTGCTGCAGGCATGGTATAGGTTGGATGAAATGCTTCATCAGGCACGGCAATGCGATGATGCACAATACGCTCACGAGCAATCTCCACCCTCGGTTTTTCCTGCTGAAGCGCAGCAAGCTCTTGCTCTTTAACGGCAATTTGCGCACGCAGATATGCGAGCTCCTCCTCGGGAGAGGTTATCGGCTGTATGGGCCCTTCCATACGCTCTAGTATACGGCACAAGCCGTGTCTATGATCGCTTTATTTGTACACAGGACACTAGTCCGTGTTGCGAATGATGAGGTGAAAGAATGCGTTCACGAGTGAGAGCACAATAGAGAAGAGAAGAGCTATCCAAAAACCACCAACTGAGAAGTCGGGAACAATTGCGTCCGCAAGCAAGACGAGGCCCGCATTGATAACGAGCGAGAACAGCCCGAGTGTCACAATAGTAATAGGAAGCGTGAGAATGGTGAGAATCGGTTTTACAAAGAGATTCAAAACACCAAGCACCACCGCAAGAATAACCGCACCGAGAAGTGTGACTTCGGTGTTCGGGACAATATAGGCTGCTACAACGATAGCTATGACTGAAACGATAAAATGGACGATATTCATATTGGGTGATTATTGAGGGACAAAGGTGAATGTTTTAACTATTCTATCAAGCGCCGCATACTCTTGGTCAAGCACTACTTGCGGTATATCTCGTTCACTCACCTCTTCGTGATAGCGCGAGCCAACTGCCAGCTTCTCCATCGCAAAACAGGTGCCCTCGTGCACGGTTCGGTACGAGATTCCTTGCACATACTGCTGCATGGCAGCGTTCTCAAACGAAAACGCTTTCCATGTCGTACCTCCGATAACTACGTCAGTAAGTTCAACCTCCGCTCTGTCGGCAGTTGCAGTAAGGCATTGCACCACTTCTCTAGCGTCCTTGCTCGCCCCAATGCGAATAAGTGCATCAAAATAGCGTGGGTAGCTGTTCTCGCTCTTTGTTGTGTAGGTAGTGAAAGAAACAATGGGTGTCCCTACGGTGTTGGCGTCAGCCGCAGCACGCCACACTGCTGGCAGGTGATACCCCGCTTCAAATGTTTCAGATACCGTGGCTGATTCAGGGTATTGCAGCACAAATCCGTAATCCCCACTTACGTAAATAGCATCCCCAGGTGTCATGGGAATGTTTGTATCCGTTGCCGTCGCATCTGCAAGGCGCTTGCTTGAATCCACTAAGTACCAGGCCGCCCCACAAGCAATTGCAACTAACAGTACTGTAAATACCGTAATGATGAGCGATGAGCGTTTCATATATAAAAGTATAGACCAGGGACGACTGTCCCCACAAAGATACAGGACGGACAGCGCAAGAAAGTATTACACGCTGGCCTCACGGAGCATGCGTGCAACGTATTCCCGAGGAAGTACTGACAGAAACCACCCTGCCTTTGGGCCAGAGTCTCTATTCAAAAAGACTCGGTACAGTGCCTGGAATAGCTCCTTTGGAGGGATTGGTACTTCGGACTTGAGCCCATGAAGCTTCTCGTGCAGTTCTTCTCCCGTACGCTCGCCCTCTTCAATAAATTCAGCCAGTAGTAGAAGTGCCGATTTTTGGGCAGGCGAGAGCTCTAACCCTTCGGGTAGCTTCTCCTGTAAACGATATTGGTGAGCCTCGGGTGCGTAGGTTGAAAGCCAATGCAGGGCGTACGTCTCGCGCTCTTCAAGCAGACGTATTTCCTCATCAGTAAGAGAACTTCCCTTCACTCGGGCCGCTTCATCAAGGAGCGAAATATGCGGCATCTGCGCCAAGAACGCTACCTGGGAAAACCTAAGTATCCACGACGCTTCACTACCCGCTCGCTGCTCGGGAAGTTTGGTGTATGCATACAGCCGCGTAAAGTCGCTTGCGGTGCCACTTCGCACCAATTCCGCCAAGTCGTCGTGCCAGTCATACATGCGCGGCACAGAATCCCCTTCTGGGTCCACGTCCACCTGTTGGTTGATTCCCTTGCCGATAAGCGCCAGACGAAATACTTCGGGCGGGAAAAGCTCGCTCATATCTTGAGCGGAAGAGCCGCGCCCCTTAGACGAGGACATTTTCTTACCGCCTACAAGAAAGAACTCGTAGGGGACATCAAAGGGCGGTTCGTACATGAATAGATCGCGGGCAATATGAGCGGCTGCGTCGCGCGAGCCACCCTTTGTTGAGTGATCCTTACCAGCTCCTTCAATGTCTACGTTCTGAACAACCCACTTAGCAGCCCAGTCAGCCTTCCAGAATAGTTTGGACGCACCTTTCCATGGCGCTACACGACCAGTGTGTCCGCACGGCACGGTGCCGTCAGGCCCCTTATCGCACGCGTACCCAACCGTCTCGCCATCAAAATCAAAAGCGCGTGTCGTCATCATTTTTCCGCAGCCCTCACAGACCACCGATATCGGTAGCCACGATTCGTCTTTTACACTGCCGGACACTTCTTTAAGAATGCGTCGCACATCCGCGGCGCGCGTCAGCGCTATACGGATACATTCGTCCATCTTCCCTGACTGATACAACTCTGTTGCTCGGTAGTAGTTTGGTGTAAAGCCTGCTCGTTTGTGGACCCCAACAAACTCAGCACCAAAGTACTCCGCATAGTTTTCGTATCCTTCTATTGGAGAGGGGACGGTGTGCAAAGGCTTCCCTAAATGTTTGGTAAACACTCCTTCGTCTAAATAGCCTGGAATGCTGTCAAAAGGGTCGAAATCGTTTAATTCATAGCGATACTCGCTGGCGACACCCCTTTCAAGAAGTGCTTCGTGAACAAGTCCATGAATGGCCACTCCGCGCATACTACCTACATGCACGCGACCAGAGAGTGTCTTTTCGTCACGTATAAGAAATGTCGAACCGTCCCGCGGGGTACGGGTAGAGATAATTTCGTCAGCGATACGGTCAGCCCAAAACATGGAGCTATCCTACCACGAGATTACGGCTTCAGAATCTTTGGTACGAGGCGAACAGGGTCGGCCACCGTCTCTAGCATTCCCTCGGCTTCAATCTCTACTTCCTTCGCAGGAGCAGACTCTTCCACAGAAGGACGCTGCTCCTTCTGTTCCTGCTTTGCCTTTATGAGGGCCCGAATGAGGTTTGCACCTTCCTCTGGTGTTGAGCTGGCTGTGGTAGAGGCGGCCTCTACATCAGCGCGCATAACAGAGGCACCGGAAAGTAGTCCACGAGATGCAACGGTCGGCTTCTTCTCGTCCTCGAGCTCTCGGAGAGCCTCACCACCTGCAAGCGCACGCGCATCAACCTGAAGCGAGCGAAGGTAGGCAACTTTGCGCGAAACAACTGACTTGAACGTGTCGGGCTCTTCGACTGCTAGCGTGCTAGCGCTCTTTGCCATGCGCGCAGTGGCAACCATGGCTTCAGGCTCTGACGCTGCCATCATAGTTGCCGCACTATCCTCGTTTGGAGCCTCATCAACAACCCGAACGCCAAGCTCCTGAGCTAGCTCGCTTCGTATCGCTAGCGATGCTCCTGGGTCGCGTATTTCAAATTGCATTGCAAGCGTCTCTACTTGGTCAGTCTCTGCGATAAATCGCTCGCGAAGCATTGCCTCTTGCTCTGACGTAAGTTCCCCACGCGCCTCAAGAATATTTGCTTCCTCTACACGCTTTATCGCAAGCTTTGCATGAAAACGTGCTTTCTCTATGCCAACTCCTGCAAACACGCTCGCCACTGGCTCGGCTACTCCAACCTTTATTGGGTACAGCACGTCGCCCGGGAGTGCTTTCTCGCTCGCAAACGCTGTGGCGCCAGTGCTTGTTATGACAAAGACAATGGCAAACGCACTCGCCATAAGGGGGCGCGATGTAGAAAAGATTCCGGTGATGAAAGAGATGCTGTTGAACGGCGCAGTTCCAGACTCTGGTACGGTGTGCATGTCGATGTATGCAGAAAGTTCGCTCCGCATGTGTGTGCGTGCTTTCTCAGACAACGTGAGATTCTTTAGCCCTTCAAATAGTTCTCGTTCATTGTTCATCATACGTGTAGTTGTTCACGAACCTTCTTCAGCGCTCGGTTAATGCGCACTGAAACGGCATTCGCACTCTCCCCGTTCAGTGCCGCGATTTCAGCCGGGGAAAACCCTTCCACAAACCGCAGAAGCATAGCCTCCCTAGACGGCTCGTCCAGGGTATACACCACGCGGAGCACTTCTTCGTTCATGGCACTTTGCAAAATAGGCACTTCGTTTGAGCCCTCAAACTCAAGACCCTCGTCAGTCAGTGCATCAAGCGATGTCTCCTTCTTCTTGCGATACCAGTCAATCACGAGGTTGCGGGCAATGGCGTAGAGAAGTGCTCGATCGTTACGAAGCACGGTCCCCTCGCGCAAGGCCTGCCAGAACCGCATAAATACGTCTTGGGTGATGTCCTGCGCCTTCTCCTTATCACTTACTTTCATAAGGACGAAGCGAAATATCGCATCAGCGTACGTGTCGTACGATAGGAGGAAATAATCTTTTGCTTCGTCCTGGTCCATAGAATATGACGTATCCTGGGTACCTTTCTGTCGGAAAGGGTGCCCGGTGGCGTAGAGTCCTCTTTATCGTGCCACATATATGGCGCGAGGGCTACCGCCTGAATGAGAACAGCGCCCATGCGGGCGCTGTTCCGTACAAACCTTACGGTCTTGCTAGCGGACCTTCTTTACAGCCTTCTTTGCAGTTTTTACCGCCTTCTTCACTGCCTTGGCGACCGCCTTCTTTGCAGCTTTCGGATTGGTAGCAGTCTTCACTGCTTTCTTCACGTCAGTAGAAGGTTCAAGTTCCTTCTTCATCTTTGTCCAGTTCTTCTTGAGCTCCTCTACGGCTGCATCAACATCTTTCTTAGACACACCCTCCATCTGGCGATATGCGGCAGATGCCTTTTCTACCGCTGCTGCAACGCTCTTAGCGTCGAGCTTCTCAAGCTTCTTCACCTGCTTCAGAGTGTCGCGCTTTAGACCCTTTGCCCACTTGCTAGCAGACTCGCGGTGAGCTGCGGCGTTCTTGGTACCGTAGAAATAGTACCCAGCTGCTCCTGCTGCAGCAACAGCCGCAAGAACTCCAGCACCAATCTCAACAGCGTCCATTGCTGACATTCCCTTCTTGCCTGCCGCTTTTTTTACCACTTTCTTAGCCATACCGTATGTACTTAAATTATTAGGACCGCTTTGCGCGGGGTTTGCGCTTCGTAACGCCGCTCAGAAACCCGAACAGATGACCAATGCGAAGTCCTCCTTCAGTAACACTCTCGCGCACATTCTGGATATCTTCGCGAAGCTGCTCGCCTTCTTCTCGCACAAGCGTTGCAACCTCGTCAATCTTTCTTAGTACCCCGAGCACGCGGATGAGGACCAATACTAAAAGGACGGTTAACACAATCACCGCAACAGTTGTCACGGCAAAGAAGATATCCATTTTTAGAAAGTCGCTCATCTGTCCCTCTATGGTAGCCCGAACAAAGCCAAGTGCAAGGAGGGGTGTGCATACCGCGCCCAGCTAATTGTACTTTTTTGTAAACATGTGGTATACTTGTACTAATGTCATCATCTCGCCGAAAGCCCGGGTTCACCCTAAAGAAAGCGCCCGTGGAAAAAAAGCCTACGCGTGTAGCGCGTCACGCCGCATCAAAGCGGGCAGCAGAAGTAAAGCCTGTCACCACCCCCAAGGGCCGAGGAAAAGGTGCAGCTTCTGTACCAAGTTTTGTGAAGCAGCGCGGACCTTCCCCTATTCCAAAGGGAGAGCTCTACCCAATGCGTATTAATAAGTACCTAGCACTTAAGGGACACTCAACGCGTCGCGAAGCCGACACGCTCGTTTCTCGCAAAGCAGTGCTCATTAACGGTCGTGTCGCTCAAGTTGGTGACAAGGTACTTGAAAGCGACGCTATTGAAGTGCGCCGCAACAGTCGCCCCAAGCAGTACGCGTATTTTGCATTCAACAAGCCGGCTGGCGTGGACACGCACCAGGAAGACACCGGTGCGGAGAATATTTTTGACTCACTCCCAGCGGAGCTTAAGCAGTTGCGCCTGTTTCCTATTGGCCGCCTGGATAAGGCGTCTCACGGTCTCATTATCTTGACCAACGACGGACGTATTACCGATCGCCTACTAAACCCTGAGTACGAGCACGAAAAGGTGTACGAGGTGCGCACGAAGCAGCCAATACGTGCAACATTTAAGGACCACATGGAAAAGGGCGTGCTTATTGAGGGATACATGACCCGTCCGGCCAAAATTAATTTGCTTGGAGAGAAGGCATTCCGTATCACTCTTACCGAGGGCAAGAGTCACCAGATTCGCCGCATGGTGGTAGCACTTCACAACGAAGTGTCTGACCTGCGCCGCATGAGCATCATGAATATTAAAATTGGGGCACTAAAGGGTGGCAGTTATCGCGCAATTGAAGGCGACGAACTTGAAACGTTCTTGAAGGCGCTCGGGCTCGCATAAACATAATGGGCCGGCGCGCTGCGCCGGCCCTTTTTGTTTCAAACTTACGAGCGAGCCCAGAGTTTCGCAATTTCTACGAGCACCCTGCGACGCGAGCGCGTTGAGATGCGCTCTAGCACAAAGTGCGCGTATATCTTGCGCATATGTAGGACGAGCGTACCCCGCCTCCACATAAAGCGATCCATGAGCTCTTCGTCTGAGAGGTCTTGAGCGAGAAAGACCAGGGTCCTTGTCTGCTCACTTGATAGACCCTTGATGTCCTTCTGATAGGTTTTCGGATCAAAGAGAGCTGGGTCAAGAACCCGCGAGTCTCCGTCGGCGACGCACATTGTTCGCGCCCGCAACGTGTTTGGTGATGCCAGGTCGGGCACAACCTGCGGCGAGACGGCCGCAAGCGGACGATACTCAGTCGACATCTCGCGAGAGTGTCCTTCGCAGACACCGCGACGGAAATCCACAACGACGTTTGGCTCTTTTCCTTCCCGCAGACACAGCCTGCAAAGTCGGTTAGTAGAAACGCAGCGATCCTTGCAGCAGCCCTGCTCGTTGCGAAGCAGCACTCGCGTCGTGTCGCGACACACTTGTTCACTTACCCCACGCGCATTCCACGCGCAGGGAATCAAGGGTACATGATTCGCCTCCCGCATCGGGGGGCGCACAATATGACCATAGTCGGCCATGAGACACCTCCTGATGTGGGGTTTTGGACCAATGGAGAACTATACAGGTCCGACGTGGAGTATACGCCGGAACCACTATCTGTCTACAAATACACCTCTGTCCACCCTGTTTCTTTGACAGGGGAACCAGGGTTCACCTACTATGAAGAGATGGATTACCACTCTCGCAAGCGAGCAATTGTCGGGTTCTGGCAGCAACATCGCCGTATGCCCGGCTACCAGGAATTTATGAAATTGCTTGGCGTAAAGAGTAAAAACTCGGTCTATAAATTTGTAGAGAAGATGGTGGACGAGGGCGTGCTTGAGAAGGACTTACAGGGCAGGCTCTCCCCTGGGCGCGAGCTGCGTGGCGTACCACTCCTTGGCGTTGTTGAAGCGGGCTTCCCTACTCCAGCCGAGGAAGAGATGTTGGACGTTATGGATTTTGACGAGTACCTGACCCCAAACAAGGAATCCAGCTATGTACTGAAAGTGAAGGGCGATTCTATGATAGAAGCCGGTATTCACCCGGGCGACCTGGTAATTGTAGAGCGCAAGCCAACCTACAAAGTAGGACAAATTGTTATCGCTTCTATCGAGGGCGAGTACACCATGAAGTATCTACGCAAGAAGAATGAGCAGTACTATCTAGAACCCGCTAATAGCGCATACAAGCCTATCTATCCCAAAAGTAATCTCAACATTGAGGCTGTTGTAACGGCCATCGTCCGAAAGTACTAAATCTTTATGCACACTACTGTCTCTAAGACCTGTGGCGTGATGCAGTGCGCGACGCGAGCGAGCACTGAGCGAGCCGTACTAGACAGTACGGTGAGCGAAGAGCGCAGCGAGCAACAAAGCAATGCGCGCACCACAGGTCTTGTCCTATGAAAAACACAATCCTCCATGTAGATGGGGATGCATTCTTTGCCATGTGCGAGGTCTCCCGCCGTCCTGACCTGCGCAACAAGCCAGTGGTAGTTGGACGCGAGCGTGGCATTGTGACTGCCGCCACCTACGAAGCGAAGGCACTTGGCATTAGTCGCGCCACCCCAATATTTGAGGTGCGAAGCCGCTTTCCGCAGGTAACTATCCTGCCGTCTGATTTTGAGCTCTACGCACAGGTATCTAAGCGCATGTACGCGATTGTGCGGCGCTACGCACCACTCGTAGAGGAGTACGGGACCGACGAGTGCTTCGCCGATCTTTCATTACTATCAAACCCCATCGAAGACGCACATCGCATTAAAGAGGAACTGCAGAATGAGCTTAACATTACGTTCTCTCTTGGTATTGGTCCCACCAAAGTTCTCGCAAAGCTTGCCTCCAAACACAAGAAGCCTGATGGCTTTTGGGTAATTACGGAAGAGAATAGAAAAGAGTGCCTTCTACAAACACCCGTGCAGTATGTATGGGGACTCGGACCCAAAACTTCTGCGAGATTGCAGGGTATGGGCATTCTCACCAGCCTACAGTTTACTGAGCTTCCCCGTGCTCGTGTGCAAGATCTCTTCAACGCACCAGTCGTAGACCTGTGGGATGAATTGAATGGAGAGAGTGTTCTTGCGGTGGATTTTGTAAACGCGAACGATCAAAAGTCTATCCAGCGGACACGCAGTTTTAACCCACCCACCACTGACCCGCGCGTCCTTTTCTCAGAACTTTCGCAACACGTGGAGAACGGCTGCCGCAAGGCGCGTCGCTTGGGCACGGTTGCCACCCACGCGTCCTTTTTCTTGAAGACACAGGCATTCCGTTTTCATACTGGTGACGTGAAGCTCTCCGCTCCTACCAACAACCCGAGCGACATTCTTCCCCTCCTTCGCACAGAGTTCCTTCGTGTATACAAACCGAGCACTCTCTACCGGACCACAGGTATTACTCTCTCAGGACTACGGGAACCCGCAAGTCTGCAACAAAACCTTTTCGATAGTACTCATACCCACGAGCACAGCCAAAAGCTTATGCAAGCCATAGATCACCTAGAGCATAAATTCGGCGAGCACGCAGTATTCTTTGGTACGAGCGCGCGCTCAATTACCGCTGACGCTAACCGTCCCGCCCCCTCGCGCATGCACGAGGACTCGCTCATCTACACCAGTGAGGGTGCGAAGCGCTTTCCTATTCCCTTTATGGGGTCAGTCTAGTTGGAAAACAGTTTCTTCTTTTCCTCTCGCGACAATTGCTTAAGTTCGTACTCGCGCTTTGACGCAGCACTCCTGTCGGCGTGTTCTTCGCTATATACCAGCAGTACTGGGCGCTTCGCGCGCGTGTAGCGCGCCCCCTTATCGGACTCGTTGTGTTCTTTGATTCTCCTATCTATATCAGTGGTAATACCGCTATAGAGGGTTCCGTCTGCGCACTCCACCATGTAGACGTGCCAGGTATTCGCCATGCGCTACTTCTTACCGAGATCGAGAACATTATCGATGCGAATCTGCTCAACGAACTCTGGAACGTGCGATACCAAGATCATCGCTCCTTCATACTGATCAAGTGCTTTTGCAATGACTGGAAGGTGACGGAAGTTAATGTGGTTGGTTGGCTCGTCGAGGATCAAGAGTCCTGGGCGCATAAGCACAAGACGAGCAAAAGCTACCAAACCTTTCTGTCCTTCAGAAAGTGAGCCAATCTTCTTACCCATGTGCTCAGCCGTAATGATGAAGCTTGCGGCAACTTTGCGCATTTGCTCTTCATCCTGCTTGTCCATGATTGCAAGCAACTCTTCGCGCACCGTGCGCTCAAAATCAAGCGTTGAGAAATCTTGGCGGTAATACCCGACACGCACACCCTTTGCAATTTGGGCGCCATCAGCCTCTCCGGACGCAAGACGTTCAAGGAGCGTCGTCTTACCAATGCCGTTTGGTCCCTTTAACTGCAGGTGCTGCTTCTTCTTAAGTACGATATCTGCCTTGTGCGTCACCGGCACATGCTTCTTTGGGTCAATAGTTGTGTAGGAAGTAATGGTGAGAAGCTCTCCGACAATCTCCGGCTGCGCGGGAATCACGAATGGGCGAATAGTTTTGTCCTCCTTACGCACATCCACCTTGTTCTCCTCCATCTCTTCAATTGCGGTACGCATCTTCTTTGCCACCACACGCATCTTTCCTCCCTTTTGTGCAAAGAAGTTCGCCTTATCCTTGTTGTCCTGAATTTGCTTTTCGAGCTGGGCGTTCTTGCGGTTCTCGCGCTCAATACGCGCTGAAATTTCCTTTAAGAGGTCGTAGTAGTTTCCGACGTACTGCTCAATCTTTCGTGTGTGCACGTCCAAGTACAAGACACCCTCTGTGAATGAGTTGAGGAACTCCGCGTCGTGGGAAATAACCATCACACTCTTCTCGTACTTCTTGAGGAAGCTAGTGAGATGCTCAATGCCTGCAGTGTCTAGGTTGTTGGTAGGCTCGTCGAGCAAGAGCAGGTCTGGATCCTGAATGAGGGCGGAGGCGAGCAATAGACGCGCCTGCTGACCACCGGAGAAGCTCTTAATGATGCGGTCGTGCGGAGCGTGCAGATTTACCACCTCAAGGGCAGCATCAATCTTTGGGTCAATATCGTAGACCTTCTCTGCAAAACGCTTCTCAAAGAATGCGCGCACGGTGAGTTCGCGCTCGTCCGGCGCTATTACCTGTGCCGCGATAGCAACTGTGGTACCGCGCGGAATAAGTACGCGTCCGTCCTCTGGCTTTCGCGCTCCGGTGATGAGACTAAAGAGCGTGGACTTACCCGCACCGTTCTGTCCCATCAGTGTCACCTTCATTCCACGACGCAGGGAGAAGTTCACCGTGTCTAAGATAGGGTGATTGTGACCGTATCCAAATGACACGTCCTCAAATTTGACCAGGACCTCGCGCGAAGGTCCTCCTTGTTCTGTATTGGGTTTGCTAGCCACGTTTCCTGCACTCTACCACATTTTCCGTGGATTGGTAAGTACTCTAAAAAGCGCAGCCCCCGGATAGACTCCAGGGGCTACTGTGGCAACGCTAGGAAGAAGAAACTATCTTCGACTTAGCGCGAAATTCGAGCTTTCCGTCAGCTGTCACGCGCATATGCAGGCCATGACTGACTCGTGGACTGCGCGACAGGGGGCGAAGAGGAGCTTTTGGAGCGTCCTCAGACTTCTTGACGACAGCACCGCGATTGCGCCACCGCACAAAGAACGACTTGAACATTTGTATCTCCTTTCAAAACTACTGTATCAATCAGAAGTGAAGTCGACAACGATTACGCGTTCTTGCCAGCCAGGTAGCCCGTCGTCCAGCAGAGCTGCAAGGAGTAGCCGCCCGATGGGCGTGTGATATCAAGCAGGTCCCCCGTCACGAATAGGTTCTCAATTTTCTTTGACTGCATAGTACGCATATCAATTTCGGTGAGTGCTACCCCGCCGTCAGCTACCACGGCACGGCTCATACCCATAAGCCCCGAAATAGTAATCGGGAGACCTTTAAACACATCAATGAGTGCGCGACGCTCTTCCTTGGTCACTGAGTGCACTTTTGTTTCAGGACTAATGTTCGGAACAAGACTGAGTAGTGTTCCCACGGCAGAGGACGGAATAAGCTGCGGAAGTGTGTTGCGAAGTAATTTGTTTTTGTTGCTATCAAACAAAGCAACGAGCTCCTTATCCAAGATGCCAATGTCTTTTGTTGGGAACATATCCATGGTCGCTGTGACCACTCCTTCATACAAAAGATCAGCAACATCCCCAGCAGCGTTTAGAATTGTCGGTCCAGAGATGCCAAAGTGCGTGAGCAGGATGTCGCCACGTTTACTAAACTTTCTCGCCCCATCCAAATAGAAAGTAATTTTTGCGTCAGAAAGTGTCGTGCCCTTCAGCGAGTGCAGCCACTTCTCTTTTACGGCCAGCGGAACAATCGTTGGGGTTGGCGCAGTGACGGTGTGTCCAAGCTCGGCGAGCCAGTCAAAGCCGTCTCCGGTGGAGCCGGTCTCTGGGTGCGAGACGCCACCTGTCGCAAAGATGTAGTTGTCTGCAGTAAATTCAAACCCTTGCGCCACAATTGCAGTGATTCTGTTTCCTTCGGTCTTTACGCGCGCAATACTGGTGTTAGTGCGAATCTCCACACCTCGTTCGCGCAGATACTCCTCCAACGCCTCAACCACCATCACTGCGCGCTGCGAGACAGGGAATGCGCGCTTACGCGCCTCCACAACAATCGGCACACCAATGCGCTCAAAGAATGCGGTTGCTTCTTGTACACCAAATTCTGCAAACGCCGAATATAGGAACGGTGCAGCTTCGCCGTAGTTAGCAAGGAGCGCGTGCACATCCTCCTCTGCGTTCAGTATGTTACAGCGTCCGCCGCCAGAAATAGAAAGCTTCTTCCCAAGCTCCGCGTTCTTCTCAATCAACAGCACGCGCTTACCCTGCTCTGCTGCAATACCAGCCGCCATCATGCCCGAGGCTCCACCACCCACAACGATGACGTCGTGCGTGTTTCCTGACTCAGGCATGGGAAGGTGTGTGCGCAGCTACGTGCTCAGTACATGCTACCGAACAGAAGGTTCCGTCTTCCTTCTGGCAACTCTCGCAAGCGAGGAAGTGCAGGTGGCAGTCATTGTTCGCGCAGTTCACGTACTTCTCTGTAGAGTCTCCACAAAGCTTGCAGCGCCCAACGACTTCGCGGTCCCCACCAAAGTCCATGGTGAGACGCTTATCAAAGGTGTAGAGCGTGCCGAGGAAATCTTTCCCTGGGTACTTTTCCATATAGGTGTGCATGCCGTTCTCAAGCTGATACACATCCTCGAATCCGTGCTCAAGCAGGAATGCAGACATCTTTTCGCAGCGTACACCGCCCGTGCACACGGTCACCACCTTCTTTGACTTCAGCGGCTCAAGCACCGGCATCACCTTTGGCAAATCGCGCGAATTCTCCATACCCGGATTCACCGAATTCTTGAAGTGACCCGACTGATACTCGTAGTCGTTGCGCATATCTACCACGACAAAATCTTCACCCTTTTCGTACCATTCGCGAAGTGTCTCTGCAGGGAGGTGCGGAGCCGTGCGTACACGAGGGTCTACATTCTTTGGAAATCGTGTGCCGACTATCTCGTCGCGCACTTTTACGTACAGCTTAGTAAAAGACGTTCCGGTGCCTTCACTGCGCTTAATATTCATGTCTGCGAAGCGCGGTTCTTTGACGAGCTCCAGTGCAAACGCCTCCGTATCAGCGGTGAGACCCTCAAGCGTTCCATTGATTCCCTCCTCTGCTACGAGTACTCGTCCAAGGAGATTATGCTCCTTGGCAAGCGCCCGCACACTGTCCATGACAGCTTTTGGGTCTTCTATGGTGACGTATTTATAGAAAAGCAGTACTTGATGCATCGGAGGCAGTCTATCAGTTTTGCGCGTTTTCGTCAGCAGGGCGCTTCACTTTGCGAAAGCGTGTTGCAAAGAGAATAACGGTCATGGTGCCGTTAGCGAGCAGCATCGCGACCGAGTGTAGAACCGTGGCGACGTTGTATGAGCTCAAAGATAAGAGTGAGAGGACGTGGCGCACTACGTTGGTGCCGTAGAGAAGCGGCGTCTCGGTCTCTGGATGCAGGTATGCTTTGCGCAGCGTAGGCACAAACGCGACAAGGTCAATAGAGACAGCAATGACGACAGAAAGTGTTGGGTCCTTAGTGAGGAGCCAAGGAATAAGACCTAGCAGGGCGATGATAAGAAATACCGTATCTGTTCGCGTAATGTGCTTAAATCCAAATCGTAAACTGAATACGAGAATGAGTACTGTGAAGGCTTCAGCAACGGCCGTTGGGAGCGCACCCCAACCCGCACCACTCACTAGCTGCCCAGCGAGCGTTATACCAGAGACGATGCTCCAGACAAACCAGGTATATGCGTGTGGCTCAATCTTTCGGCGCAACAAGTCGCGCAGGTAGGGAGCATGCCCAATAATCACCAACAGTGCCGCAAGTATTGCAAAGGTCTCCTTCATATACTTGTCTGCTGCCCAAAGGGAAATTCACCGATTTGCTTCCACACATCGGTCGCGCCTGGCGTGTGCCACAACGTAAGTGAGGAAACCTCAAACGAGACTGTGGACAAAGGCTGTAGAGAGGCAATACTCTCTTGCTTACGCTCAGTATCGTAGAGCCCGTAAAGTAAACTCACGTGTGGCAAGTACGTTCCTTCGTCTGCTCCACCAAATATGTCTCGCGCTGCACCATGGTAGTTTTCAACTTCTGCGCCATTCTGGACCTTCATATACAGTGCACGAAAGTACCTGTCCTCTACACCAAATCCATTCAACGTGAGTGTGAATGGTAGAAGTCTATCTGCCAACAACCGCGCCTTCTGCATGAGCAATTCTTCGCTCTCCTCGGGAATCGTGGCCAGAAGCGTCAAATGCGGAGCAAAGATTGGCCCACCGTACTCGGCAGCAAGACCGCCAATCGTCTTTGCAAGTACTTCAGAGGCCACTCCCGTTGCTTCAAAGAACAGGTGGTACCCCTCTGTCTTGTCGCTTCGTGGATCGAACATATTACGTAAGGAAGAGCTGGGTTGTGGTACGCAGCGCAACGTTCATTTCTG
Organism: uncultured Candidatus Saccharibacteria bacterium; assembly: GCA_964366435.1. Classification (GTDB taxonomy): domain Bacteria; phylum Patescibacteriota; class Minisyncoccia; order Phycocordibacterales; family Phycocordibacteraceae; genus C7867-001. Next base: position 32,691 of record CAYITJ010000003.1, read on the forward strand.
GGTCGCTGCTGGAGTGGCCAGAATTCACATAGATAAGCGTGAGCGCATCACCATACGCGCGGTCTAGCTCGTATGCGGTGGACGCTGGAGTACACATATCAAAACGGCCATGAACAAGCGTGCATGGTATGTGGGAGATAGAGGAAATAGAATCTAGAATGTAGTTCTCTGGAACAAAGCAGCTATTCAAGAAATAGTGCGTTTCAATCTTTGCAACTGCAGTATTGTCTCTGTCGTCAAGTACGGACTTCTCCTTCAGTGCCTTGTTGTAGTTAACTGACAACAGCGAGCTCTCCCACAGAGCCCATTCGTTCGCGTAGGTGCGTGCTCTTGCTTCTTCTGCACCATGTATGGCGTCTGCGTAATATTGCATAATGCTCTGCCCGCTTCCACGATGCTCCGGCGGTACGAGTCCAATGAACCGCTCCCACGCCTCAGGAAAGAAACTTCCAAGTCGTCCATCGTTCACAAAGTCAACTTCTGACTGTCGTCCAAGGAACAAACTCCACAGCATGATTTTCTGTACTCGCTCAGGGTGCGCGAGTGCATAGAGAAGTGCAAGAGTGGAGCCCCACGAACCACCGGAAACGTAGAGGGACTCAATACCCAAGTGCTCCCGCAAACGCTCAATATCAGCAATGAGGTGCTGGCTCGTGTTCGCTTCTATACATGCATACGGTGTACTGCGTCCTGCTCCGCGCTGGTCGTGGAAAATGACGCGATGCTTCTTTGGATTGTAGATGAGCTTTATTTGCTCTCCGCCCCCACTGCCAGGGCCGCCGTGCAGGTGGAATATTGGTGTCGCGTCTGGATTGCCCCAGTCCTCGTAATACAGTTCATGACCATCACCAACCGAAAGCATGCCACTCGTCTGAACATTCGGAGAAAGTGTTTCCATATGGATTTAGTGTACGGCGCGCGCACGCTCGCGCAAGCGGATACTTACAAGCACGATGCTTGCGCACCACAATAGTACTGCTGCTACAAAGAGCCCGCCGCCGTCTTGATTTGGGTCTATACCAAGTGGTGTGAAGAGGTGGAAGAAAAGCGCACCCGACATAATTACAAACGCAATGCCACTTCCAATAAGTGAAAGATTCCTGAGAGCTGGCAGAAGCCCCAGTAGCACAAGTACCGCCGCAATAAGTTCCACTGAGCCAATTGCATATGGGCCGAATACGCCGGCGTGAGAGAACACTCCCGAGAAGCCGAGTGTTCCAGCCCAGGAATCTAGAATGCCGAATATATTCTCGGTGTTTGGGTGGTTCGTAAATTTGTAGCGCAGCGAATCCAGAAATATGGCTGCAATATAGAGCGACAAGACAACTGGCACCCCTGTGGCGAATAGTTTCCTCATACTGAGACAGTATACCTTCTGTACCCCGCCCTTGTTGTGTGATAGGTTGTGCTCGGATCAGCAAGGGAGGCGCGATCGTGCCAAAGAAGGAATTAGGCACTGTTGTGCCAAGCTCTGAGATGCCCGCATACGAAGCGCGCATCATGACAACCACCGAGGGCCGCCAAAGTTTACCCGACGTGCTTCAGAAAATGTACGGCGATAAAGGCATCGTGGCCTTTGACCGCTACGGACGTGTAATTGGAGTTGCGGTTCCACTTGAAGCGGTCCGCATGCTCGCCGGCGTCTTTGTGGACGAAGCGGTCCAAATCCGCGTCCGAAACACAGCTAGCAATCTTCTCGATCACCTCAATCAGCAGCAAGAGGGTGCCGAATAGATGCAAACGCTGACGCTGTCCAGGACGGTAATCGTGTACAAACGATTCCCAGGATGTGATCTATTCCCCACTTCGGTCCGGTTGCCTCGTGGCTCAGACGTGGTGCTGGGCAACTCTTTCCTGGCTAAGGTGAACGACCGTGTGGAGAGAGTTTTTCCTCTATGCGAACGACCCGGCCCAGACAAGGAGTACGTGCTGTTCAAGGACCTCGAGGAGCCCGACCTCGTTGAATAATCAGCCCACCGGCTGCGGATTGCCCGCCCTGGTGGGTTTTCTGCATATGAGAGATTGACTATTTCCTGGATGGGAGCAAAGTACTCCCAGGAGGAAACGCACATGCCTGAGACTGCAACCAAAGTGGCCTGCGACAAGCCGGTCACCACCACGCATCGCCGGATGGTCTGCACGGTGATTGACCCTGAAACTGGCTCCAAGTTCAGTCGGAGTGTCTGCTCGATTTGCGAAAGGTGGCTCGGGGACCTGCCGCTCAAGAACTGACCTGTATGTACCGCTTACGGGAGATTGCTTCCCGTAAGCGGTCTTCTGTTTCAGTCTTAAGAACAAGTACGCGCCCCACGACCAACGGTCCAGCCGCGCAAAAACTTTAACGGTCTTTGGCCTCGTATAAGTGGTAGAGCCACTCGAGGTGATTCATCGGGAGCCGGGCGATTTCAGCCAGAACCGCGAAATCATTGAACGACTGCATGTCGTCCGAGTCGTCCCCCGTAATCCAGACGAGCAGTTCGTGAAGGGTCATCTTTCCCTTCTCCGAAACGACGGTGAGCTGATCGCGTTTCAAGTCACCGACCTCGCTGAAGTAATCGGCGACCGTTATGTCCAGAAGCGGTGCGGTATCCCGCAGAAGCCCGAGGACGCGTTCTTTCAGACCATCATTGGTCATTGCGGATCTCCTCTATAGAATCCATACGTACTAAATCATCATTTATAGTGGCTCGCAATAGTGCGCTCACACACTGCCGCTTTGGTGTGCATTACCCTTATGCAAAAGGCCGCAAGATGAGACAGGTGTCTCTCTTGCGGCCTCCCGAATCGCGGGGATTTCTATTCCCCGTGCCTTCCCGCACGAACCCGCTTGCCGAGCCCGTTCTTCTTGGCGAACTCGGAACGCACCTTCGCGTAGCTGGGAGCGACCATCGGGTAGTCGAACGGAAGCCCCCACTTCCGACGGTATTCCTCGGGTGTGAGCCCGAAGCGTCGCAGGTAGCGTTTCAGCATCTTGAGTTTGACGCCGTCCTCCAGACAGATGACGTACTCGTCGGCGATGGACTTGCCGATGGGCACAGCCGGCTTTTGCCGGACCTTGCTAGTCGGCGCATGGTCCGTGCCGAGACCCGCAAGCGTTCTGCCCACGGTTTGGATCAGGCCAGGAATCTCCTCCTGACTGATGCGGTTGCCCAGCACGTACCGGGAGACGATGTCTCCGGTGCACTGGACAAGGGTAGCGGCGGTAAGGCCGTCATCGGACAAACTATTTCCAGTCATGCTCAATTCTCCCTGAGCGCTCTTGTGTACTGGTTATCTTCCCTCTGTGCAAATTAGGGAAGAAGCCGCTCGCTTTGTACGCGGGAAACAGATGCAAGTCAATCCCCTTTGGTACTGGGCTGCTACTGAAACGAGCAGACTCTACATTTTTACATTCCTGTCTAGCGCTCCGCACTATCGGTGCGGACACCCCGCAAAGCAGCACGGACGGCGCATGCCTCCACTCAGTTTTGAAATTGTCTTCTCAATCCGAATTCCGCGCGTCTCTGCCTTCCTTCCTGACGTCACCCAACAAATCCACTCATTGCGTGCCAAGGGCGTTATATCCTTCCACGTTGATGATGCCTTCGGGGAGACATCAATCGCCTTGCGCAAATCGATAGGCAAGCTGTGTACCGTACCTTTCTTCTTCATATATCTATTCTACTCCAACGGCATTTGTTGCAACGAGCGCTAGCGCGACTCTCCTTCAAAATCAGGCTCTACTATTCCCCACTGCATTGAAGCAACGTCTAGCTTTAGGTATGCGCTTTTCCCTACTGACGGTGGAGTCGTCATAGGCTCACCCGCGGCTCGTTCAGCGTAGTTCACGACAATAACATCCTTGTGGCGAGGATTCTGACTCGGGCCAGTCGACTGCGGCGCAATTCTGTCGCCGAGCAAATATCCGTCACTTCCGATATAGCCCTGCTCTGTATTGAGCGCTGCTACAACGTAGTAGAACGTGCCACTACCACCAGTCTCTTGCGTAAGAAGAAATGCCACATCTTCACGTCCGTCATGATTCAAATCTGTTTTGTACTCATTCCCAAAATACCGAGTCGTAATTTTGGAAGCAGAGCCTGGCGCAGCCTCAGTCTCGGAAACCCCATGCGATAAGTGAACGACGGCACCATCTATCTGGTAGTCTGCGTCCTTGTAATCATTTACCGTAGGTGCAGGGGGCAAAGGTGAGGGCGCCTGCTTTTCTGTATAGATATAGGTATTGAGTGCGTAGAACAACGCAGCAAGCACTAGAGCGAACAAGGCCACTCTCACAAGAATCATTTTCATAGCACCAGTGTACCCCGTCCGACTACAATCTTGCCTATTTGTAGGCTATTGAAATGTGCTGTACATGCGCTTTAGTGCAGGTGCTGGAGTCTATTTGCAACTTATGCTACTTTCTGCCTAGAGACTCAAAAACGTTTCCGGGAGCACGCCGTGGGCAAGCAGCGTAATTCAGACATGCTGAAAATCAACGCCCTGGAATCTGAGATGCGAGAGTATGGGCGCACAAAGAGAACCGGGGTTGCCGACAAAGACTTCGTGATTCACAAGAAAGCGAAGCTTCAACTTATCGCGATGGCGCGAAGGCAAGGAGTGCCTATTGAAAAGGTGCTCGAGAAGGTGCGGGGAGCCATGAAACAAATGGTCGACAGCAAGCTCTTTACCTGGACTGACCAAACCCTTCACTAGCCCTGCCGGGCGCGAGCCCGCCGATGGAAAGCCCATTTCGGTGGGCTTTCTGTTTGTATTCTACCGCTAGTAACAGCTGGGACGATGTTGGAGCCAACTCATTATTGACATAGTTCACCAGTCGTGCTATATTAATAATAGTTGGATTCAAGCCGATTGTCGGCCAAACCCATGGGAGAAGATCCATGCGCACCTTCATTCTCGCTCTGACCGCCGCTGTTCTGTTCATTGGTGAACCTGCGAATGCACAGCAAGCCCCCACCCGTGTGCGGGACTGCCTCCGCAATTCAGAATTCGGCCTCCCCGCACCGGTCTCCAGTCGTCCCAACGGGAAGTGGCTGTACATCGCCAGCGTGATGAAGTCCAAGGACGGCACCGAAATGTACGGTTCCGCTGTCAGCTGGAAAGTCGCCGGTAGTTTGGAGCAAGCCTGTGACGCAGCCATCGCTGAATTTCGGAGCAGTCCGGAGAACAGTGGGTGGACCATCACCGGCGCCCTTGTGCAGCTCGTGCCCGATTCAGTCGTGCGACTAGCAGTGCACTGACCGCATCTCCAGGAGTGAAGGAACCGCCTTCCGCTTCGATGGGGGTGCGGTTTCTTTTTATGTATATGTTGGCTGGCAGTCTAGGACGATGTTGGAACTTTCACGAGCAGAGGTTGACATTAGAACTACAGGTGTTATCCTGTGTATGTCGTAACGCCTCGGGTCTTTCCCTTGGCAACCCCTCGTACCGGAAGGTGCGGGGGACTTTCTTTTATATTGCTGACTGTCTGGGGCGGCACTGGAGTTTATTTTGTTATAGAAGTGTAGAAAACAATCTTGTATCCATCTGGGTCTCTAACAACAAACTCTCTCTTTCCCCACGGCCAATCCTTAGGTTCACTGGAAACAACGATGCCAGCAGTTACTAAGTTCTGATACTGCTCGTCAACGTTCTCCACCTCAACATACGTAAATATACCTACGCCACGTGGAGCATGCGCATCGTCAATGTTGATATCAGCACTGTCGTCCTGCATAAAGGCAAGACGGAAATCTCCATAAACAACTCGCACGGTTTTCTCGTCACCTTCAACATTAAACCCAGCAACAGTATAAAAGTTCGCTGTTGCTGCCAAATCACGAACAAGAAAGAGGCTTGAGTGTAATCGCTTGATCATAGATTAAGAATATAAATGCTGGGGGAGAAGGAGTCGGACCTTCATTCACGGCTTCAAAGGCCGCTGTCCTGCCGTTAGACGATCCCCCAATTGGGTCAATTTTGCCTGGAAACTTCCATCACTGCAAGCTCAAGCGGGAGTGATGGGATAGGAGAAAAACGAATACGGCTTGCCGCGTCCAAGAACACCCGGAGTGTGTCGTGCGAAAGTTTTGAGCCCTTATCGCTTGCCAGTACTTCTACTTCTCCATACACATCACTTCCCGACTCTAGAGCTATCTCTTTGCGAAGCTCTGGCGCGTGGCGCACTAAGAGCACCGCGCGCATGTGCTCAAGCACAAGGGTCAGATACAAATTCATATCTACGCCTTGTTTGCTTGCTGCAGAGATGGCCACAAGCGCCGTCTCTGCATTACCTGCCGAAAGCGCTGCAACCAAATCATGTACAAGCGCATGACGTGGCGCTCCTGTTGCTTGCTCTACTTCGGAAAGACTGAGCTTCTTATCGGTGGCTGATGCGAGCACCTTCTCCAACACCGAGAGTGCGTCGCGATACGAGCCGTCCGCCAACAGTGCAACCAGGTCTGCGGCAGCTGGCTCGAGTGTGTACCCTTCCTTCTTTGAAACACGGGCAACGACGTCGGAAAGCACTTCGCGCGTTGGCTTCTTAAATTCAAACACCTGACAACGTGAGCGCACCGTCTCAGGAACCTTCTCAAGTTCCGTAGTGGCAAGTACAAAAATGGCATGCGCAGGCGGCTCCTCAAGCGTCTTTAGAAACGCATTCCACGCACTCTTCGAGAGCATGTGCGCCTCGTCTAGAATATAGAGCTTGAAGGAAGAGTTGAATGGCAGCGTGTACACCTGTTCAGTGAGTGCACGAATGTCTTCTACGCTATTGTTTGACGCAGCATCTATTTCGTACACATCGCGCTCGTCTGTCCCAAGCTCACGCGCAAAGATTCGCGCCACAGATGTCTTTCCGAGTCCCCGACTTCCCGAGAACAAATACGCGTGCCCAATCTTTTTACTTACTAGCTGTTCCTTCAGGGGACGGACGATATGGTCCTGTCCTACCAGGTCATCAAAGGTGTGCGGACGGTATGCGCGATACAGCGACTGGTGTGCCATTACCGTGCAGTATACCAGCTAGGCGGCACTCTCCAGAATCTGGAGGAAGGCGTCAAAGTCAGGCGCGCCCATGAGAGCAGCTCGGAGTGGCGCGGCGTCATCAAACCCCACAATGAAGGCTTTTACGTGTTTCTTTAGAATATGGAACGACTTCTGCGGAGCAAGCGCCTGGTAGCGAACCGCAAGCGAGAGAAGCGCGGTCACCTTTTCCTCTTTGGATACTTCTTCACGTGTCTTTCCCAGAAAGAGCCACGGATTACCAAATATGGCGCGACCAAGCATGACGCCGTCCGCGCCGCTCGCTGCCACTTTCTCTCGTGCGTCTGCAACAGTTTCCACGTCGCCATTGCCGAGAATGAATGTCTCGGGACTCACACGGTCACGAATAGCTACTGCGCGCGGCATAAAATCCCAGTGCGCAGGCACCTTGCTCATCTCCTTGCGCGTGCGCAGGTGTACCGTGAGTGCTGCGGGTTTCTCTTCTAGCACCTGCGTGAGCCACTCGTCCATGTTCTCGCTGTTGTACCCAATACGAGTCTTTACTGACACTGGTAGCCCGCCCTCCTTCGCTGCACGAATGATTGCGCGTGCCTTCTCTGGATTTCGTATCATCGCTGAGCCACAGCCCTGCTTCTCAATAGCCTTGTCGGGACAACCCATGTTGATATCCACTCCGTCAAAGCCAAGCGTAGCGCACAGCTTTGCTGCATACGCCATATTCTCGGGATTGCTTGAGAAGAGTTGCGCCACAATGGGACGCTCTGCCTCGCTAAACTGTAAATCGCGCAGGAGCGGGTTCTCAGCGTCAGGCATTAGCTTGCGCTTACGCGTAGCGTAGAGCCCGTCGGCCGAGACAAACTCAGTCCACGTGACGTCCGGCTTCCCTGTTTCTGCTATAAGCGCTCGGTAGGCAGGGTCGGTCACGTCCGCCATGGGTGCGAGTACAAAAAATGGCTTGGGAAGGTGATTCCAAAAGGAGTCCATGAGTAATGGGTACCGCACTTGCCAGGTACTGTCTAGAGCGACTCGGGCTCTGGTGTTGCGCTGGCTTCTTTGCGCAAATACACCTTGCTTTCAAAACGGAGATCTACGTATTCAATCGAACCATCATTAAGGGATACTTGTGGGAACACACTTGCTGCAAGCTGCGCCGCTTCCTTCTCCTTCCCTATCACGTACGTAATGCGTGTTCCTGCTGCCGTATAGAAATCTGCCTCGTCGTCACGAATAGCAAGCTCTGCAACATTTGCACCAAGCGCACGGAATGTTTTTGCAAGACGCAGCGAGCTTGGCAGTGCACGAGCGTACCCCACATGAGCTCGCACTGGCTCTTGTACACCACCCTCAAGCGGCACATACACCCGTAGTAGAAGAGTTGAGGTGGCGACTGATTGGGCTTCATCGTAGGGCGCAAACACGTAGCCGTCTGCATCTGCACTGAAGCACATTTGTGAGGGTGCTGCATTTACACTGCCACACCATAGAAATGCACTTGAGCGCAGCACCGGTACTACCTCTATACCCTGTAGCCCTTCGGACTTAAACGATACTGCCACGATATGCGGGTGCGCTTCTAGAATACGCTTTCTCATTTGAGACTCCGGCAAAAAGAAGATTGAGTTGCGCGGAACAATTAACGCATGCGTTCCCTGCAAGGAACCCTCTGCAATACTTCGAATGCTCTCTGCATCCGGTCCAGCTACATTCACCTCAGTTATGCGCAGTGCTGGCAACCACGCGGCATACAGTAAGAACCCAACAATGAGTACACCGAACACTCCAATGCCAATGTAGAAAAAGCGCTTAGCGCGTGCACGGCGTACCTTGAGTGGCTCCCCTGAAGTCGGTCGGCGAGTACGCGTCGCAACAATTGGCTGCGGCGAGAGCTTACGCACAGGACGAGACGGACTCGAGCGCTTTGTACGCACAGGAGTGCTTACAGGAACGGGAGTGCGCGCAGGCGGCGCGCTACGCACTACGTCCCAAGATTTGTTTGCCGACATAAGGGACGAGTGCTTCTGGAACACGAATGGTACCGTCTTCCTGCTGGTAGTTTTCCACAAGCATGGAAAGAATGCGTGGCATCGCTACAGCAGTGTTGTTTAGTGAGTGCGCAAACTGCAGCTTACCCTCGCTATCGCGGTAACGCGTAGTGAGGCGACGAGTCTGGAAATCGTGGAAATAGGATGCAGAGTGCGTCTCGCGGTAGGTATTCTGCGATGGCATCCACGCCTCAATGTCGTATTTCTTTACCTGGCCCAGACCCAGGTCCCCGCCACAGTTCACAACAACGTGGTACGGAAGATTCAAGAGCTGTAAAAACTCTTCTGCGTTCTGCGTAATCTCCTCGTGTAGACGAACTGATTCTGTGTGTGAGGCTTCACAGAGCACCACCTGTTCCCACTTGAAAAACTCGTGTACACGAATGAGACCCTTGGTGTCCTTACTATGGCTACCCGCCTCCCTGCGGAAGCAGGGAGAGTACGACACAAACTTCACTGGCAGCTGGCTAGCCTCGAGCGTCTCATTCATGTAGAAGCCCATGGTCGCAACTTCTGCAGTACCAGAGAGATACTCGCCGTCTTGTGTCTTATACAAATCCTCCTCGCTTTGTGGGAGGTATCCCGTACCCATAAATGTCTCGCGACGCACCAAGGACGGCGCGATGAGCGGCTCAAATCCCTTCTTCACAAAGTGCATGAGTGCCAACTGCGACACTGCGTTTGCAAGGAGTACCCCATCACCCTTCAGGAAGTATCCACGGAATCCTGCAACCTTCGTTCCGCGTTCAAAATCCGCCATACCAAGGTTTGTCATGAGTTCAACATGATCCTTCGGAGTAAAGGCAAAAGATGGAATTTCTCCCCAGGTGCGAATTTCTGCGTTGTCAGCGTCACTATCTCCCTCCGGCACGGTCATATCTGGGATGTTTGGAACAGAGAGCATCAAACGCTGCCATTCCTCCATTATCTTTGCGAGCTTCTCCTCGGCTTCAGCCATGCCGTCCTTGAGCGTCTTTAGCGACTCTAGGAGCTTCTCCTTCTCCTCACCCTGAATATTTACAATATTGAAGCTGGCTCGGTTCTGTTCCGCGCGCTTTGCGTCCAGTTCGGTGCGAAGCGCTTTGCGCTCGTCATCAACCGCAATAAGTCGGTCAATGTCTACCTCTATGTGCTTTTTCCTGGCACCCATCTGTACCAGTTCTTTGTTTTCGCGAATGAAGTGAATATCGAGCATAGGACTATAATAAGGAAAGCATAGTATGGAGACCCAAATGCGACAACTCTCCCCTGCGGACTACCCCGAAGGACTGCGAGAAATTCCAGAGATTCCTTCCTCGCTCTATATCCGTGGGAGCCTACCGCCGGAGGGGACGGTCTATCTGACCGTCGTCGGCTCACGTGATTTATCTTCCTATGGGCGCGAGGCTGGCGAGCGCTTGATTACTGGATTAGCTGGGCACCCTATTTGCATCGTTTCGGGTCTCGCTCTTGGCGCTGACGCGTGCGCGCACCGGGCTGCACTTGCCGCAGGACTGCACACCATCGCATTCCCTGGCTCAGGTATTGGCGACCGCACTATTGCGCCGCGCACGAACGCAGGTCTTGCTGCAGAGATTCTCGAATCGGGTGGAGCACTTATGAGCGAATACTCGCCTGACACGGTAGCTGCTCCGTGGATGTTCCCTGCGCGCAATCGTCTCATGGTGGGCATTGCACGCGCGGTGCTCGTGCTTGAAGCCGGAGAGCGTTCAGGCACGCTCATTACTGCGCGCCTTTCTGGCGAGTACAATCGCGACTTGCTGTGCGTACCCTACCGCATCGGCGACCGGGGTGGGTACGCTGCGAATCTATTCATCCGACTTGGCGCGGCACTCGTAGCAGAGCCTTCGCATATCCTAGAAGCTCTTGGCATACGGCAGGAGAGAACGGTAAGCGATACTACCACCCTCGACCTCACCCCAAAGGAGCAAATACTTTTTGAACTACTGAGCCAGCCGCGCTCACGCGACGAGATTATTCGCGACTCGGGACTCCCTGCGCATGAGGTGCTCACTGCGCTCGTTATGTTAGAGCTTCGCGGTGTACTCAAAGAGGAATTTGGTGCGTGGCGCAGGGCGTAACTACTACTGTGCTTACGCGCGCGCTTGACTATATATAGGTACGCGCGTTATGCATAGGCAAATGGCAAAGAAACTTCTTATTGTTGAGTCGCCTGCAAAAGCACGCACTATTGGCCAGTACCTAGGGGCTGGCTATGAAGTATTGGCGTCCGTTGGTCACGTGCGCGATTTACCGAAAACTAATAAGGACGCGGTGGATATTGAAGGAGGATTCACCCCGCGCTACGTTGTATCGCCCGACAAGCGCGACGTAATTGAACGTATCGCAACAGCCTCCAAAAAAGCTGACGAGATATTCCTTGCGACTGACCCCGACCGTGAAGGCGAGGCGATTGCCTGGCACATCAAGGAAGCGGTTGGCATGAAGGATCCCAAGCGCGTGGTGTTCTATGAGATCACCAAGAACGCAGTGGAAGAAGCACTCACGCATCCGAGAAAGATTGACGAGAACCTGCGTCAGGCGCAGGAAGCACGCCGCGTGCTTGACCGGCTTGTGGGCTACGACCTCTCTGGGCTTATCTGGAAGAAAGTTCGCTACGGACTCTCCGCAGGGCGCGTACAGTCGCCAGCCCTTCGTATTCTTGCCGAACGTGAGCGCGAAATTAAAGCGTTTATTCCAGAGACCTATTACTCACTGGACGCAATCTTTCATGCTAAGGGTGGCGACATTCCAGCCGCATGTACCGTAGAGCCCACCACAAGTGAGGAGGCGGCTCGTATTGTCGAGCTCGGACGCACAAGCAGCTGGAGCATCAGCGACATCACTGAGCGCGAAGAAGAGCGCAAGCCGCGCCCACCGTTCACCACATCCACCCTGCAGCAGGTAGCCTCTACTCGTCTTGGCTTTTCCCCAAGCCGTACCATGCGCGCTGCACAAAAGCTGTATGAAGCAGGACACATCACCTACATGCGTACTGACTCGGTCAATCTTTCAAAGGATGCGGTAGCAAAAATTGCTGAGATTGTCGCTAAGGAATTTGGCGCTCCCACCGTTGAGACACGCTCCTACAAGACGACCAGCAAGAATGCACAGGAAGCGCACGAGGCGGTGCGACCGACAGACCCTGCCCGCGCGCACGCAGGCACTCCCGGCGACGAGCAAGCACTCTATGACCTCATTCGCGCACGCACCCTTGCCTCCCAAATGAAGGCAGCGCGCATGCTGCGCACCGCTGTCAAAATTAAAGCAGAAGCTGACATTCCCCTTTTTAGTACTAACGGCTCCCGTCTCATCTCTCCTGGGTGGCTTGCCTGCGACACACGTGCTCGCGGAGAAGATGTTGAATTGCCACTCCTTGCGATTGGCGAGCCTGTAGACGTCATCAAGCTTGGTTCTCTTGAAAAGCAGACTGAACCGCCAAATCGCTACACCGAGGCAGGACTGGTGAAGGAGCTTGAGAAGCGCGGGATTGGAAGACCATCCACCTATGCAAGCATTATGAAGACCATCCAGGACCGCGGATACGTAGAGAAGACAGGACGTACACTCACCCCAACCGCAACCGGTATGGTGGTATCCGGCTGGCTTGAGGAACACTTCGCCGAGTATGTGTCAGACTCATTCACGGCAGAAATGGAAAACGAGTTGGACGAGATTGCGCGTGGCGAGCGTGGCTACGTGGAAACACTCAAAGACTTCTACACACCGTTTGCAAAGGCAGTTGCGAGCAAGGAGGATTTGCCAAAAGCTACGTCGCTTGGCGCAGTGCCCGCAGAGTTCACCTGTCCTTTATGTGGAGCGTCTATGGAATTCAAACTTGGTCGTGGCGGCATATTCATGAGCTGTACTCGCTACCCGCAGTGTGAAGGCGCTCGCCAGGAAGACGGTACCGAAGTAAAACCAGACGAACCAATCGGGAACGACCCAGCAACTGGTTCACCAATTTATGTAAAGACAGGACGCTTTGGTCCCTACGTTGAGCTTGTACTTCCCCCAAAGGAGGCAGCAATAGTCGAGGAGGTTCCCCTGCTTACCAAAAGCGGCAAGCCAAGTAAGCGAAAGCCAAAGAAACCCGCAGAGCCGAAACCAGAACTCCGTCGCGCGAGTATTCCCGCGGGAGTTCCCCTTGATACGGTGGACTTGAAGTTAGCACTTCACTACCTCTCACTTCCGCGCGAGCTTGGAGCGCATCCTACAACAGGGAAAGTAATGATTGCCAACATCGGACGCTTTGGTCCCTACATTGGACACGATGGTGAATTCCGTTCGCTTAAAAAGGGAGACGACCCGTATACCATTACCCTGGAGCGTGCCGTCGCTGTGCTCGCAGAACCAAAGCTACCGCCAAAGGGTGTGACGATTGTGCGCGAACTTGGCAAGCACCCAAAGACCGGCAAGGCGCTCGTACTCTACAAATCAAAGTCAGGCTACTTCCTCAAAAAAGGACTTCGTCGCATTTCCCTTCCAGAGAGTATCAGTCCAGATTCGCTTACCGCAGAAGAAGCAGCAAGCTACCTCGCCTAGAAGCAGTTGAGCCCGCCCTAAAAGGGCGGGCTCTTCGCTTAGGGCGCAGTAGCCGCTTTTGCGAACTCATTTCCGGGGTCAGCAGGCTCAGGTGTCTGTGTTGCGGGCTTTGTGCGAAGCTCGCTGCACATCGGTCCGTCCTTATTCGAACCCATGCTGATGCAAAACGGGCGGGTCATCCCGCACACTCCGCACAAAGTCGGGCGACATGATTGCGAACTCAAAGAACTCTCCTCACATTTCTATCGGTGCAATTTTTACAACTGCTTGCGCAGTAATCTGGTTACCGTTTGTCGCAAACGGATTAGAGCAGTATGCTAAAGACCATGACAACGGTCAAGGAAATACTGGGCAAAATGGCCAACGTGAGCGCTACTGACAAAGCGCTCATTGAGAAAGCGTACGAGTTTGCCAGGAAGGCGCACGACGGACACACTCGCTACTCTGGCGAACCCTACTTCATTCACCCAAGTGCGGTAGCACTCCACCTGGCAGAGCTGGGTCTAGATGCATCAACTATTGTAGCCGCACTCCTTCACGACGCCGTTGAAGACACAGAAGTGACCGATGAAGAAGTTGCGGCTGAATTTGGCCCTGAGGTGCTTTTTTTGGTGCAAGGTGTCACCAAGCTCGGCCAACACAAGTATCAGGGCACAGAGCGCCATGCAGAGAGTTTGAGGCGCCTTCTAGTAGCGACCGCAGCCGATGTCCGAGTGCTTATCGTAAAGTTGGCCGATCGCTACCACAACATGACGACCCTTGAGCATGTGCCTGCTGAAAAGCGCAGGCGTATTGCACTTGAGACACTAGAAATTTACGCACCGCTTGCCGATCGTCTTGGCATGGGCCGCATTCGCAAGGATTTTGAGGACATGGCCTTCCCTTTTATTGATGCCGACGCGTATCACCATGCCGTAGAAGTGCGCAAGCTCGCCGCAAAAGAAACGGAAGCAGGGCTTATCAAGGTACAGAAGGAAGTGCGCCATGCACTTGCCCGTAAGGGTATGCGCGACTTTAAGACCGGCATTCGCATGAAGGGTCTGTGGAGCCTGCACCAAAAGCTGAAGCGCAAAGGCGACGACATCACAAGAATTCACGATATAGCAGCGCTTCGTATTATTGTGCCTACGGTTCCAGACGCGTATACCGCGCTTGGTGTACTGCACTCACTATGGAAGCCACTTCCAGGTGAGTTTAAGGACTACATTGCGGTGCCAAAGCCGTCGAGTGGCTATCAGTCTTTGCACACAACGCTTGTAACGCCAGAGGCAGGTATTGTGGAGATTCAAATTCGTACCAACGAAATGCATGAGCAGGCGGAGTTTGGTATTGCTTCCCACGGCTCCTACAAGGCACTTGGTCGAAAAGCAAAGCAGGGTTCGGTACAGAAGCTATCCATCCCATGGATTCGCGACCTACTCCCGAACCTCATGAACATTAAACGGCCAGTGTCTGAATCCTCACCCTCAGGTAAAGCAACACCAACGCCAGAGTGGCTTACCGAACTAGCTGATGCTCATGCAAAGGTCGCCGAATCAAGCGAGTTCGTGGAGGGGCTCAAATCGGACTTCTTCTCGCACCGTATCTTTGTGTTCTCACCAAAGGGGGACGTAATAGACCTTCCTACCGGTTCAACACCCGTGGACTTTGCGTACGCTATTCACAGTGATTTGGGTGAGCACATGCAAGGCGCAAAAATTAATGGCAAGCTCGTCTCGTTTGATACAGAACTTAAGAACGGCGACATTATAGAAATCATTAAGAGTAAGAACGCTCGCCCAACTGCAAAGTGGCACGACTATGCTCGCACCAGCATGGCGCGCAGACACATTAGAAACTACTTGGATACGCATGCACGACCTGAATCTACGATTCCAGAGATAAAACCGCTTCGTATTACGAAGAAAAAAAATCCAAAGAAGGCAAAAGATGCCTAAACGGTAAAACTAGAGACGGAGTAGATGTCTTCCTCTGGCTCCTTAACTGGTTCTGGTTCAGCAGGGGCTACTGCCACTGACGTCTCAGCTGCCTGTATAGAACTCGTATTTGGGAATAGATACGGCACCACAGCAGTATCGTTCTCTGAGGCTGCCGGCGCTGATTTCTCTGCAAGCATTTGTGCTTCGCGCGTTGCCAGAATATTTGCGATGTTTGCGAGGTCTTCGGGAGAGAAGAACTCGATAAGCACCCTTCCACCATTTGGACGGTTCTCGATAAACACACGAGTTCCGAGCGTTTCAGTGAGACTCTTCTCCAGCTCCATCATCTCTGAAGTCTTGTCGTGCTTACGGATGCGGTCAGTAGCGATACGTCTCGCCAACTGCTCAACCATGCGCACGCTGGTTTTCTTTAGCACAATTTCCTTGAACAACGTACTCATTTCTTCTGGACGGTCCTGGAGCATGAGGAGTGCACGTGCGTGACCCTCGGTAATCTCTTTTGCGACCACCGCATTCTGAATTTCTTCAGGAAGGAGGAGGAGGCGAATGGAGTTGGTAATGTACTCGCGACTGCGACCAACCTTTGCACCAACCTCAGAATGGGAGAGACCGAACGCTTCTACCAGCTGCGCGAGTGCCTTTGCACGGTCAATAGAGTTTAGGTCCTCGCGTTGCAAGTTCTCAATAATGGCCAGCTCGAGCTTCATCTTGTCGGTTTGCTCACCCGCGCGAATGACAACCGGCACTTCCTTAAGGCCTATCAATTTAGACGCGCGGAAGCGACGCTCACCAGCAATAAGCTCGTAGGAGGCCTGTAGTCCTCCACCAGGAAGCTCCCGCTCGGTGCGCGTGACGACAAGCGGCTGCAATACACCGTATTGTCGAATACTCTCTGCGAGCGCCTTCAGTCGCTCTTCATCAAACTCCTTGCGTGGCTGATACGGGTTTGGAGAAATGCGCTCCACCTCAACCCAATACACCGAGTCATACTTGGTGGGCTCGTTATATTTTGATGCGAGTTTATCGCCGCCAAACGGATTCATGTCTGCATTCTATCACGACCCGTTTGCGAGGAAGTGCATCTAGAAGTAGGATTATGAACATTGCCGGGGTGGCGGAATGGTATACGCGGTGGATTCAAAACCCACTACTGAAAGGTTTGAGGGTTCAAGTCCCTCCCCCGGCACATTTTGAACATAGTGAAAAATGGGCGGGGAGCACGTTTGGGAAACGTGCGTGAGGGACTTGAAAACCTTGCGAGCATGCGGGCAAGCATTCCTATGCGTAGTACGCATCCGCAAGGTGTACAGAAACTGTAAGTTTCAAGAAGCGTACTCGCGTTCCCTCCCCCGGCACATTTTGAACATAGTGAAAAATGGGCGGGGAGCACGTTTGG
>CAYITJ010000003.1:49700-69536 GCA_964366435.1 uncultured Candidatus Saccharibacteria bacterium
GTGTACAGAAACTGTAAGTTTCAAGAAGCGTACTCGCGTTCCCTCCCCCGGCACAATTTAGAACGTAGAGAGAAATTGTGCCGGGGGAGCACAACGCCTGCGCGTTGTGCTCGGGACTTGAAAGCCGGAGCGATGTTTTGCTCAGTAGAGCAAAACCGCGAGGCGGGCCCGCGACCTTCCCGAGTGACGACGAGGGGAGAGTTGTGGACAAAAGTCGAAGACGCGTCCCTCCCCCAGCACATGTGTTTCGGCGACCCATTGCTGGGTCGCCGAAACTTTTTCACTATGGTATCCTCGTACTTCCCGCAACGATAGTATAGGAAGACGTAATGCCGTTTAACGTGTTTGATTTGTTCATTCATGTGTTGTTTGGTGCCGTACCTGCACCCGCGACCACAACCAGTCGCGATGACGGTGCAGGCACGAACAAGCCGCCTCTTGTGGGCGGCGAAGACTTTGCCCAGTGGGGTACGCCCGAGCGCGCACGCGGTCACGGCTAGAGCCACAACGGGAAGGGCCCGACGCAAGAAGCGTCGGGCCCTTTTCATTTCCCATTTCCTCTAAGTGCGCTTAAACGCGAGCAGATGCGAGGCGCGGGAAGGTCAGCGAGTGAAATGTACTTACTAGTACATTGAACGAGCTGGACGGGCCCCGCAACACTGCAGATGCCGTGTTTTAGCGTGCTTGCTATATCTTGCCAACAAGATCCATTCCAGGTTCTAGAGTGTCAGATCCCGGCTCCCACGCCGCTGGGCACACCTGTCCTGAGTGCGTATCGACAAACTGTGCAGCCTGCAGCTTGCGCAGCGTTTCTTTTGCAGAGCGTCCAATACCATTGTCGTGCACTTCCATGGTCTTAAGCACACCCTTTGGATCAACCACAAACGTGCCGCG
This sequence comes from uncultured Candidatus Saccharibacteria bacterium, assembly GCA_964366435.1. Classification (GTDB taxonomy): domain Bacteria; phylum Patescibacteriota; class Minisyncoccia; order Phycocordibacterales; family Phycocordibacteraceae; genus C7867-001. Next base: position 50,595 of record CAYITJ010000003.1, read on the forward strand.
TAGTGCGAGCCCTTCGTCTGGAGTGAACATGGTATCTCCACCCTGGATAAGTACACCGAATGCGTCCGCAACCTTTCCTGTTGGGTCTGCTCCCATTGGGAACGTAATCTTCTTGATGGCCTCAGACGTGTCGTGCCACGCCTTGTGCACAAACACGGTGTCCGTTGAGAACGACACTACCTCAGCGCCTAGCTCCTGAAACTTTGCATAGAGTCCAGCCATTTCCTCAAGCTCGGTTGGACACACAAACGTGAAGTCTGCTGGATAAAACATCACGATGAGCCACTTACCACGGAAGTCCGAGAACTTCATAGTCTTTACCTCGTCATTCTGGAACGCTTCAAATTCGTAGTCTGGAATAGTCTCTCCAATACGAACAGAAGACGCGTATTCACGATACGAATCGTGGAAATCGCCACAGTGTTCACAGTAATTGCTCTTTTGTTCAGTAGTCATATGGGTTTTCCGTTATGTGAGGGCATGATAGCATCCCCAGTATTGTGAAGCACCTGGATAACTCCCTCCCGCTCCTGTGTGTTGTCGGACCAACCGCCTCTGGTAAATCAGCACGTGCTGTAGAACTTGCTAAGGAGCTAGACGGCGAAGTCGTTTCCGTGGACTCGCGGCAGGTGTATCGAATGCTCGATATCGGTACCGAAAAGACGAGCAAGGAGGAGATGGACGGCATTCCCCACCACCTCATTGATATTTTGGACCCACGCGACACATACAATGCGGCAGATTTTGTTCGCGACGCCACCCGACTTATTTCCGAGATTGAGGAGCGCGGTAAGCGCCCTATTCTTGCAGGTGGTACCCACTTCTATTTTGAAGCGTTCATCTATGGTCTTCCTGAAACTGCTCCTCCAGACCCCGCTGCACGCTTGATGCTTGAAGCACTGCCCACGGAAGAGCTGGTAGCGCGCCTACAGCAAAGCGACCCACGCCGTGCGCAGCGTATTGATTTACAGAACCGTCGCAGACTTATTCGTGCACTTGAAATAGTAGCTGAGCATGGCCACGTACCCGAGCGCTCTACAGAAACGCCACTACGCACCGTTGAGTGGGTAGTAATCAACCCAGAGCGCGATGTGCTACGCGAGCGCATTGTACAGCGACTGGAGTCAGCCTTTGCTCGCGGCCTTGTGGAAGAAGTTCGGCGAGTTCGTGACTATGTAGGAGACGTTAGATTAAACGAGCTCGGGCTTGAGTATCGCGTCATTGGCGAGTTTCTGCGAGGCGAGCGAGAAGAGGACACACTCCTCCCGACACTCTCCACCAAGCTCTGGCACTACGCGCGCCACCAGAAAGCATGGCTTCGCAAGCTTTCAGCGACAGCCTAGCGTCCAGTTGGTGACCAGTGCAAGGGATCAGTGGGCAAGTTATTTCTGAAGCCCCACTTACTACCATTCGCCTTAAGCCAGTTGTAGGTTTTCGTATTACATCCTGACTGACCGTTACTGCAACCAACCGATATATCCACGGCAACTCCAGAATTGTGATTGGAACCGTTACCTCCCTTGGAACAAGGAATTGCGGCTCTATCTGAGCCCAGTCTATTCCAAATCGCCACTTGTTGCGCTTCTGAGCGATAGGCGCTTGTAATTTTCAACGTCACACCATCCTTAAGAGCAGCCTCTCGCATGGCGAGAAAGTTGCTTACGGTGGTCGGTGTCGCCTTCCGTGCCTCTCCTCCAGTAACTGAGGTTGGAAATGCAACCATGCTTGATTCAGGAGCTGCGGGGCAATTCTTTCCTCCGCCCGTTGCAGGTACCGGAGTATCATTATCCCAGCCTTCACTTAGTAGGATTTCCCCTGCAGTAATAGCGCCAGAAAAAAGTGTCTGCATATTCTCCGTCTCCTTCACACACGCAGGCCCAGAGCCAAGAATGCTGTTCCAAGGACCCCACCCAGACTTGTTCGGGTTGTAGAGTGTTTTCATAACGAAATCCACAATAAGCCATGCTGACATAGTTATGAGGAGACCAACCGCAGCATTTCCTAAAAGTTTTCGTGCAGTACTCTTAGCCTCAGCATTAACGGGTGACGTAATGAGCAGGAACCCTCCCCACGCAAGCATGATGACAAAAATAAGGACCCCAAACGCTATGGCGACACCAAGCAGATTCTGCGCGATTTGCATAACCGCCCCAAAGGAAAGCGGCGCTCCTTCAGGACACGTGGGGTCTAGTTCGCTTGCGTCCGGGATAATATGAAAACCGCTATCTATCGATGGAATTCCTTGCGCCTGCACAGCATGAGGCACGGCAAGGCTAAAGACAGAAGCGAGAAGGAGAATGGAAAAAAGAAATTTCATACTACGGCAGCGCTACAGAACCGGCACAAAAACTAAGACCCAGGTCATATCCATCATGTGTATCGCTTAGTCCGGGAATCGTTCGGACCGTTACTGCCAAGTTGCAAAGCTCTGACTCAGTCATCTGAAGGCGAGCCTTAAGTGCTGCTTCTGCGCGCCGGCGTACTTCTCCAAGCGGCTCTGTATTCACATTCACCAAAAATTCTCCCTGTCCGGCTAGAGTGTCAGGAGCAAAGTACAGGACGATAAAGTCCTCTTGCTCACCACCCGCAACAAGATAGCCTGATGATTCTCCTGCCCACTCTGGCTGACCTTCTGCGGTGAAGTCCTGTGTTTGTACTATCGTCCCATCACGCAAAGTAAGGGAGAGTGTCTTTGGCGCTACGGTACTGCCACTTCCCACAAATCCAAAAGGAGTCTGCACTGGTTCTGAAGGAGCGGCTGGTTCTCGCATCAAGAAAAACCACATTACTGCACCCGTAATACTTACAATGAGAAGGACACTTGTTGCCGCGATGAGTACGTACTTCATGAAAAAATAGTACCATGCATGATTATGTGCCTGGCTCACATCCTTTTACCGTGTCAGAACCTGCAATCTGGCACCGACTAGCGGAACACGCCCAATCACTGAAGTCACGATTTTTATCCATGGAACATGCTGCAGCGGTGTTTGCTACCGGGTCCTTTGCTGCGGCCACACACGCAGCGTACAAAGCTCTTGCTGCGTCAGTATTTTTGATTTCAGAATTACACCATCCAGGGTGATTCTTTGGGTCGGTGTAATATCCTTTCTTGCACGGGTTAGTGAACGCAGTTGGACACTTGAGCGTTTTTCCATCTTTAGTAATTTCATGCACGGTTAGGTTGATTTGCCATAGTCCAATTGAGTACGATGGCCCCTTCCCATTGCTTAGTCTGTCGCTACCACTTTCCACACGAGGGTTACCTCCCGCACTTTCCAAGTTACAGATAATAGCTGCATCAGAGGCACGAGCTGCAAAACAACCTTTTTGCATATTAGTCACGCTGCAGGGGTTACTCTGGGTTACCGCAGGCTGACAGCGTGCGCCACTAGAAGCACTTCCCGCCGACCCACCACTGTAGGCGACCGTGTTCAACTGTCCTGCAGTGATTGCCCCTGAGAACAGGGTCGCCATATTTTTTGTCTTCTGAACACAGATATCTCCTCCGGTCAAAATTGAATTCCATGGACCAAACACAGCCCGCTGACCGTCAGGTCCGCTGTAGAGCGTCTTCATTACAAAGTCCACAATAAGCCATGCCGAACAGACAATCAGAAATCCAATCACTGCATTGATAAGCATTTTGTGCGCAGTGCTTTTCGCCTCGGGATTGAATGGCGACATGACGAGCATGAACCCAGCCCACGCCATAATCACCACTGCAAAGAGGATGCCGACAGAGATGCCTGCGTTTATCAGGTTCTGTGCAATTCCCATGACGCCGCTAAATCCACACGGACACGAACGACACGCCTCAGGCACAAGACTCCAGCCAGAGGAAAAGAGAGGCAGGTCAGCCGCGTGCGACACCAAAGGCACACCAAGCAATAGCGTGGCCGAGAGAAGAGGAAGCGCCCGAACCTGAGTCATATACTCATTCTATCTTGTACCAGCCCGTACTGGTGTGCTTTTCCCCGCCCCCGTTCTCTGGTATCGTGAGTCTGTCACCACGGGTCCATAGTTTAGTGGTAGAACATCGGTCTCCAAAACCGATAGTGTAGGTTCGATTCCTACTGGGCCCGCATATGAAAACACCCGCAAGGGTGCTTTTTCATATGCGGGCCCAAGCAGATTTGGGAAATCTGCGTGTAGGAATCGAAGACCTTGTGAGCAGATTCTGTGAGGAACGATGCAGAATCTCTACAAGGTGTACTGCTCCTGTAAGGAGCGAAAGGCGTAATCGCCGGTTCCTACTGGGCCCGCAACGTAGAGAAAACCCGGACTGCTCCGGGTTTTCTCCGTTGCGGGAGCCGCAGCGATGCTTTGTCAGCAGGCAAAGCCGCGAGGCGGGGTCGCGACCGAACCGAGTGACGACGAGGTGAGAGTTGTGACCGCTGCGGGCCCAAGCAGATTTGGGAAATCTGCGTGTAGGAATTATGCATCTGTATACCCGGCGGGGTACGAAGACCTTGTGAGCAGATTCTGCGAACTCCTGAAGCAGAATCTCCACAAGGTGTACGCTAAGATTTCAAAAGAGCGAAGCGACTATTGAGATCCAAGTGTAGTTTCGAAGGCGAAGCGTTTCCTACTGGGCCCGCATTGCTTGACACTATGTGCTTAGTGTGCTATTTTAATATTGTCTCAGTGTTGAGATTGAGGGAGGCTATCATGCAACAAGCAACGTAGGGCGTATGCCCCACAAAGCCAACATCACGCACCTTTTAGCCTGGCAAGCTCTTCTGATCGGAAGGTGCGCTCACGCGTACCATCCATTCAGGAGACTAAAGCCATGCAACAATTCGACATCATCGCCTTTCTTGATGAAGGCCACGATCTGGGAATTCTCTTGCCGGCCAATGGCCGCCATTCGTATCACGGCAAGCTGACGAACCACTTCAGCTTCGACGGAAATACGGTTGGCGGATTCTACACCGACAAGGACCCCGAAAAAATTCTCCAGGTTATCCTACTCATCAAGGAAAAGTACACTCGGGCTCATCGCTACGGGGAACACCTGCAACTGCTCGGCCTCGTTCTGCCGCGCGAACTGCTCAACGAACCCTACGCGATCTGGCGTCGCGCGTACCAAACGACTTGGAACCAGGAACCCGATAAGTACATCGGGTTGCGCGAGTGGCTTGCGGAGAACGGTCACCCGTATCCGCACGACGACTGCGATTGGTAACTACACTGCCCCAGGCAAGAGGTCCGACCCCTCTTGCCTGGGGCAAAACTTTTATGTATGCAAACGTTTCCATCCCAGCACTTCCTGCTCAATAGTGTTCCATTCCAAACTTCGCAGGCCCGCATCTATGTTGAACATTTATTTGCCTAGTGCCATAGCCCTTCTTCTACCAGGAGTAGAACTTATATCGCAAAGAAAGCGACCACCCCAGAGATCTAGGATGGCCGCAGGAACGAAAGACCTGTTATTGAATGTTATGACTCGGTATGTTCCCTGTGGTTCACACCGATGCGCACGAAACCCTTGCGGTCTTCAGTTGGACTGAACAGTCCGCTCACATGAAGACTGCGGTGATGCGGGTGTTCGCGGAACCGCTGAAGGGCAGCTTCGTACACCTTACCTTCGCCTTCGAGAACGGTTGCGTTGCCGCAGAAGGTCCACGTGTGCCCTTGCACGCGATCCTCGAGGAGTTGGATCCAGAGCTCGACCCAGACATACCCCTCTGTGTCAGTTCCGAGACGACGGTGATGGATCGCTTGAGCTTTGGCGTCAGCATCACTGTAGCCCCCGAGCTTGAAGCGTACGGGACGCTTCTGGCCCGCTCTTTCACCGCGAGGGGCAGGAAAGAGAGCATCTCGGAGGCCTCTGAGCGAGGGACCATCGAGAACAGTCGCACGGATTACTTCGAACGTGTGAGAAGAGGTCATCCGACCCTCCGTTTACAGTAGTTCCCTCTTCAGGGCGGGAACCGAACCCAAGTTCCCTTTCGGGAGACCTAGCCTATCCAGGAAAGGTCACGGTGATAATGTATAAAAAAATGCACCTTGTCAAATACGCTTCCATTTCAACACTTCTTCCTCAATGGTGTTCCATTCCAAACGCTGTAGGCCGCATCTTCTACAGTAATGTATTTTCTTAGCCGTCTCAGCTGCTTCCTACACGGAGTTGAATTTTAGGGTTTCTATACAGACTGTCAGGGACGATAATCGCCTCTGGTAGTGAAGTTGACATGCGTCAATATTCAATGCAGTATTCTTCCGGATACCTAAGATATTCCTGATGGCGTAGTCCCCAGGTATCCCTGCAAGAGTCAGGAATGGAGATTGAAAATGAAAGTCGAGACAGCAGCTATCGCCAAGTGCACCTTGGCCGAGCTTTTGAAGGAGTTTCCTGGCACCCTCGAAGACATCAGCATGGTGTTCAGTGGACTGCCCGGTCTCAGCTACAACATCCACAAGCGTCCAAAGTTCGATGAGTGGCAAGGACGTCTTAAACCAGGAGAGCCGAAGCCCAATGGTGTGACCATCAATCACACCGAACTTGCGCTCAAGCTCATGCAACTTCAGTGGGACGCCCAGGACAGGCTTCTCACTGAGATTCACAAGTCCGTATGGGAACACTTAGACACCGTACGGATTGAGATCCTGGTGCCATGGGGCAAGAAGTCCACCCGAACCATAAAGGTCGAGTGGTATCAGCACGACGGCACGGCCTTCGGTCCCTACCTCGATCTGAGAATGTCGCTTGCATAGCGAGCGAACGGGCGCGGATGGAAACATCCGCGCCTTTTGCATACCACAGCTGGTTCGCAGATTAATTTGCGAATCGCTTCCATCGCAGCACTTCCTGCTCAATAGTGTTCCATTGCAGTTCTCGTAGGCGCGCAGCGCTCCGCTTCATCGTTCCTACCACCCCACCTACCCCTCCCTCGACGAATACGTCTCCAGCAAGTCCTCTACAGACATATACCCGTACAGAGTGTTGTACTCAGCAACACCGGTCTGCATGAACTGCTCTGAACGCTTTCTGTTTATTTCGCCGTCCTGCTGTACGAACTGGCCCCAGAATCCCATAGTCTGCCCGACAGGAAGCGGCTCAGGGTCCACAGTAAAGCCAAGTCGACCCGCAAGCGGAGTGTCCATGAGCCAAGACTTTGCGATAAGCAGCTTCGCACCTGGCGCATGTTCATGAATACTCTTAGCAAGCTCTGCAAGAGAATCCTTTAGTGAAATCCTAGAACCTGCGGCGGTCGCTGTGTCTTGCTCTGCGAGCGCTTCAATATGCACTTCAACAAATGTGTCATCTGGGGTTATGCCGTACTTTTCAAGCGTCTTTGACCCTTTATAGATACCGTAATGAAAGATACCAGCATAGAATGGGCCGCTGCTTCTTGCGTACGCACCATCATCCATTCCGTCTTGGGCAACATCCTCTTCCAGTGCCTGTTCCTCCCCGATTGGAAGTTCTTGCGCTAGCCCTGCGAGCGTCTCTCTGATGTTATGTACCCAACTATCTGGAGACGCGGCATGCAACTTCTCTATCGCACTGAACGCTTTGTTTCTAAAGTCATCTGCCAACTCCGGAGCTTCGCTTGCATACTTGCCTGTTCTCTCTTTGAACAGCATGGCAATTTGAGAGCCAATTGAACTGTATGTGTCTATGAACTCCGCAAACGATGTTGAGTTCAAGTCCACGCCAGGCAGCGGGGGAATCTTGCGTTCCCAAACACGGGCGCAGTACTCCAACTGCAAACTCTCAATACGATCGTATACCGTTTCTCTACTCTCTGCTGATTCAATACCTTCCGGTACAGGTGGCTCCGTGACAGGTAAGGTCGTTGGCATTTTCTCCATACTGACAGTATATACGGCGACCCGAACGCCACACTTGCTACCCATGAATAAACCCTTGACACCAAAAACCGACTTTGATAGATTACTTGAACTGCCAACAAGTTCGTCCTCGGACAGACTTTGCTGGCAGTACGGAGAAACTCGCTTTCGGGCGGGTTTTTCCATTTTAGGGGTGGCCAACTTGGCGACAAGTTGTGCCTACCCCTTATGTCAGAGCCTGGTGTGGGCTTCCGTCACCAGGCGAGACGGATAAACGAATTTCATACTCAAAAACGCTTGACAAGAAAAACAGGTTCGTGTATCTTACCTAAGTGCTTGTGAGTTCTCGCTCTCGGGCAAGTTCTCATAAGCACACTGGAGAAACCGCCCTCGGGCGGTTTTTCCATTTAGGGGCAGTCAACTCGCTTGCGAGTTGACTGCCCCTTATGCAGGATTCTGGCTGGTTTCCTTCGCCAGAATCCTGCGAAATCATTTCCATACGTAATACAAAAAGCAAACCCCCCGCGATAGTCTGCGGGGGGTGGCTCGTTTGCACGAGCACTTGGGAACGGAAGTAGAGGTTACGACGCCGCGCGCGCTTCGGAGCTTTCGGCCAGAGCCGAATCCTCCTTGGACGTGCCGTTGAGGAAGCGGATGGTGGTCATCGCTCCCTCGACGACCACGTTGACCTTGGTGTGGTCGAACGTGATCATCGGCGGCTTGTCACCATGCGCGCCGTAGCAGGCGAAGGTGGGGCCGACGCGCTCGGTCACGGGGACCTCGGCGACGGCTTCTTCGTTGGCCGCGGTCGGCGCCGGGACCCGCTCCGCCACCGCGGGCTGAGCCACTTCCTCGATCGGGGCCGCCGGAGCGACTTCGACCTGGGCCGGGGTGAACTGGAAGCCCATCCCCGGAACGTAGCGCAAGACCCCGCCGAAGCGAAGGTCATTGCCGCAAGCCTGCAGCATGTACAGCTGCTCGGTACGTCCGTCATTGAAGACGGCCGTGGCGCTGTACGCCGGCAGGTCGTGCACGGTGCGCGGGTACTCCGTGTCGTCCTTGTAGCGCACCAGCATTTCACCGCTGATGCGACCGGCGACGACGTCGCGGATCTGGAACGACGCGGCCATACCAGCGTGTGGCAGAGACATCTCGTTGAAGCGCTCGCGCGCCTCGTCGATGGTGTTGACGCCGTTCTCCCGGATACGGGGTCCGGAGTTCACCGGATGCTTGCGCAGCTCATTGAAGAGCCAGGCCAACACCAGGGCGCCGAGGACGAAGGCCAGCAGCAGGGCCCAGGGGCCGTACTTTTTGGTCATGTCCCAGGCTTGCGCCCAGATCGCCGTCGACTGGCCAGTAACCGTCGATCCTTGCGGAACGATGGCGCCGGTGCCGTCGCGGGTAACCCCGCAGACCGTCTCGCCGATGACGAGACGCACGCCGGGGCCGCCGGCGGGGGTGGTGAACCGCCGCCACTGCTGGTCCAGGCTCGGGTTGAGCTGGTACAGCTGCGGCCACGCATCACCCTTGTATCCCCAGAGGGTTTCCCCCTCGAGGACGGTGATCGACGAGACGCCGGTCGGGCAGGTGGTTTGCGCCAGGGCCGGCAACGCCTGCCCGGACACGAGCACAGCCAAAGCCGTACCGATGATGTGCTTCTTCATTTTGTGTAACCTCTTTCTTCAGTTTTCAACTTCTTCATGAAGCCCGTTCGCTCTTGACCTCTTGGTCAAGTAGCGCTGACTTGCATGTTTATAATAGCATACATTGTACATATAGTCAATACCCCTCACACACAAAGGGGAACCGCCCTTTTGGGGCGGTTCCTCTTTGTCTTATTTCTTCGCATTCCTTTGGAATTCAGTTATTTCTTCGCCGACGGCACTGAAGAAAGCCCACATTGCCTTTCGGCACAAGAAGAACTCCTTTAGTGTGCATTGGCCAGACACTAGTGAAGAAAGCCCGCACCAGTGTCTGACATAAGCAAAATTATCAATCTGCAAACAGATTAGATTTTGCTTAAATTCTGTTATTTCTTAACTTCCTTGTAGATCTCGTGGGTGCGGGTATTTGGGTCGTATTTCTTGAACTCCAACTTTCGTGTGACCTTCTTCTTATTCTTGGTGGTCATACGAATGTGTCCCGAAGGAGACTTCATTTTCTGTAGGCGGTCTTGTGACATAGATAGGCAGACTATACCAGCGAGAGCAATACTACGCAACTGGCTCAACTACCTTCGTTCGGGCACGCTTTGCGGCCTTTTGCACCTCAAAAGATGGCACTCCGCCCTTCAGCACTACCTTCACAGCGCCCCCTTCCATAATTCCCTGCCCAATCATGAGTGAAGCAATAGGGGTCAAAATCTTGTCTTGAATGGTGCGCTTTAGTGGGCGCGCGCCGTACTGTGGGTTATAGCCCTTGTCTGCAAGCCATGCCTTTACCTCGTCAGAGAGCTCAAGCGTAATGCGCTTGCCGCCAAGACGTGCCACCACCTCCTTCACCTGCTTCTCTACAATGCGCGCAAGCGATTCCTTGCTGAGCACATCAAAGATAACAATGTCGTCCAGACGGTTTAGGAATTCCGGACGGAACTGATTCTTAAGCGCCTGCATGACACGCTCTTTGATTTGCTCACGTTCAGCTTCTCCTTCTGCGCTCGATGCTTCAAAGCCAATGCCTGCCATGCGATCGAGGAACTCAGAACCGATGTTTGAAGTAAGTACGATGATGGTGTTCTTGAAGTTCACCTTCCGACCCTTACCGTCTGTGAGGTGTCCAGAATCAAGCACCTGCAAGAGGATGTTGAATACTTCAGGGTGCGCCTTTTCAATCTCATCAAAGAGCACCACTGCGTATGGTCGGTGACGAATGCGCTCGGTGAGCGTTCCTGCCTCCTCGTACCCGACGTAGCCCGGCGGCGCACCAATCAACTTTGCTACCGAGTGCTTCTCCATAAACTCAGACATATCGACACGCACGAGCGCTTCTGTGTCGTTAAACATGAACTCAGCGAGCTTGCGTGAGAGCTCCGTCTTTCCTACTCCCGTTGGTCCCATGAATAGGAACGAGCCAATAGGGCGGTTCGGGTCGCTAATACCTACGCGCGAGCGCTTTACTGCATCCGTTATGATTTGCACAGCAGCGTCTTGTCCAATTACCGCAGCCTTCAGTTCGTCCTCCATACGAGAAAGCTTTGCTGCCTCCTCCTCAAGCATCTTCACCACAGGAATGCCCGTCCAACGCGCAACCACGCCTGCAATCTCTTGCTCGGTCACTTCCTCATGCAGCACACGACGGGACTTCTGGAGCGTCTTTAGACGCTTTGCCTTTGTCTCAAGTTCCTTCTGGAGCATTGGCATTTTTCCGTACCGAATCTCTGCCGCAGTACCGAGGTCAGCAATAGCCTCAGCGTTGTCCGCAGCTACACGCAGCTTATCAAGCTCCGCCTTAAGCGAACGGATGCTCTGAATAACCTCTTTCTCGTTCTTCCACTTCAGCTCAAGCTCGCTCGTCTTCTCGCGCCAGTCAGCAATCTCAGCATCAATGCTCGCAATACGGTCTTTGATTTCTTTTGCACGATCCCCTTCTTCGTCTTTCTGTAGGGCCTGACGCTCAATTTCAAGTCGGCGAATCTTTCTGTCTGTTTCTTCAAGTTGCGGCGGCTTGTTCTCAAGCGCGATACGGAGCCCTGACGCAGCCTCATCAATCAAATCAATCGCCTTGTCTGGTAGGAAACGGTCGGTGATGTAGCGGCTGGAAAGCTCTACCGCAGACACGAGTGCGCCGTCAGTGATACGTACCCCATGGAAGAGCTCGTAGCGATCGCGAAGCCCACGCAAAATTGCCACCGCGTCCTCAATAGACGGCTCGTTTACATACACCGGCTGGAAACGGCGCGTAAGTGCCCCATCCTTCTCAATGTGCTGTTGATACTCCTTGAGTGTCGTGGCGCCAATGACACGCATCTCGCCTCGCGCAAGCGCTGGCTTTAGCATGTTGCTTGCGTCCATGGCGCCGTCGGCTGCGCCCGCACCCACAATGGTGTGCAGCTCGTCCACAAAGAGAATGACCTTACCTTCAGAACGCTCCACTTCCTTCATCACGTTCTTCATGCGCTCCTCGAATTCTCCACGGTACTTCGTGCCCGCAATCATAAGACCCAAATCGAGCGAAAGCAGTTCCTTACCCTTTAAGCTCTCAGGCACGTCGCCAGTAGCGATGCGCGCAGCGAGACCCTCTGCAACCGTGGTCTTTCCGGTTCCTGGCTCGCCAATGAGTACTGGATTGTTTTTGGTACGGCGCGAGAGAATCTGAATCACACGACTTATTTCTTGGTCGCGACCAATCACCGGGTCAAGCGCATTGTCTGCCGCAAGCTTGGTCAGATTGCGTGTGAATTTAGCAAGCGCACGGAACTTCTTCTCGCCAGCAACATGTCCCTCCTTAGAAGACTTCAGTTCCTTCAGTACCTGCATGACGGTGTCCGCATCAATTTTGAAACGAGCGATAAGCTCTTCAGCAGGTCCAGGGTGCTCAAGCACCGCCACAAACAAGTGCTCGGTTCCTACAAACGAATCATTCATGCGTGCGGCCACCTTTGCGGCTGATTCAAGCGCGCTTGCGAGGTCTGGCGTCAGGTAGAGGTTATACGAAGGAGAAAGCGTACCAGCTGATTCTGGCATCTCAAGCAGCTCCAAAATAGTATCGGCAAGGAGCATGGTGTCGATGTCCATGCGATCAAGTACAGAAAAGACGAGGCTCTCCTCTTGGTAGACGAGCGCCGCAAGCAGGTGCAGTGGGCTTACATGGTTTTGCCCCCGCTCAATAGCAAGCTCGTGCGACTTTTTAATCGCTTCCTTGGCCTTGGTAGTGAAATTCTTGAATGGTGGCATAGCATTGAGACGATACGCTAATAATGACGCTCTCCCCTAGCCCACTCTTACCGAGCACTACTGCGCTGGTGAAGAGGTGGCAGAAAGGAGCACGAGGATGCGGTCAGCAGAGGCGACCAGTCCTGGAATGCCCGTTGCAAGCCCAATAAGGTCGCCAGAGATATTTACCACTCCAGCACCAACGGGAACCCCAGAGAGGGTGGTGTGTACTCCAGACTCGTCCACCTTAGAGATAATAGCGGTAGTGGCACGTCCGTCTAGCGTGCTGGCAACGGCGGTCTGGCCCTGCTTGAGAGAACTGCTTTTTACCAAGTCTGGTGATGCCACAGAAGGCAACACCGCAGAGTCAGCAAAGCCATAGATAGTGAACGTTGCTCCAGCACGTGAGACGGATGCAGGTACGCCAACTTGTCCTGGGAACACAATGAAGGCCTCCTTCGGCAGCCCCGGAACCGTCATGGTGACGACCGCGCGCGCCTTTGGCAAATAGGTTGCAGTGGCGATAGCTGGCGTACTGGTGCCGTTTCCCTTGTATACGTACACGGTGCGCGCCGCATTTGCGGCAATAGCTGCCGAGAGCAAGTCCTCGTCCTTAATCACCACCGTGGTCTGCTTGGTAATAATGCCTGGAAGCTGCGTAGTCTCCGCAGCACTTTGCACCGTGCGCTCTACGATGTGGTTAATCGTCTGCGTGACTGTTGGTGGCGCCTGGTCAAGCAGAGACACCGCCAATACTGAGGTCGCAATGGCCGTGACAAAGTTCACCAAAATGGTGAGGAGGAGGAGCTGGGTCTTGGTTAGGTCCTCTATGTTCATGCTTTCAGTATATCAGTGGAGTCAAGGAAATTCACACTGCGGAGCAGTGCGCGAGAAAAGGCCTGTACCTCGCGCATGGTTGTCGCAGGAGAAAACGAAATACGCAGCGTGCTGTTTGCTCGCTCTATGGAACCGGTCATCTGGAGCACGGGTCGTGACCCTTCACCGTCCTGTTCACACGCGCTTTTGGTAGAGACCGCAAAACCTTCTGCATCAAGGAGCGCTACAAGGTAATCAGTGTCGCGTCCAAGAATGGAGAGGTTCAGAATATGAGGTGCCTGTTCCCTCCCCTCGTTCGCCTCCACATTCGGCAAAGCCTGCGCAGCAGCGAGCACCTGCGTGCGCAGTGTGGCTGCGTGCGCAAGAAACGCTTCGCGTCCTTCGCCTGATTCCACGAGTGCCTCGGCAAACGCAACTAAAAGTGCTGGAGAGGGTGTACCAGGACGCAGTCCTCGCTCCTGTCCGCCACCAACATATAGCGGAGAAAGTGGAACACGGCGCGGCGCGATAAGCACTCCCACTCCTCGCACTCCCCCTACTTTCTGCGCATCGAGCACCACCATATCCGCCCCCAAACGGGTGAGCTCAAAGGGAGCGACATGCGGAAGCTGACTCGCATCAACATGAAGGGTGACGCTCTCGCCAATAGCACGGCGAATGTCGCGCACGGCAGTCTTTGCGCCTGTTTCCCCACATACCGCAGACACGACCACCAGTCGCGTGTTCGGACCGACCTGAGCTCGAAGCCGTGCCACATCTATGGCACCGTTTGCGTACGCAAGCGCTTCGGTGCGCACTCCACGGGCGCTAAGTGCTGCCACCGCGCCCACAAGCGAGCGATGGGCACCCGCGTCATAGAGCACGTGCATGTCCTTAGGCAGTACACCACCCTCAATAAGCGCCATGCCGTGCCCCATGATTCCAAGCGCATTCGCTTCCGTTGCAGACCCTGTGGCAATAACTGCGTCGGGCTTTACCTCTGCCAGCTTTGCAATAGTAGTACGGGCGTCTTCAAGCAGAGCTCGTGCTGCTCTCCCCTGCTCATGCGGAGAGGATGGGTTGCCAGAGAGGGAAAGTGCGCGCAAAAATGCGCGCTGCGCTCGCTTGGAAACCGGGCTAGCGGCAGCAGCATCTAGGTAGACACGAGCGCGCGCACGAAAGAGATTCATTACCTATAAAGTGCAGGGAACGTTGCAAATATGCAAGTACCATGGTCTATTAAGAACATTATGGCTGTTTCCCCTCGCCCACCAATTGTTGCCGTCATGGGTCATATTGACCACGGCAAGTCATCCCTACTTGATTACATCCGCAAGTCCAAAGTGACTGAGGGTGAGGCTGGCGGTATTACCCAGCATGTCTCCGCTTACGAAGCGGTGCACGAGCATGAGGGTACGCCACGCACTATTACCTTCCTCGACACCCCAGGACACGAAGCGTTCCGTGCACTTCGCTCACGGGGTGCCGCGGCGGCTGACGTAGCTATTCTTGTGGTGGCAGCGGACGACGGCGTGAAGCCACAGACCCTTGAAGCGTATGAGGCAATCATGGAAGCTGGCACCCCGTTTGTCGTTGCCTTCACTAAGATTGATAAGAATGGTGCGGACCTCGAGAAGGCAAAGTATGCCGTGCTTGAACACGGCATCTACCTCGAGGGTCTTGGTGGTTCTATTTCATACGCAGGTGTTTCTTCAAAGTCTGGCGAGGGAATCCCCGAACTTCTTGATTTGGTGCTTTTGACCGCTGACATGGCGGAGCTTTCTACCGACCCGGAGGCCGAGGCTTCTGGCTTTGTCCTTGAGTCTTCACAGGACCCGAAGCAAGGAATTACTGCCAGCCTTATCTTGAAGGACGGCACGCTCAACATTGGCGACTTTGCGATTGCCGGAAGCGCATTGGTGCCTGTGCGCTTTATTGAAAACTTTGCGGGAAAGCGCATTACCACAGCCGCAGCTTCCCAACCCGTGCGATTGGCGGGCTGGAGTTCCCTTCCTCCGGCAGGCACGCCATTTGTCTGTGCAAAGACTAAGAAGGATGCGGAGAAACTCGTCGCAACCCCTGAGCGTGCTTCCCTTCGCCTGGATCAGCTCACCGCAGAGGAGAAAGGTAAGGTACTGCTTCCCCTTATTATTAAGGCAGACGCGACCGGCAGTATCGCCGCCATCAAGCACGAGCTCGCAAAGATTGCACACGAGCGCGTGGCGGTGCGCATTGTGTCTGAGGGTCTTGGTGCCGTCTCAGAGAACGATGTAAAGACCGCGCAGGCTGGTGGCGCTGTCATCATCGCCTTCACCGTCAGCACTGACGGAAGGGCGCGCGATTTAGCGGACCGTGCAGGGGTTTCTATTGAAACATTCTCAATTATTTACGACCTTGCGGAGCGTGTATCATTGCTGGTCACTGAGCGTTCGCCTCGCTTTATGCAGGAAGAGATTTTGGGCCAGGCAAAAATTCTAAAGGTATTCAGTGTGGCAGGAGTAAAGCACGTGCTTGGCGCGCGCTGGGAGAGTGGTGCGCTCACCGTTGGTGATTTGGTAAAGGTAGACCGTCGTGGCATTCCCCTTGGCACTATGAAGCTGACTAACCTGCAGCAAGTGCGCAACGATGTGAAGGAGATTCACGTGGAGGGCGAGTTTGGTTTGCAGCTTGAAGGTAAGGTAGAGATTGCTGCGGGTGACACCATACAGACCTACACAACTGTAGAAAAATAATATGAGTATTCGCGACAACCGTATCAGTATTCAGCTCATGGAGCAGGCGGGCGCCTACATTGCTCGTGAGGCAGGGCGTAATACGCTCATCACCCCTACCCGCGTTGCCCTTTCAAAGGACGGCAAAGACGCTACTATTTTTGTAAGCGTGTACCCCGTCAAAGATATCGACCATGCGCTTGCTTTCCTACTGCGACACAAGGACCTCTTCCGCAACAGTCTACGCAAGACGACCCGTATCGGGCGCATTCCTTTCATTCGGTTTGAGTTTGACCATGGCGAGGCTAACCGCCAGCACATAGACGAAATTTCCCGAGAGATATCCAAGGGACCCTCGCACGAGGAGTAGCTTCGCGGTAGTATTGCCGTATTAGGCTCGGTGGTGAAGTAGAAACACGGCGGATTGCAAACCCGCTACTGCGCGGGTGCGATTCCCGCCCGGGCCTCAAACGCTAAACGGCTATAAGCCGTTTTTTTGTGTTTGAGGCCCGGGAGTTTGGTGCCTTCGCACCAAACGTCAGGAATTATGCATCTGTATACCCGACGGGGTACGCATGCCGCAGCGATACTTCTTGTACTTCAAGAAGTCGCGAGGCCGGGCAGGAGCACTTGTGAGCGAAGCGAACTAGTGACTGGTGCCGTTTCCCGCCCGGGCCTCCAAGGTATACTTATTTAGTGTCGGCACGCGTACCAGAGCGTTGGGCTGAGGCAAATGTGCGGGACGCGGTGTCTCGTTCAACCAGTGTTCGTAGTCTCATTCAAAATCTTGGATTAGTGCCTGCTGGCGGGAATTACGACCAGTGCTATCTGCACATTGAACGTTACAAGATTGATATCTCACACTTTACTGGAAAGGCGTGGTGTAAGGGACGTACTATTCCGAAGGCTCCCATATATTCGCTTGAGGAGCTACTCGTTAAAGACGCGAAAACCTCTCGTATAAATCTCAAGAGGCGTTTGTTTTCTTCAGGACTAAAAAGACGTGCGTGCGAGGAATGCGGCTGGGCGCGAGTAAGTGAGGACGGGAGAGTTCCCATTGAGCTTGATCATATAAACGGAGACAGTAGGGACAACAGATTGGAGAATTTGCGAATTCTGTGCCCTAATTGCCATAGTTTGAAACCTACACACAGAGGAAGTAATATTCTCTACAAGCGCCGGGGTGGTGAAATTGGTTAGACACGAAGGTCTTAAACACCTTCGACGGAAACGTCATGCGGGTTCGAGTCCCGCCCCCGGCACCAATATAAGCACAGCGCATGAGGTGCTGGGGAACACGTCTGGGAGACGTGTGTACGGGACTCGAAGACCTTGCGAGACTGGACGCTAGTCCAGCCGCAAGGTGTACCGTTCCCGTAGGGAAAGAGTCCCGCCCCCGGCACCACGTATCGTATAATCAGCAGATGCTCACTCGCCTTCTTTCTCATTTCTCACCTCACCAACCCCTTATTGAAGTTGGTATTTCTAGGGATGCACTCCTTCATAACCTGCGAGCCTATCAAGCCGCCTATCCCGACTTCGGTATTGCACCAGTACTAAAAAGTAATGCCTACGGCCACGACTTGGGCCTTGTGGCTCGCGCACTCGACGGTGAGCGTATTTCTTTTTTCATGGTGGACTCACTCTATGAAGCCAGACGCCTGCGCTCTGCGGGAGTTCGAGCTAAGGTGGTGATCATGGGATACACACGTCCCGAGGATATTGTTCGCGTTTCGTATAAGGATGTCCATTTCGCCATTACCGACATTGAACAGCTGCGCTTGGTTGCAACACAAGCAAGGCGACGCACGCTCCTTCACATAAAGCTCGACACTGGTATGCATCGCCAGGGCATCACACAAGAGCACCTTAGCGAAGCCATCACCCTGCTCTCTGGTAATCCACACTTATCCCTAGCTGGTGCTTGCTCGCACTTTGCAGACGCCGATACCGAAGGGTCAGCACACGCGCAGAGGCAGCTCACCACCTGGAAGAATATGCTCGCCGAGCTTGAGCGCGCATTCCCTCATATTGCGTACAAGCACTTTGCTGCAACCAAAGGTGTGCGCTTTGCACAGGAAGCGGGAACCAACGTCATACGCCTTGGTATTGGGCTCTATGGGTTTGATACAGCACCAAGCAGTGGCAATGCACTCATGCCAGTCATGGAGCTGCGTTCTATTGTGGGAGAGCTCCGCACCATCCCTGCACTCGATTCAGTAGGGTATAACGCCACCTACACTGCCACTCATGCAAGTACGGTCGCAACCGTCCCTGCGGGCTATTTTGAGGGCGTAGACCGCAGACTCTCGAACAAGGGAGAGGTATCAGTCCGCGGTGTACTGTGCCCCATCATTGGGCGCGTCTCCATGAACATGGTGTGTGTGGATGTTACCCACGTGAAGAATGTGGCCATAGGAGACGAGGTCGTTCTAATCAGCAGGGATGTGGATAGCCCGAACTCCGTTCCAAGTATTCGCGCACTCGTAAGCTGTCCCGACTATCAAGAATCCGAGTACGTGATTATTTCGCACATTCCCCAGCACCTACGGCGAGTACTTGAATAAGTAGAGGGATACGTATATTATTCCCCTATTCCTGACCTCGGTCAGGAATATGCGCCATTAGCTCAGTTGGTAGAGCAACTCCCTCTTAAGGAGATGGTCCCTGGTTCGAATCCAGGAGGGCGGAGCCAATAATAACACCCCGCCCGCCGGGGGGTTGGTTTTTGGGGCCGCCAGGAG
>CAYITJ010000004.1:0-37564 GCA_964366435.1 uncultured Candidatus Saccharibacteria bacterium
AATTGGGTATGCGCCATCTTCTCCATAGGAAGCTTCACGAATGTCTCTGTGCGCAATTGAGAGTCCACGACTAGCACTATCGACGGCACTTGTTTGCTCTAAGAGATATGCGTTCGACTTGTAGAAAAACGCAATCATGCCGGAGAGTGCGACGCCCGCTGCCCCGAGTATCGCCACCACCACTACCGTCTCTGCAAGAGTAAATGCTTTCATGCTTACTCTAGTATAAGGGTGGCATCAAACGCAGTGCCCGGGTCAACCGTAAACGGTGTGGGGGTAGAGGAAGCAGTAAGCACTGTTAGCGACAAGCCACTTATGGTGTACACGTCCCACTCAAGTGAACTGCTGAACACTGCGCTTGCCCCTGTCGTGCTTGCGATTACTGTTTTATAAATTGGGGCACCCGCGCCCGTAGTTCCCATTCGTTTTGCTCCAGTGAGCGTGAACGCGACATTCGGAAGTGGTATTGGTCCTTCGTCGTATGAAACCGCCCAGTCAAGAATCTGTGACGTTGTGGTGGTGCTTGTCGTAGTGAGCGCAGCAGAAAGCGCGAGTGCAGGGTATGTGCTTGTAGCCACACCGGCTAGCGAGATTGGGAAAGACGAGAACCCCGCACTATTGCCCGGAAGTACCGCGTCGGGAAGGAGCGCACCAGCACTGTCGGTGACACGCACAAGAGCACTTGTTCCCGAGGGCACACTGAGCGTGCCCGTTAGCTGATTCCAGGCAGCCAAGTATTGCGGCGCAACAGACACTCCTCGCGCAGTTCCCGAAAGCTCGTACCCATCAAGCCCTGTTGCAAGACGAAGACTTCCCCCAGTAACTGTCGTTCCCGATTGTGTTGAAAGTCCTGTCGCGCTCGCAAACGTATCCGTCGTTGTTGTCGCTCGTATCGGAGAGAATGTGCTAAGCGTAAATGGTGCCAGCGCATCAATAGCAAAGGTGCTTGTGGTGGTCTGTCCTTTTGCAACGGTGAGGTATCCAGGCGTTGGGTTTTGGTTGGTGGCGTCTCGCAAATACGTCTGGGCGCTAGAGTATCCGTCCTTGCTTACTTCTATACGATACTCGGTAGACGTAGGCGCGCCTGGCAACTGTACGAAGCCGAGAGAATCACTAAAGGTAGTGAACGATACCGTTGGTGCTGTGGCACTGTTTTGAATGGAGACGGTCGCGCCGGGCACGGCTGCTCCTGTGGCACCCACCACGGCGATAGAGAGTGTTCCGCCATTAGTGGTCGTCTCAAGTCCGGGTGGTGCGTAGTTTGAAATGAGAGAGATGGTGTGCGGGGTCGAGCGAACACTGTAGCTAACCTCTACCTTTATCTGCTTGTAGTCAGTTTGAATGCCGTTAGTGTCAGCTGCTCCAAAGCCGTCCTTGGGGTCGTCCACATACACAATAAGCGTGCGCGTTTCGTACGTGACACCGTTTAGTATCTGCGTACTGGTAGCTGCTACAAGGCCTGCAGGGATACCGCCAACCGTTCCAACGATGTCGTAGTCGAGGCCGCGCACGTATTCGAGCTGTGTTTCAGCAATCGCCGTGGCACCAGCACGCGCCTTTGCAATCCCTGAAATAAGCAGCGAGGCACGAAGAAGTCCAATGAGCCCCACGAATACAATAAGGATAAGTGCGCAGCCAACAACTACATCTATAAGTGACATACCGCGCGGCGCGTTCATGTACGTATGATAACGCACTGTCCCACTGCACGCGCAGTATATATAGGTGCGCCTATATCTTCGAAGAGAGTGAATAGATCGGTGTAATCATAGAGATAGCAAACACGCCGACAAACACACCAATAAAGAGCATCAAAAGAGGTTCGATGATAGTTGAGAGATCTTTCGTTCTCTCTTCCACGTCAGTTTCATAGTACTCAGCAACCTGCCCTAACATGTCAGATACTTTTCCTGTTTCTTCGCCCACTAAAATCATGTCAGTGAAGAACGCTGGAAATAGGCTTGGATACTTATTAAAGGTTGCAGAGAGCGCTTCTCCCTTACGCACCCTATCCTCGGCCTCTATAAGCACAGCACCAAACACATTCTTCCCCACTACCTCCCCTGCGATAGTGATTGCGGTAAGCATTTCTACTCCGGAAGAGAGAAGCGAAGACAAGGCTCGCGCTGCGCGAGCTCCCATAGTTTCCCGTACCAAATCCCCAATCACAGGAATTCGAAGTGCAATCTGGAGAATAATCGCAGCACCAAATCGAGAATGAGTGAACGCATAAATCCCCGCAAAGAAACCTGCAAGGAGCATCAACGAGATGATGACATTATTAGCGAGGAAGTTGGAAACACCAATGATGACTTTCGTTGCCATCGGGAGTTCCACACCAAGTGATTCAAATGTTGCCGAAAGAGTCGGCACCACGAACATGAGCATGAGCACACCGATGACCACAATTGCAGAGAGGATGATGCTTGGGTAAATCATTGCTCCCTTCACTTTCTTCTGCAGCGTAAAGGAGCGATCCATCTGCCGCGCAATAGATTTCAAAGACTCTGCAAGTGTTCCTGACTCCTCACCTGCTTTTGCCATAGCGATGAAAAGTTCTGGGAACACTTTCTGGTGCATCATGAGCGCCTCGTGAAAGGAGCCGCCCGTCTTAATCTTTTCTTCAATACTCGCAACTACTGCCTTCAAAAATTTGTTCTTGGACTGTCGTTCAATGACGGAGAGCGCGCGAGAAAGTGTGAGGCCCGCCGAAAGCATCGCCGAGAGGTTTTTTGTGAACGTAATTTTCTCCTCCGTCTTAATGCCGGTTCCAAAAACAATGCCTCCCGCTTTCTTTGGGTCCTTTGCTTCTGCCACCTCAAGCACTGTTACTCCCTCACCTTCAAACTGCGCGTACACAGAGAAACGATTCTCGGCGTCAACCATTCGCTTCTCTTTTGCTCCATCTTTCGTTTGTACGAGTACACGAAATTTCATTACTGCTATCGTAGCATGCGCCTGTTGACGTGCGTCTACATTAAGCGCATATTCGTAACGGACTACCTCACAAACAATGCCCGGGGGCATGCTCATGGATAGCTGTGAAGATCGCGTCAGAAGGTGTGTTGAGATCCTGGATATTATCGAACCCGCGTGGACTAAAAGAATATACCCAGAGATCTTGGATCCAGATGCGCGTGTGGACTTTCTTTTAACTCGATTGTTTGGCAGCAGGCAGTCAATGCTACACAAATTTCGCCAGCAGTGGCCTAACGACTTCGGCAATACTGAAATGTTAGTGCGCCTGGGCCTGGACTTCCGTAGATATGGAGACCCGCGAGTAAGAGATAACAGAGAAGTCGCGCGCGCGCGTGAGGAGTGGATGAAGCAGTTCCATAAACGACATGGTCGCTCGAACTAGAAACGGGAATCGTCCCGTTCCAACGGTTCGGGCGATTCTCTTTATATACCAACAAGGGCCGGTCCTCTGGTAAGAGAATCCGGCCCGAAAGTGTTCGGCTAGTAGTGCGACGCGCGCGTTCGCACCCAATTCACCGCCAGCGGTGCGCACGTGACGGCCAGCGTCACGAGACACGCTACGGAAACACCGAGCGCACCCTCTGCCACAAATTCAAGCCAGTGTGGAATCTGCGGCACGAAGGCAAGGGCGATAGCTGGAATTCCCACCAACCCCCACATGAAGAGCGCGTCGGGTGCGGTCTTGATGTTCAAGACCACCAGGTTTGCACCAACCGCGAAACCAAGCGAGATGAGCGGGTCGTAGCCAAGGACAGGGCCAGCAAGGAGCGCAGTGAGAAAGGCCGCACCCGAGAGAACCAGTGCCCACCGCACAATTGTCTGAATCATGGTTATTCCCCCGTGCCACACCCAAACAGGTAGTCCGTTTGATACTGCGGCTCTGCGTAGAGGTATACACCCGAGCGAGCGAGGGCGCCAGGGCTATTCGGTGACAGCGCGAAGCACTTCCTCAAGGCTGGTGATGCCACGCGCGGCCTTGTAGATTCCGTCGTCTAGCATGGTGAGCATCCCCTCTTTGCGAGCCTGTGCTTCAATTGCGTCCGGAGATGCGTTGTGCAAAATTAAATCGCGAATGGTTGGCGAGACCGTCATGATTTCGTGGATACCCACACGACTCTTGTAGCCATCCTCGCATTCAGCGGACGGTTTTGGGTGGTAGAACGGCAGGTCTGCCAACTTTGTACCCGTCTTTACAAGCTTTTCCTCTGTCAGAGAGCCGAGTGCTGCCGTGAAGTGGTCCTCGCTTGCCACCTTTTCGCGTTCCGTCTTATCGGGGATGTACTCCTCTTTACTGTCGCAGAGTCTGCGCACCAAACGCTGTCCCACAACAAGGCGTAGTGTAGAAACAAGCAGGAATGGCTCAACTCCCATATCAATAAGACGCGGAATGGCACCTGCCGCCGAATTGGTGTGAATGGTGGAGAGCACTACGTGTCCGGTGAGCGCGGCGTTAATTGCAAGGGATGCGGTCTCACTATCACGAATCTCTCCCACCATGATGATGTTTGGGTCTTGGCGCAGAAGCGAGCGAAGCCCTTGAGCAAACGTAAATCCAATCGCAGGATTTACTTGTGTCTGATTCACACGCTTCATTTGGTATTCAATAGGGTCCTCTACGGTCGAGATGTTTACGTCCGGCGTATTCAAAATATCGAGAATTGTATAGAGCGTGGTTGTCTTTCCAGAACCAGTAGGACCAGAGACGAGAATGATTCCGGTGGTCTGCTTCATTGCCTTGTGAATGCGCTCCATGGTCTCTCCATGAAAGCCAAGCGTCTCAAGGGAGAAACCCTCCCCCGTCTCGCGCAAAAGACGCATCACAATCTTTTCTCCGTAGTAGGTTGGGAGCATGGACACACGGAACGACACCTTGTCGCCGTCAGATTCCATTTTAAATCGACCGTCCTGTGGTAAGCGCTTTTCGTCGAGCTTTAGCGATGAGAGCACCTTGATGCGCGCAATGATGCCGGGACCCGCATCCTTTGGGAGCGTCATGGCGTCGTGAAGCATGCCGTCAATGCGATAGCGCACCAGTACCTGGTCCTCAAGCTGCTCGATATGAATATCGGATGCGCCCTGGATAATGGCGTGGCGAAGTAACGTGTCTACAATGCGGACAATCGGCAAGTCCTCTGCCATCTTTTTGAGGTCTTCTCCGGTCACCTCCTTCCCATCGGAATCCTTAATGAGGTTGATGCGGCCCGACTCAGTTGCAATCAAGTCGCCGAACTCTTCCTTGAGTGACTTCTGATACTGCAGCAGCGTGTGTTTGAGCGAGTCGTCGTCAGTGAGGCGCGGAAGAATGGTGAGGCCGGTAGTCTTTCGCACTGAATCAATTGCGGGCAAGTCCTCGGTATCAAGCATCGCTACCTCAAGTTCCTTGTCACCCTTGCGGAACGCAACAATGCTGTGCGTGCGCGCAATTGGTTCTGGAATGAGTGAGAGCACTTCAAGTGGAATCTTTCTATCCTTTAGATTTACAAACGGAATACCAAGCACATAGGCCTTGATGCGACGCAGTGCGTCAGAGGAAAGCTGACCGCCTGACACAAGAATGTCGCCCACTGATTGCTTGCGCTCCTTCGCCTCCTTGTCAGCAGCCTCAACGTCCTTGCGAGAAACAAGTCCCGAGTCAAGAATAAATTCCTTTAGTTCGCTTTCAGATACTTGCATGTAAAAAGTTCGTATTGAAAGTATACCGCGCGAACGCGTTGCGTTCGCGCGCATATATTTTGTCTACGGGGAAAAGAAGAACGCCTGCACATTGTTGTGCAGGCGTCTTCGTCTCCTTGATTGTTGAAAGGTGGCGATTACTCGCAGCAGGGGGCGGTGACCACCAGCGGCGTGACCGTCGTGACCTTGGACGGCGGCGCCGGCGTGAACTTGCCGATGCGCGCGTTCATCTTGTCGCCTGGTTGGAGTGGAATGTTCAGCCCCACCGTCTTCTGGTAGCGGGCGAGGTGACGGGCGTGCTGGTAGGTCACCAGGAAGCTCCGGCCGCAGAGCGATTTCGGCAGCTGGAAGACGTCGGTCTCGCAGGATTCCGTCGCGTAGACGGGTAGGTCGACACGCTCGGCCGCCCTGACGGCGATACGGAGCTTCGTCACGGGGTTCTTGGTCGCGGTGACGTAGTTCACCACGGCGTCGTTCTGCTTGGCCGTGAATGCCGCCGGCAGCTGGTTGATCTGCCAGTTCTGGAACATGTACCAGCCGACGACGGCCAGAATGATGGCCACGATGAGAACGCCGGCCGCCGAGGCGAAGGCGGCGAGATCGGTACCACTTTCGCGGCCACCAACGATAACGATACTGTCCTCGTACTCCGTCGCCGGGGTAATGGGAGCCGTATTCATGAAGTATCCCCTTTCAAGGGTTATTGGAGACGGTCAAAGAGCGGCGCGCTCTTGATCCGGTCTCCGTTTGATGGAAATGGAGGGCCAAAGAAGGGCCCAAGCGCTTGTATATATTGCGTCAATTTACAACCTTTGTCAAGATTATGCCGCATACAAAAAAATGCCCGCCCGATTTTCATCGAGCGAGCACCTTGTCGAGACTCTCAATTACGCGAGAGCTCGGTAGTTTACCGCCGTCTTGTTGGCGTACTGTATCGTTCTACCGACGCACGAACGTCGGAACGGAAGGCGGGCCTTGTTGTCGAGCCACCGCTGTCCCGCCGAGAACGCAAGCGCCGGAGCGTGATGCGCCACCGCAATGAACTCCACGATGGAACTGGCGCTGGAGCGCCAGACGCGCTCGAAGTTTGCGAGCTGGGTGTCGTTCAGCCTCTTGATCAGAGTCGCGAGGTTGCTGACGACAAACAGGTACGCGGCCTTCAGGTGGTCATTACCACGGAGCTTGATAACACTGCCCGGAATGCGGTGCTGCGGGTGCAGCGCCTGATT
The DNA here is from genome assembly GCA_964366435.1 of uncultured Candidatus Saccharibacteria bacterium. Taxonomy (GTDB): domain Bacteria; phylum Patescibacteriota; class Minisyncoccia; order Phycocordibacterales; family Phycocordibacteraceae; genus C7867-001. The sequence continues at coordinate 6,882 of CAYITJ010000004.1, forward strand.
GACCACCGATGCTCCGCGCCTCTCGCCGTCCGCGTCGTACACCGCGTACTGGGTGAACTGGTACGGACCGAATGAAGTGAAGCGGTCGTACATTGCGGGAATCCGCTCCACGTACGCGCGACCGCCGTGGCGCAGCAGGAAATCCAGGAAGTCGCGGTTGAATCCGCCATCATTCCTGCCCGGCATCAGTTCCGTGAGGGCGTACGCAACGAGCGCACGCCCCTTGACCTGGCCGGCCACGTTTTTGAGAAGGCGAAGCTTGCGGGCGTTCACCTTACCCTTCTTGGCCAAGTACATCTGCCCGACCTTGTTCCAGTCGAGGTTGTGGTGCACGAAGCGAGCTTCGCGATCCGCAACCTTCTGGTAGTCCCGGACGGACATCCGGCGGCGGGAGCCGCTGGCGAACTCGTTGATCAGCAGACCACGCGTCCTCACGACGGTGGCACTATTCTTGGAGCGCACGACTTTCGCGTCCCAAAGGGCGGAAAGGCGCGCATCCCAGTCAATCGAGAGCGACTTGGGAAGAACACCCCGGCCGCTGAACCCGATATACGCGGCGTACAGGTCAGCCGCAGGGCGACCCGCCAATTTTCCGAGCGGGTACTTCGCAGGTGCCGTGCTGCCTTCCGTGGCGAGCAAAAGCGCCGCCACAGCCGCCGACCCCCCGAACAGGAGGTGGCGACGGTTCACTAGTGTCAAAGAACGCATCTTCAACTCCTCTTGTTGGGTTTGGAGCCAGACTTTCTGGCTAGACATACATTATGCTCTTATAAGAGGTCATTGTCAAGTTCCCCTTATTGACTACACGTACCTATATATGGTATGTTTTACCTAACTGAGATGTCCGGGAACCCGGACATTTCTTTGTTAAAAGTCCCCTCCTCGTGCGACTATGGAGTGGCGTTACTACAATTACATACGGTTTCTACAACTAAATATCGGCTTATGTTGGATCTAAAAACAATCAATTCAGTGCTCGGCGAGTTTGAGGAGCGTGGCATCACCAAGGAGGTGATGGTGGACGCTATTGAGCAGGCCATGGCTACTGCCTACAAGAAGGAGTACGGAAAGCGCGGACAAGTAATCCGTGGCATTTTGGACATGAATACAGGTACCGTTGCCTTTGAGCAGGTAAAGACCGTCGTGGACGAGTCTATGGTGCGCTTCCCTGAGGAGGGCGAGGAGGAGATTGTGCACGCTCCAGAGCCTCATTTTCACCGTGAAGAAGTAGAGGTACTCAACGAGGGTGAGCTTCCCCGCTTTGACGCTGAGAAGCACATGTTGATTGACGACGCTAAGCGCATTAAGCGCGGTGTTGAGGTGGGCGAGGAAATGATTTTCCCACTTGAACCACAGGATGACTTTGGCCGCATCGCTGCGCAAACTGCAAAGCAGGTGGTCATTCAGAAGATACGTGAGGCTGAGAAGCTCTCAATTCTCGACGAATTTGGTCACAAGAAGGGCGAGATTGTATCGGGTATCGTGCAGCGCGTTGAGCGCGGTGCAGTATTTATTGACCTTGGTCGTGCTACCGGCATCATTCCCTACGAGGAGCAGATTCCTGGAGAGCGCTTCCGTGGTGGCGAGCGCATTCGCGCGTACCTCTACGCAGTAGACGAAGGATTCCGTGGCGTATACCTCCGCCTTTCTCGCTCACACCCACGTTTTATCGTGAAGCTGTTTGAGCTTGAGGCTCCAGAGCTTGCAAGTGGCGCCATTGAAGTGAAGGGCCTTGCACGCGAGCCAGGAAGCCGCACCAAGATTGCTATTGCTTCTCTTGATCCACACGTAGACCCAGTAGGCTCCCTCGTAGGACAGCGCGGTGTGCGCGTGTCTACCGTGATGAGCGAGCTTGGTGGCGAGCGCATTGACATCATCGAGTGGTCAGAGGACCAGGCTGCCTACATCAAGGAGTCTCTCTCCCCTGCTACCGCACTTGATATTGTGCTCGACGAGGAAGGACATCGCGCAACCGTGACCGTGTCTGAGGACCAGCAGTCACTTGCGATTGGCCGTGGCGGACAGAATGTACGCCTTGCTGCAAAGCTCACTGGCTGGAACATCGACATTAACTCTGTTGGTGGCGCTCATGTAGAAGCAGAGGCAGCCGTTGCAACGCCTGAGGGCGCGAGCGACGAAGTTATCGAGGAGCTTGAGGCAGCGGAGGATGCTGATCCAGCAGTTGCAGCCGGTATTGATCCAACCGAGACCGAGTCTGTTATCACCGAGGAGGAGCCAGAATCTTCAGCGCTACCTGCTGAGGAGGAGCTCACAAAGAGCGATGAGTCTAACGATTCTGTCGTTGATGAAGAGGAGGCTCGCGACGAAGCTAAGTAATTCCAATCTTATTGTATGAACTTGCTACACGATGTAGTGTCCGGCACCGCCGACGAGATGAATGTCATTATTGAGATTCCAAAAGGTTCTAAGAACAAGTACGAGATTGATAAGGAGACAGGACTCATTGCGCTTGATCGCGTGATGCACTCTGCTCAGGACTATCCGTTTGATTACGGATTTGTGCCACAGACCCTGTGGGACGATGGTGACGCGCTTGATGTGGTACTACTTACCACCTATCCGCTTATGCCGGGCATTCTTGTGCGTGCTCGTCCTGTTGCCATTCTTCCTATGGTTGATGGTGGCGAGTCTGATGCAAAGATACTTGCGGTTCCCTGCGACGACCCTCGTTTCAAGGAAATTGCAGACCTTGCCGACGTGAACAAGCACACGCTCAAGGAAATCACGCACTTCTTCCTGACCTACAAGACGATTCAGAACAAGGAAGTGACGCTTGGTGAGTGGGGTGGCAAGGCAGATGCTACGGCAGCGTTTACACGCTCTCGCGAAATGTACGACGCAAAGAAAGCGTAAAAGAAGCATTTGAAAACAGCCGGGCCCTATGGGCCCGGCTGTTTTCCTATTGGTACCAGTCTGCTTCTGGGGGTATTGACAAATATCAATGCCTGGTATAAGATGTTCTTAATATCCTGAGTGGGTATTCGTGCACGACGGTCGCCTGTTGCTGGTTCCAAACATCACAACAAGCAAATGGCCTAGATAAGCGAACGGAACACTCAGGATCGTCATTGAGGATTCGTGCAAAATCTTCCTTGATTAAAGAAATAAGTATCTGCACTTCCGTCACGTTGACGGGACCGACCAGTTCTTAGCGTACCGAAAAGACGCACACACCATCAAGGCCCACTCGGGCAACGACGAGGCTCAGGTCTCTCGAAACACAAGCCAGCCACCCCAAGTTTGGATACGGGGTGGCTTTTCATTTTAATGAGTACACGCTTCACGTATACTAGATGCATATATGGAACCAGCACAGACCCCAATCCCACAGAAAGCTCCGGGCGCATACGGCAGCCTATTCTCTATCATTATGATAGTTGTAATCCTCGTAGTGGGTGCTTTCTACGTATGGAACAAGCGTGTGGCACAGAATTACCAATATGCGACCGACGAGAGTGAAGTGCTCCAAGTAGAGGTTGCCGTGCCTGCACAGTAGTCTCTCTACATTCTTCTCTGTCTGTTTTTCTGATACTATTCCCGCACTAACCCACCATATATATGAGTAAAGAAACCTCGCGCGCATCCATGCTTGTTCCGATGGTGATTGAAAAGTCACAGTTTGGTGAGCGTGCATACGACATCTACTCGCGCCTCCTTCGCGAACGCATTGTGTTCCTCTCTGGCGGCGTTGACGATGACACCGCAAACTTGGTGATTGCGCAGCTCCTCTTCCTCGAGGCCGAGGACCCGAAGAAAGACATTTTCCTCTACATCAACTCCCCAGGAGGCTCTGTCTCAGCAGGTCTTGCGATTGTAGACACCATGAACCACATCAAGCCATCAGTGGCTACGGTGGTAGTTGGTATGGCCGCATCTATGGGCTCAGTCATTCTTGCTTCCGGCGCCAAAGGTAAGCGCTTCGCACTTCCAAACGCAGAGGTAATGATTCACCAGCCGTGGGGCGGCGTACAGGGACAGGCAGCTGATATCGAAATCACTGCGCGCCACATCCTCGCGACACGCGACCGCTTGAACAGAATGCTTGCGAAGGCATCCGGCCAAACACTCGCAAAGGTTGAGAAGGATGTTGACCGCGACTTCTTCATGACCGCAGACGAGGCCAAGAAGTACGGCCTTATTGATACGGTCTACAAATCTAAGTAATTGCGAAGTTGTGCACGAGAAACGGCGCCCCAGGGGCGCCGTTTCTCGTTGATTTGCACCCCCACAGCGCTGTGGCACACTGGCTACAGTGGTTGTGTTCCTGAAGGACTGCTGTAGTTGATTATCTGCATTGAATTTACTTGCTCTAAATGCACGTTCAGAAATGGGGTAGCTGCTAGGCGCGGGAGAGTCGACTCGTGAGCCGTACATACTAAGTACGGTGAGCGAGGCGACCGGGCCCCGCAACAACGCAGATGCACATTTCTGGGCGTGCACCCCGAATATGTCTATTAAGTTAATTTTGGCTCTACTGGCCTTAAGTGGCCTCGCAGGAATTGCGCTCGGATACACCCTGCGTTTCCTCATTGCTCTTGGTCAGCGTGGCTCACTGGAACTTGAGGTGAAACAAAAGCTCCTTGAAGCAAAGGAGCGCGCCAACCGTATTGTTTCCGAAGCAGAAATGCGTGCGGAGGAGGTAGAGCAGGAACTCGCAGGCCCCCTCAAAGAGCGTGAAGAAAAGCTGGATAAGAACACGGAGCGCCTTGCAAAGCGTGAGGAGTTTCTTGATGAGCGCGAGCGCGCACTCGCAGACGACAACGATGAAGTGCGTAATCGCGAGAACGAGGCTGCAAATATAAAGCGAGAAGCAGAAAAACTCCTCGCAGAGCGCCGAGTAGAACTAACCCGTCTTGGCAGACTTTCGGAGAATGAGGCTCGCGCTATGCTTATGCGCGATTTGGAGGAGACACTGGAGGAATCTATTCTTGCTCGTCTACAAAAGCTGGAAGCACACGGGAAGTCACAGTTGGAAGATAAGGCACGTTCCATTCTGCTAACAACCATTCATCGCCTGGCTACAAACGTTAATGCGGACGTAATGACGCTTTCTATTGCCATTGCGTCAGAAGAAGTGAAAGGAAAGATTATTGGTAAAGAGGGACGAAATATTAAAGCTTTTGAACGAGCCACGGGTGTGGACGTAATTATTGACGACGCTCCTGACAAAATCACCATCTCATCCTTTGACCCAATTCGCCGCCACACAGCAAAGCTGGCACTTGATTGGCTTATTGAAGACGGTCGTATCCAACCGGCAAAGATTGAAGAAGCGGTAGAGAAAGCCAAGACGCAGATTAATGATCTGGTCAAACAAAAGGGTGAAGAGGCAGCGTACGAAGTGGGTGTCGTAGGTCTCGATTCAAAGCTCATTGCACTGCTTGGCCGTCTACACTTCCGCACCAGCTACGGACAAAACGTGCTGCAACACTCTATTGAGATGGCACACCTATCGGGAATGCTCGCTGAAGAGCTTGGTGCAGACGCAGAAATTGCGCGCACAGGCGCCCTTCTGCACGACATCGGCAAGGCTGTGGATCACGAGGTGCAGGGCACGCACGTGGAGATTGGCCGCAGAATCCTGGAGAAGTTTGGTGTGGACGTGCGCGTGATACAGGCTATGCAGTCGCATCACGAGGAATATCCGTATGAAACCCCGGAATCCATGATTGTGCAGGTAGCAGATGCTATCAGCGCAGGCCGCCCGGGTGCTCGTCGCGACACGGTTGAGCGATATCTTGAGCGTCTTGGCGACTTGGAGCGCCTTGCAGCCTCCTACCCCGGCGTTGAAAAGGTATACGCCATCAGTGCGGGACGCGAATTGCGTATCTTTGTGAATCCGGGCAAAGTCTCAGACATTGCTATGCACAAAATGGCGCGTGATATCGCAAAGCGCGTACAGGATGAACTGAAATATCCTGGAGAAATAAAGGTAAATGTCATCCGCGAGAATCGCGTGGTGGAGTTTGCTCGATAGACACATTGACAGGGTGTTCGAAAATCGCTCCAATTGGGGCGATTTTCGCTATCCCCGTCAAGTTTTGGTAGCTATTGCAATATATGGCTCATTTCCTATACTTTCTTCGGTAGCCCTCTTGTGGGGCTCAGAGCCCTAGAGGAATTAACCCCCTAACGATTTCCTATGAACAAAGCAGATATTGCAGGCAAGGTACAGGAAGTGCTCGGTGGCACCAAGGCTGACGCAGAGCGCGCAGTTGAGTGTGTTATCGAGAGCATCACTTCTGGCCTTAAGTCTGGTGATGAGGTTTCAATTGCAGGTCTTGGTATCTTCAGTGCAAAGGCTCGCCCAGCACGCACCGGCCGCAACCCTCGCACTGGCGAGACTATTCGCATCGCTGCGACTCGCACTCCTAAGTTCCGCCCAGCAAAGGCGCTTAAGGACGCAGTAAAGTAGTTTCCAACTATTTTCTCAATAAAAGCCCCGCTACGCGGGGCTTTTATTGTTTCTATTCAATATTTGAGGGGTGTGATAGGCTCGCCTCAGACCCGCACAGGAGGCCTATATGGCAAACGGTGAACTCTGCAAACATTGCGGAGACCAAGAGACCCCGCACACCCATCGCGAATACTCGGATCGGAGAACGTGCTTTAACTTCGTGAGTGAATTCACGCACCATGAAGACTGTCCGGTGCTGGATTGCAACGGCGACTGCGCCGCGACCATCAAGCATCAAGACTGGCTCGCGGCCGTAGACAAAAGCCGAGCAGGACGGTTGGGGGTAATACTACCCAACCTGGACATTATGTTCGTAGACATCGGTTCATGAACACGCCATCCGGCCCGCGCATCCGCGCGGGCCGCTGTGATTTTCTATACGAGCGCTTTCGCAACTACAAAGCTCGTGTAGTTGAATTTAAGGTCTTGAATAGACGCTTCAAGTATATCTAGCTCATACAGCTCTGCCGCGCGCCTAGAGGCAATTACAGCGGTTGTAGGTGGCAATACGCCGGCACGCAGGTCTGCCGCAGCTTTTGCAGTGTCTTCGTATTCAGACAGGTCTACTCCTGGCCATTTTCGCTTCAAGTACATGCGACATTGCTTCAGTGCTTGGTCGTGGGAAGTGATTGCGGTGATTTGTTCGGGGTTCGTGCCAGGAACTACGAGGAGATTTTGGTGCACATCTATCTCAAACATCTTCTCTACCTGAAAGCGATGCTTTGCCATGGCGTGCACAGCCTCTATCACAATCCCGCCGTTGCTGTTTTCTATAGGAAAGATGCCAGTATCTATGGAACCGTCTTCAAGCGCGGTAAGTACGCGCTCAGCAGACACCAGAAAGACAAGCTCTGCATCACTAACCCTCTCAGTCTCTATATATTTGCGAGCAGCCTCTTCCGAAAAGCTCCCCTCCGCACCCATAATGCCGATTTTCATGAGATGGAGTATACGTTGGTAAACAAAAAGGCGCGACTTATAGCCGCGCCTTGGAGGATTTTTGCAGTTCCTTCTGCTGCCTTGTCTACGTCTTCGACTGCTGAAAGCCGATCTGGATGAGCCAGATGCCTCCCAGCAGAAAGAAGAGCGACAAACCGATGCCGAGGAGTCCGTAGGGATTCAGCATGAGGCCGAAGAGCCCGACGAAGCTGTCAGCGATGCCCATGACGACGGGCACGAGAACGGTGGCGGAATTGCGCATGAAAGATCAAGCCTCTGATGAGCCGACGACGGAATGTCATCGGTCTCAATAAGAGGGGCAAATCGTATCGGTCACGATCGTACTTGCCCAATTTGAGCGAATTTCGCACCTTTTTTCGGTCTGACCACTTCTTCTTGTCGGACACGACGCGCTGTCGGAGCGCTGGGCTCCGAAGTGCCTTGGCGATTGGATTCCGGTTTTTCATTCCACCTCCTCCTCTGTTTCGATATTCCACCCGCAATCGCGTTCTCCGAGCCACACATTGAGAGTGGCGAATGCTTCGGAAAGAGTTCGGACAATCGCGCCACGACTAGTCTCCCACCGCGGATAGCGGCCGTCCCGGGTGACGATGGCGATCCAGAAGTTCCCATCCGGGTCCTTGTTCACCCAGACGCAGATTTCCTGGTGGCCCTTTCCTGGCTTCCAGTCCTGAAAGAAAACTTCTTCATTCTTATCGGTCATCGCTTTATCCCTATCAGCCAACGAACCGTTTCGCGGGCTGAATATGGAGGAGGACGTAGCAATGTCCTCCTTGGTGAATTCTGTTGTCAGGATCACCACTCCCCACTGGCAGCTACGCCTCGATAAAGCCGGCATGCTTAAAGACCATCGTCTTTCGCACACCACCTTCTCCGTCTGGCGTCTCGCCGCTCTCACGAAGCGAGAAGGCGTACAGGGCTTTGATACTCTGCGCCTTCAACGCGCGCTCGAGCGGCCCCATAAGATAGGGCGCGCCGCCGATCATGACGGCGTCGATGAGCGGCCCGTGAGCACGAGCGACGTCGGCGAGGGCTTGCGCCTTCGCCTCAATCCACTCCCTGCTCGGCAGGCTGTCAAAAGTGAGGAGCTCGCGCACCTCTTCTTTTTCACAGCCTGCGGGTAGCACGCCGGCGGCGATCTGATCAGCCGTGGCGTCGTGCTGCGTAAGGTTCAAAATTTTCATCAACAGCCCCGTATCTCTATCAACCCACGAACCATTTCGCAGGCTGAATAAAGGGGCAGACACATTCTTGTCTGCCCGTACTTTTTGCGGCTTTTATAGATGTCCGCGCATCTTGCCCATGCATTTACGCTGGTGGACTACCCAGCAACCTGCAGTGTGACCCCGCTGCAGGGCAAGGTGGCACCGGCTAGTGCCTCCGACAGGACTTTCCCCCCGTCGGGGTGCGAATCGCCAGGCGTTCAAAAGCCTGTTGGCTCGCGACCACATCCCGCCGGTTAACACCAGCAAAGTTGCAGCCAGCCTGGCGCAGGAGCTCGTCCGCCTCCCTTTCGAGATCGCGAAGGCGGCGCTCCTTCAAGCCATAGTCTTCTTCAATGTTCATAGTTATGCCCCTCCCCGGGCGCCAGTCTTCCCTTTATGGGAAATTCCCAGGAATTGCTTTCGCAATCCCTATACCAGACAGAATAGTGAGTAGGCCCGGCATTTAATGGGCCGGAGAGTTCCTGACACTTGCCTATCTGTCCGGATAGGAATAACGAATACTTGTATTTAAACGTCAAAGCTCTTGTCAGCCAGCGCTGACTTAGCTCTTATATACCCTTGCACTTTTTTTGTCAATATGTTTTGACATGACGATATATTTCCTACTGAAAATGCAGTGGGTATAAGGCACTTCGCGCAAAACATTCGTCAGTGCAATTTATATTAAAAGTGCTTTTCTAACTAAGTATCTTGACAAAAAGTGTTGCCACTGCTAGATTAGTGTGGTCTGGCAGTTTTGGAGTGTTTTCAGCCCAGCCGAAAGGAAGTGAGCTGTTCGTTCTCTGGAGCGTGTAGCCAGATGACCGCCCAGGTAATACTGGGCAAACGTGAGAGAAGGAGTAGGTCTTGACCTATCTCAACAGAGGCGGGGACGGCAACTAGACCCGTCACCGGTCAAGTGGTAGCGGCTTTCAGCCGCTCGGGGTCGGGAGTTTACTCCCGACCCCATTTTTATTTACTATCTGGACCAGATGATGATGTCCAGAGAAAACTAAATATTGCCTTCATGCTAGAGGCGAGCTGGTCGCTCTCCATTACGAAACCAAATAAACTTCCCTCTAGCGAAAGAATGGTGACTTTGTTATCTGTTATATATATGTCTACAGATAGCGATTCCAGCTCTGGGGGAAGCTGCCTTCGTTCCGTAAGCTGATCCAGCCCAGCTCTGTCAAACATTTCTTTTTGGTTATAAATTCCAACAGAATGAATCCCCAGTGCCCTTCTTCTGTCCGAGTAGTCGTCCAAATACTCCGAAGAAAAAATCCTTGACATGTGCTCCGGAGAAAATACTGCATAAACTTTTTTCTCCCTTGTTGTTAGTATTTCTTCTCTCGCAGAAGCAAGACCCTCCTTCCCGGGGAAAAACCTAACCACCGGACGCTCACCCGCTCCCTCAAACTGACGAGTGAGGTCAGGGAGCATGCTGGACAGTAGCGACTCACTCGTTCGCAGAGCTTCTTTCTTCTTTTCAAGCAGGCGCTTGAGCGCTGACGGAGATTCTGGCGCAAAGTACGTCTTTTTCCCTTCTTCGTACGTACTCATTAGCCCCATTTCCATGAGGGCTTTAATTTGCACGTAGGTTGTTGGCCGCACAATATTTGCGTGCTTAGCAAGCTGATCTGCCGTTGCACGTCCAATTTCAAGAGATGCCAGGTATACGCGTGCCTCCTTTTCAGAGAGCCCAAGATCCTCTAGTTCCTTCATCATATGCTGCTAGCATAGCACTGTCATTTAGAGTGCAGAGAGCTACACCTCGTCCTCTGCGTCCTCGGCAAGCTGCTCAGCCTCCTTGGCGCGGTCGTATGCGTCCTCTAGCTCATCGTCGCGAAGCAGGTCCTCGGCTTCTTCAAGCGCGTCCTTTGCTTCGTCTAGCAAGTCCTCTGCATCGTTTACGTTCTTACCGCGGTCGTCCGCCTCATCAATTGCATCCTGCGCGTCTTCAATGGCGTTCTCGGCGTCTGCGATTGCTTCTCGTGCCTTGTCTTCCTCATCTATATTCTCGCGGATTTCGTTGCGCGCGTCACGAATCTTCTTTGCAAGGGTGAGTGAGCTATCAAGTGCGTTTGCGTACTCACGCTTCAAGAAGTAATAGAAGGCATCAAAGAGCTCTTCTTGTGCTTCTTCGTAGTACTCTTTTGCATTTCCAATATCGTTGTCGTCATCTTCTGCCTCGTCAATATCGTCCTTGATTTCGTTTAGACTGTCCTTTGCCTTAAGGAGCGATTCTCTGGTGTCAGACTCTACCGAACTGGTGCTTGGCACTGTTGGAGTGGTTGGCACTACGACTGGTACCGTTGGAGTGCTTACTGAAGTAAGGGTAGCGTACATCGCGCGTGACTTTGCACCAAAAGTGCCCGTAGACGGGATGATGCCGTTTGCAAGCTGCCACTGCTTCACCGCGGCCTGCGTAAGTGCTTTGTACTGGCTTGTCTCCTTTCCTGTAGAGCCCACACCTGTTGCGGCCACGATGTAGCCGTTTGCGTTTAGATACTTCTGCAAACAGCGCACCTCTTCGCCTTCGTGACCAATGGTCAAATCTTTCGTGAATGCGCATTTCTCTGCGGCAAATGCTTCAGCGGGCGCTGCGACCATGGTGGTCACTACGGCTAGAGCAATGAGTGCGCTTGTGCGCCAGGTTTGTGTGATAGTCATACAGAAAGTACAGGTCTAGTGATCAAAGTATGGATACAGTATACGATGCGGGCGAGAGTTTGTGATGTTGATGAAAAAGAAAACCGCCCCTCCGTCGAAACGAAGGGGTTGCTTTCGTTTCGCCGAATGGGCGGCTAGGTTGAGAGTGGTGCTGTGTGCCTGGCAAGCGGCAGCGAATAGTTAACAACTCCGTCTACCGAATGCAGTCCTGGCACTCCGAGTTCCGCAACCGCATGCACCACTGATTCCACGAAGGCGCGGTACGCAAACAGTTGTTGTGCTCCCAGAGTCGCACGAGAAACACGACCGAGCTGAGTAATCGTTATCAGGTAGAGCGTGTCGAGCTGCCCCTGCACAGCCCTACCCGTTTCGTAGTTCGGCCTGAGATAGTTTTCGAAGGGTTGTCCGCGCGTATTGCGCCACGGCTCCACACTTGATGCCGCTCTTTCAACGAAGCCCTTGATCTCTTCGTGTGTGTAGCGCATACCCGACTCAACACGGATATAAAGGTCGGCAGAGGCATCAAACCTCATTTCATTTCTTTGCGACGTGGTCTCCACTGGAGAACCTCCTTCTATAAGGGGCAATAGTACCCACATACATTATCACATAATGTATGTATACCGTCAAGCTTGTCAGACTCCCCACACCTGACTTATCCCGCACAAATGGAAAAAGCCCGAAGGACTTTTCCCTTTGTGCAGATTAGTAAACAAGCCTAGAAGCGATCTTATATCGGATATTTATTCATTACCTCAATGAAGTGATCCTCCGTCTCTGGAGTTACAGCAGCAAAGAAGTGACTCATTGTGTTATCTAAACCTGTGTCTTGAATGTAATGCTCTCGTGCGTAGTCCAAATGCTTCTTTGTAAAAACCTCATTTCCCTTAAATCCGAAATAATTCTTGAGCTGGGCCATGCGTTCAATGATTTCTTCGGGTTTATTTAGATAATTAGCGAATCTATCTTGTGGATTCTGTGCAGTAGCAATCTCCTCACGCTCCTTTAAAACACTGAAATCTAGTACCGACCGAATTTCTATGGCATCTGATCCTTGAAAATCCCGCATACCATGCCCTTTTTCATGAGCTTCGATTATCATCTTCTGCCGAGGAGTCAGGGGTAAGCCCTCCTTTGTTTCCGAATCTAGAAAAACGGTTCCAGGCTCTCCTATGTTCCCTGAACCTGCATGAACAGGTTTCTTCCCAAATTCAGCGGCATTGCCGACTACAGTTTGATTAAATACAGATTCAATATTCTCCTCATAATTTGCCATCTGCTCTTCATAATGAGCCCGAAATCGTTTTTCCCTATCAAATGGTCCCGGGTTTCCTTCTTGTAATGAAGGGAGAGCCTCAGTTCTTGTCTCCAGAAATTTTTTCTTGGTCTCAGGATCGCGTAGACGATCAGCCAATAATAACGTCCAGTGCCCTGGATAATTGGCTTCAGCACGTATCAGTTCCGCTTCTAGCGCCTCTATATCGTCTAATGCAAAAGAATTATGTTGCTGACTTGTGGCTAGTCCTAGTGACTCTCGAACACGCGAAAGGTTTTCATTAGAGTTTCTTTCTCTAATCGCATTGTCAAAGGCTGTCTGAGCTGTTTCTCGGCCTTCTTGGTATTTTATTACAACTTCAGCATCCTGCGTTGTCAGATCACTCTCAGGAGAGTGATCGTTTTCTTCGTGCGTTTCGTTTGGCGCCTCCTGTTCGATTTCTGAGGAAGAATTAGGGAGGCTTTCACTCATTGGATAAGTATAGCTTTACTGCTCACTGCAATTATAGTCATAACCGGCTGTAATCGGCTACCCATGCGCCAATTTCTGCATTTCGTACAATTTGTTCACTGTGTGCGGGATAGGAGAAGTTCCCATATTCTAATTCGCTGCGCTCATAAGAATATTTGGTCACGCATCGGTCGCACATAAATCCCTGCTGGGATTTTGCGCGAAGCTCTGCACTTGATTTCCTAGCTCGCAGGCTCGCAACGAAATCTACGCCCGCTCAGCGCCGTCGCGCTTCCGGCTTTCGATTCTCCTATCCCAGCCCAAAATATAGTCCTCGCACGCTCCGAGTCCTCGTCGTGATTTTTGTGCGGGATAGGAGAATCGAACTCCTGCTAACAGTTTGGAAAACTGTAGTTCTACCATTAAACTAATCCCGCTTCAGAGACGAGAATAGCATACTTGCGTGGCCCTGTGGAGGGCTTTTCTTTTTGTGATTATGCTGTATAATAGGTATATGTCAAAAAACCTACTTGCTTGGGCTGGTTTGCTGGTTGTCGCAACCGTCATAGCGTACTTGGCGCTCTATACTAATCTGTTTGATAAACCAAACACTGCGCCCGAGGGCCCGGTGCCGTACGGCTTCTTTGATGGGTCTCCATCCTTTGCTAATTCCCTGACCGCAAAGGGACAGCTGGCCGCAGTTGGTAGCCTTACCAGTCGCAGCGAAGCACCGCCCGCTGATTTGTCTGGCGCAAAGGACAATCTGGCCGACGCTCTCGTAAATATTATCTGCGCCTCTAAGAATGGCGGAGTGAAGTCTATTTCTGGCTCTGGTGTAGTCATTAGCTCTGACGGCGTGATAATCACCAACGCACACATTGCACAGCTATTCTTGCTTGAAAATCACCCTACCAAGGGCAACGTAGTGTGCGTGGTACGCACGGGCGCACCAGCTCGCACCGCATACTTTGCGGAGCTTATCTACATTTCAAAGCCGTGGGTTGAAGCAAATAGCACGAGCCTTGTCGTGGCGAACCCTCGCGGAAACGGCAAGAACGACATCGCGCTCCTTGCTATCACTCGCTCAGCAACGGGAGCTGCCCTTCCAACCGAGTTTGCACACGTGCCTTTTGGAGTAAGCACGCCAAAGATTGGTGATGCTGTTGCTATTGGCTCATACGGCGCACAGTCGCTTACCACCGCGCAGATTAAGGACTCACTGATGCCTACGCTGGTGCTTGGCTCCGTGCGCGACGTGTACACTTTTGGTCGCACAAGCGTAGATTTACTATCCCTTGGTGGAAGTGAGGCTGCGCAGCACGGCTCTTCTGGGGGCGGCATTGTGAATGCGCGTGGCGAGATGGTGGCACTTATTACCACCAGTACCACAGGTGGCACACCTAGCGAGCGTGACCTACGTGCGGTAACCGCCGGTCACGTGCGCGAGAGTTTTGAGGAAGATATGGGCATCACACTTAATGAGTATCTTGCGTCCTATCGCTCAACTGACTTGCTCGCAGAAATTGCCGCACGCAACGAGGAGCTTCGCACGACACTTACGGAAGTGTTGGGTGGGGTGGCGATGCGGTAGTATTCAAAACGTTTGAAAGTAGAAGACCGCCGATTACTCGGCGGTCTTGGTGGTTGCGTCCAGATCAAACTCTGGAAGCGATATGTTGAGCGCCAGTCCTGGGAGAGCATTCTGAACGTTGTTAGCGATCATTTTCCCCAAGTATGGCACCAGCATTCTGAAGAACACATCCTCGCCCATTAGTGCATTGTCTAGCAGCTCCTCCAGATCAATGTCGTAGCGTTCAAGGGCAGTGCGGGCTGTGGAAGGGTCGTCAGCTATCGCCAAGAAGTCAGAGGCGCACAACTTGTTGCCGAGATATTCGGCGATTCCATCGACAATGACGCGACATTCTTGGTCGGTAAGGGTCTTCATTTCGTTCTCCTTGCGGTTGTGATTTGCAGTAGCTACTCAGAACAAGAATTGCTTCGAACCGCCCCCTTCCTTTCATCTAAGTAGGTTGTGAAGTCCCGCGGTAGCCATTGTGTATCAATGAACTGCCCACGGAGAGCCTGGTTGATTTCGGTAACACTCGCAGCGGCCTCAAGCTCGGGCCTGATGATCTCAATCCACCTGCGTACAGCAGGATGGACAACATCACCATTCCTTCTATCACCGCCGTCATAATCATTCGGTACACCAAACCTGTAGATCAGATTGGTTGTGGACCGATGTGTCTGCTGGTAGGCCTGCACAAGCTCCTTGCGGGTAGTGCACAGCGAAACCCACTTACGCAGCGCACGAAGCCTCAGCTCAGTGGGTCGAGGCGCGGCCCGATATTGACGGATCGCATCCTCCAGCGTGACAGCTGCATCGATGCCAGCCGCGGAAAGTTCCCGCCAGCGCCGGAAGCGCTGCTCTAGAGCCCTGTTGGGCTTATTGAGCAGGCCAGAGTAGGCCTTCTTTGCCATCTCTACTTCATTCAGTTCACGGACAGTCATTTCAATTCTCCTGTGTGAGGTTCAACTTCCTGAGAATATTATGCTGTGTTTACCCTAGTAAGTCAATAGATAGTCATGATTTTAGTGCACTAAATATAGGACCTGAGACTATTGATTTTATTGTGATTTTTTATATTATAGTCATATATTTATGACTATAAAAAATAAGGACTATTTGGAAAGTGGCTTAAAAGCTGGTCTTTCAAGCAAGGCTTCGAGTGTGTATGTGGCATTGCTCGACGCTGGCACACCACTTAGTCCAAAATCACTGATACTGCGCACATCCCTGCACCGTCAGTACGTGTACGATGCTCTGTACGAACTAGAGGAAAGACGTCTGATCCGCAGTGTTGGAGAGAAGCGAAGCACCAAATACGAAGCCACGAGCCCTGATCGCCTTATTCAAGACGTAGAGAAGCAGCGCTTAGATACGTTGGAAGGCGTTCGCAGCCTCATGTCTCTGTATGAAAAGTCCCCGGCAGGTGTGGTGGAGGTGATACGTGGGAGCCAGAAGTGTATTGAGAGTGAGTTTCAAATGCTTGAGAACGCTAAGCACGGCGACTATCTAGATATTGTAGGGGGAGCGGGAATGAACTTTGTGCGCTTGTTTGAGGGTCGCGTAGAGGAGTGGGAGGAGCTACGCAAGGAGAAGAATATCCGTCTGCGGTACATAGGGACCGATGAAGACGTTGCTCACAATAAAACTGAAAGTCCTATCCAAAACGAATCACGCGCTATTGCCGGCATTGGTGACATTGTGAATGTATGTATTCGTCCAGACAGTGTGAGCTTCAACATATATGAGCCGGAGATACTTACGGTACGCGTGCGCAGTCATCCTGCTGTAGCAAGTCAGCGTGCGTTGTTTGATGTGCTATGGAACGTGGCTAAGTGAGCAGGCTGCGAGAAATACAAAAGCCGCTCTTTCGGGCGGCTTTTGTGTTTCTACTGCTTCGCACAAATTTGTCGGGGTGCGCGTTGAGAATTTCTTGAGCGCAGCGATTAGAAATTCCAAGTACCCTTGGGGTAGAGAATTGCCGGCGCTGAGATGTCCTGACGGTCTCCTGAAAACGAAACGCTTCGTATGGTGGTCGGGGTGCGGAGAAGGCGCTTCGCGCCGCATTGGTCACGTATGACTAATTCACTTCGTTCATAAGTCACGCGAAGCTCTGCACTTGATTTCCTAGTTCGCAAGCTCACAACGAAATCTACGCCCGCTCGCTGTTCTCGTTAAAACTCGAACATGCTCCGACTTTCAGTTCTCCGCCGTGAGCAAAGCAGTTTGCTCACTCACCTCGCCCAATTTCTGCTTCGCACAAATTTGTCGGGGTGCGGAGAATTGAACTCCGTCATCTACTTCCCAAAAGTAGCGTACTACCGGTATACGACACCCCGAGTGGAGGAGAGTGGTGCACGTCTGCGTGAACCGATTCTCCGGAACGAGGGAGTGTATGGGTGCAAGCAACCCATACAACCCGTGAGTGAGAAAGTCCCCTTGGGGACCGTCTTTTCTGCTACAAGCGTTGCGCCTGTCCGTTCCCAAGCATCCTACCAGATTTATAGAATTTGTGGGAGATAGGAGATAAAGGCAGCTCCATCCCGACTTCTAAGCCACACCAAGAGGCCATCCACCTGCCAGTCCCCTTCCCACCCCTTCTCCGCTACGTACCACTCACTTGTTCGAGCGACCTTACTAATCTTCGCGTTGTGGAGGTTGGCGGACGGATCAAACGCAGTGTCTCCACTACCCTCCTGAGGGAATTCCCGACAAATACGAGACTTCACTTCTACGAAATGGAGCGTGTTTTTCTTCTTGGCTATCACATCTATCTCTCCGGTCTTGCGCACAACATTCCTATCTACGATAGAGAATCCCTGCTTCTTTAAGTACAAGGTTGCGGCCTCCTCTCCCATGGCGCCAAGCTCTTTTGTGGAGAGTGTGGAGATGTCGGTCACAGTCCTCAGTATACAAGACCAATAGGTAGACTGAGAGAAAAAGCATATAAACACTCACTATTCTGCAGACAAGCGCTAAAGACACAGCACTTGTCCTATAAAGTTGTCCCCACTACTAACACCTTTGTCCACAGTTATGCACATGGAGGATTTGAGGGAGAACCGGCGGATAGGGAGAAGTTCCGCTTCTCTATACGAGGGAGAACCGTGGATTACCACTTTCGCCCCCTGGTTCGGAGATAGGGAGAAGTTCCCATGTTCTAATTCGCTCCGCTCATAAGAACATTTGGTCACGCATCGGTCACAGATATTGGTTCGCCGTCGCTCACCAATTCCGCGACCCCGGCTCGTGGATTCGCCTGCTGGCGAAACATCACTCCGCCCTTCGATTCTCCCCCGTAGGGTGCGCAGGCACCCTACTTATCCGCACTCGCGTGAATGAGAAAAGACCCGTCTCC
The DNA here is from genome assembly GCA_964366435.1 of uncultured Candidatus Saccharibacteria bacterium. Classification (GTDB taxonomy): domain Bacteria; phylum Patescibacteriota; class Minisyncoccia; order Phycocordibacterales; family Phycocordibacteraceae; genus C7867-001. The sequence continues at coordinate 24,849 of CAYITJ010000004.1, forward strand.
GGGTCTTTTCTCTCACGACGAGTGCGGATAGGGAGAATCGAACTCCCGTCTAATCCTTGGGAAGGACTCGTTTTACCACTAAACCATATCCGCGCTGAAACGCAGGATACCATAGGAGCCCAGCCTTAGGCCAGACCTACCGAGCGTGGGTACTTGGTACAAACGAGATATCTTTTGCCCCTGAGGGAGTCAAAAGTACCTCGCGTGGCAACTTTCGGAGGTTGTAGTTAGACGCCATGGTGAACCCGTATGCGCCGGCTATCAGTATGGCGAGCGTATCCCCTATCTGTGGAGCGACCATCAGTCGCTTACTGGCAAAGATGTCGCCCGACTCACACACGTTCCCCGCCACCGTCACCGACTTACGAGGTCCACGAGCACGGGTGAGGTTCTCAATCGGATGATACGAGCCATACATGGCCGGACGGATGAGTTGATTGAATCCAGAGTTAACCCCGACGAAGTGGTGCTTCTCGGTTGATTTGATGTCAGTAACAGACACAAGCAGTGTGCCCGCTTCAGCAACGAGGAACCGGCCCGGCTCCATAGAGAACGCGACCGTGCGTCCCGCCTCGCGCTGAAAGCTACCGGTGAGTGAGCGCATGCGCTTACCAAGCTCTCCTAGCGGAAGCGACGCAGCGCCTGGCGCATACGCAACACCAATACCTCCACCGAAATCTATATGCGTAACGTCAGGGAATGACTTCGCTGTTTCCAACAGTACCCGCACCGCCTTCTCAAAGATTTTTATATCGAGTACGTTTGAGCCAATGTGCTGCTGTATGCCTGTTATAGAGACGCCGTACTTCTTTGCGATAGCTTTTGCTTTTGGCACATCGCGCAACACAATGCCGAACTTGCTGTCAGGGCCTCCGGTAATCACGTGCGCGTGGTGCCCTCCCCCAATTCCTTGATTCAACCGAATAGAGGCTGTGGAACCAAGCTTCTTTGCTCCCCAGACCTGGAGCTGATGTAGTGAATCCAAATGGACGCGTGCGCCGGTCTTGGCAACATGCACAAGCTCCGCCTCGGTAAGGCTTGAGCAGGTAAAACTAATTCGCGAGGCTGGAAAACCAATTGATAATGCGAGCTCAAGCTCCCCTATCGACACAGCCTCCACCCCAAGCCCTGCCTTCTTGATAAGCGAAAGAACCTGCGGATTAGAGTTTGCTTTCATTGCGTAATGAAAGTTAGTGTCTTTGAAGTTCCGCTTCAACTTCTCGCACTGCGCAGAAATCATAGCCGCGTCGTACACGTAGAGCGGGGTGCCAAACTTCTTAGCCACCGAAAGCAATCGCGTCCGCTCCTTTGTGTTTAGTTTGGTCATACTGAGAAACAGTATACCTGGCATACGCCCACTATTGGTGCGCCCGGAGGGAATCGAACCCCCATCCCTTGTTCCGAAGACAAGTGCTCGATCCATTGAGCTACGGGCGCAGGAACAGTGTTGATAATACGCGAGGCCTAGGAGATTGGCGAGCTCCGTACTAGTATTTTTGTAATGAAGTACGAGGTTCCCCTAGAAGTACGCACCGTTACTGGTGCGCTCCGCGACGCGGGATATGAAGCTTACCTGGTGGGTGGCTGTGTGCGCGACCTACTCATAGGCCGTACCCCAAAGGACTGGGACGTCACCACCAACGCAAAGCCCGAGGATATCGTGCTTGTGTGTCCAGAATCCTTCTACGAGAACGACTTTGGCACGGTTGGGGTGAAGACCGGAAGCGAGAGCTCTTCCCTTTCTATCATTGAAGTAACCCCCTACCGCACCGAATCAGGCTATTCCGATAAGCGTCGCCCTGACATGGTGGCGTTTGGGGATAACTTGGAGGAGGATTTGGCGCGCCGTGACTTCACCATAAACGCCATCGCACTTGATGAGTCTAAAGGACACCTTATTGATCCGTATATAGGACAAAAGGACATAACCCACAAAGTACTGCGCACGGTTGGCTCCCCTCTTGAGCGCTTTGAGGAGGATGCGCTTCGCCTTATGCGAGCCATCCGTCTAGTAGCTGAGCTTGATTTCGCTCTAGATAGCGAAACCGCGGCCGCAATACAGGAAAAGGCTCAGAATTTGAGCCATGTTTCACGTGAAAGGGTCCGCGACGAATTTGTGCGTATCCTGAACTCCAAGCAGCCAATGATGGCGTTGGTGCTCGCCCAGCAGCTCGGGCTCCTGGAGTATATCTCTCCTGACTTGGTACGTGGCATTGGTGTGGAACAGAACCAGGCTCACAGCTACGACGTTTTTGGACACCTTTTGCGAGCCCTGCAGCACGCAGCAGACAAGGACTGGCCGTTTGATATCCGACTAGCTGCCCTGTTCCACGATGTATCTAAACCAGAAACCAGGCGCTGGTCTGACGAAAAGAAGGACTGGACCTTCCATGGCCACGAGGTGGTTGGTTCACGTGTAACCAAAAAGGCCCTTGAGGACCTGCGCTTTTCACGTGAAACCATAGAGAAAGTGTCTAAATTGGTGCGTTGGCACATGTTTTTCTCTGATCCTGACCAAATTACCCTCTCCGCCGTGCGCCGCATGATTGTGAATGTGGGCGAGGAGAACATCCACGACCTGCTGGATCTCCGCATCTGCGACCGTATTGGGACGGGCCGTCCAAAGGAGCAGCCGTTCCGGTTCCGTAAGTACAAAGCCATGGTGGAGGAGGCGCTCCGCGACCCAATCTCTGTAGCCATGCTTAAAACAGATGGAAACCGCCTCATGGAGCAGTTTCACGCGAAACCAGGACCAAAGATAGGCTGGACGCTTAATGCCCTTCTAGAGGAGGTTCTAGAGGACCCGAAGAAGAACGAACTTACCTACTTGGATATGCGCGCACAGGTACTCCTAGAGCTTCCAGAGTCACAACTCAAGGAGCTGGGGGATTCCGGTAAGAAGAAGCGGGAGGAGCGCGAGGAGGAGGAACTGCAGCTTATACTAAAAAAGCACCACGTCTGCTAGGTTTCACGCGAAACACCCAAAAGAGTACCTGTTTCGCGTGAAACAGAAGAAAACGGCCTAAATATGCCGTTTTCTTCTTAGTATGGGTGGTTTCACGTGAAATGAGGTCTTCAGTGCAGTATAAAAGGTGCCAGTTGCGAAGCGAGTGAGAGCGCCAGAAGCCCTTGAGTGCAGCGATTAGAGATTGGAAATGCCCCTGGGGTGGAATAGTACGATGAGAGAGCGGCGGAGCGAGCAACAAAGCAAATGGTGCTTTTTTACTGTACTGACAAGGGAAATAAGAAAGCCACCCTAAGTTGAGAGGACCAAATGGAGCGGGGGCTGGTTTGGCGGTCCTCCCGTGAGATGTACGGGTGGCTTCTTGGTGTGAGTGTTGCTGATGCGTTTTTCTATCCGTGTGGCTGGACCCAGTCGTAAGTAGAGGAGATCACTCCTTGATTGTTGGACGGCCTGGACAACGTGGCAAACACTATCTGATTAGAAAGAACTATCAAAGAACAGCCAATGCAAGGCCGGTCTTTAACAATTCTTCTCGCACCAGACCGGGCCTCGTCTTCCATTACTATATACCCGCCCCATACAGTGTAAAGGACATACATGGGGATAGTGTCCTTTAAAGATGTCCTATAGGACACTAGAGCGTTATGGAAACAGGGCAGTGGTCTGAGCCCATAATGTCGTCGTGAATCTCTGCGGTTTTTATCTTTCCCTTGAGCGCTTTTGAGGCAAAAATGTAGTCAATACGCCATCCTACGTTGCGTTCGCGCGCCTGTCCCCAGTTGCTCCACCAGGAATAGTGGCCATTCCCTGTAGTAAACAGACGGAACGTATCAATAAATCCGGCCGTAATAATGGAGTCTATTCCCTCGCGCTCCTCGTTCGTAAATCCCTTTACGCCCTTGTTTTCTTTGGGTCTGGCGAGGTCGTCTTCGGCGTGCGCCACGTTCAAGTCACCACAAAATATCACGGGTTTTTCTTGCTCTAGCTCCTTCATATATTCCAGAAATGCCGGGTCCCACTGGCTGTGTCGAAGGGGGAGGCGAGAGAGGTCGTCCTTTGCGTTTGGGGTATAGACGGATACCACAAAGAATGGGCCCATGTCTGCTGCAATTACTCGGCCCTCATCGTTTGGGTCCCCATAGCCGTCGTCTACCAGGTTGTATTTACTGGCTATTTCAGTAGGAATACCGAAACGCACATCGAGGGGCACCTGCTTAGTGAATATGGCGGTGCCACTGTATCCCTTTTTCTTTGCGGAATACCAGTATTCCTCGTACTCCATCAAATCAACAGGGGATTGGTGTTCCTCGGCCTTTGTCTCCTGGAGGCAGATGATGTCGGGCTTCAGCTGCTTAATAAACGGCAGAAAAAGCTCTTTGCGATGTACGGCCCGGATGCCGTTCACGTTCCAGGAGACGATGCGCATTGGGATATTGTACATTGAGTTCGATACCTGGTCTGCCAACCAGCTTCTCTTGCTATACTTTAGTATGATTTTTAATGAAGCACCCCGAACACCAAAAGTTTCCTTTGAACGATCCTTTAATAAAGAGAGCTCTGGATACGTGGGTCCCACCTTGATCGTCTATCGTCAAAATGAATTTCTAGACGCAAATGTTGGGAAGCTTCAGCACGCTATAGAAACAGAGGGGGGAGAGATACAGGTTCACGCTTTCCCTTCAAGTACGTCGGAGCAAACAATACGCGATTGGTACCGTGACAATGCAGATCTTCTGACCAGCAAGAGATTGCTTACTGACATGACCTGCAGTTATAGAGGGACAGGACCAATAGAGTCCACCGCACAGCTAGACGCAATGATTACTGCTGCGCTTTGGAATACTGCCGCAGCTCAGAAGGTTGGCTCGACGTTCGAAGCACTCGATAAACCCTACGGAACCTTTGAATCGTTGGATACGACTGAAAAGTATGACAGCGCTATTACTGCACTCGTGGGTGTGATCCTAAATAACCTCGACTCTTCACGTAGGCCAGAGAAAATCTATCTCGTTAAGGATCGTATCGCGGATCATTATCCGATTCCTGTTGAAGAGGGTGGTGCACCTACGGACGGTCGACCAGAAATTTCCGAGGAGCTGTTATCCACCGTAGCTGAGAGAACGAAGGCGGCGCTCGCAAATGCGGGAATCGCGAAAGACAAAGTCATTGTCGTTAATAGCACATCAGACCTCCTTACAACGTTTGAATCCGAGCGAAGACTCATTACTGCCCAGAATGATTGGATCTTGATTGATCGGCATGTTCTAAAATCCGCAATCAGGAGCGAGAATCCTGATGATAAGGAATTTATGTATATCCAAGAATCCTCAGTAGGGACGATAGAGTTCGCAAGTCTAGATGAGTTCAAGGCCGCCTCAGCGGACGGTATGGTTGGAGTCATCTTGCGCTTACCGCTTGGAGACCTTATGTCAGACGCGAAGGAGTTCAAACTGCTCAGTTTTTCGACAGCGGGCATAGAAACTGAGCTACTTAAAGAGTCGGTTAAGCTACGCGAGTGAAAAAGTTCCAACCTCGCCTCAGACGACTGCCACAAGTCCTGGCGTGGTAGGATTTCCACATACTTACCGCAATAGAACATGAAAACAATGACTTGTGCGCAAATGGGCGGCATGTGCGAAGAGAAGGTGAGTGCCGAGACAGAAATGGACATGATTGCAGCAGGTATGGCACACCTTGAAGTGGCGCATCCTGAAATGGCGGAGAGCATTAAGTCGCTCGACAAGAATGACCCGATGATTATTTCTTGGGGAGAGAAGTTTCACGCAGACTGGGAAGCAACTCCCGAAGAAGCCGCATAAAACATGAAAACTCACCTGTTGGCTGCTTTCTATCTGATTGTTATTAGCGTTTTCTACTTTTCCATCGTAGGCGTACTAGTGGGGATATTCCTGTTGGTGACTGAGCCGAGCCTATGGAACGCAATCGTTCTTGGTGTATGCGCAGTAGTATCCACCGGATACGGGATTGCCATGAAACTTAGTCCTCGCTTCAGGCATCTTGTCGGCGCGTATTTTGATAGGGGAGTGCCGCCAATGGCCTAGCGCATAACAAAACACCGCCCACTGGGCGGTGTTTTGTTTGTGACGCGGTAAAGCGTTACTTTTTTTGTACGCGGGTAGCGTAGGCCCCTTTCTTGCTCTCCGTGCTTTCAAAGCGAACGTTGTCGCCAACACGAAGTTCACTAAAGGTGGTTCCCACCAGCGAGTCCGCGTGAAAGAACATAGGTTCTTTCTCCTTTCCTCGCTTGATGAGGCCCGAGCTGCGCTCACCGAGCTCTGCAATGGTTCCGTCCTGCATAGAAGTGGTGGGTTACCTAATAACCGGCCCGCGAGAAACCAAAAGCGCCCGCAAGCGGGCGCTCGTTTGGTTAGATCTTGCTGACCTTGATAGCGTTAGGACCCTTAGGACCCTCAGCCTTCTCAAATTCAACCTTGTCCCCCTGACGAAGATCATCGAATCGTACATTTACGAGCTCGTTTGAGTGAAAGAATAGATCCTTCGCCTCTCCCTCGATCTTAATGAATCCGAATCCCTTGTCTGTGAGTCCAGCAATAATGCCTTGCAACATAGATTTTGTAGAGCGATACACCTGATAACTATCAAGTGCAGTTGGCTGAATTCGGAAACTCGACGTTACTTCTTCTCCCCAGCGCTGCGATTTGATGTAGTAAATATAATATATCTGGTGGAAAAAGTCAACTTCCGCGTTTGCACCTGGTATTATTGCTCTATGGTACGGACCCGCGGATTCACACTTATAGAGTTGCTCATTGTTATAACCATTATTGGCATCATCTCCTCAATTATGGTGAGTGCGCTTAACACAGCACGCATAAAGGCACGTGATGCAAGCCGTGTGGTCGCTATTACCGAGATGCGCAAAGCGTTAGAGCAGTACTATTCCGCGCACGGACACTACCCAGGGGCCACTTTTGGCTCGTTTGCCAGCACCAATGACCCTGTAAACGGTGGGGACTGCGGTCTCAACAACAACTGGTGCATCTTCGAAACACTCATGGCGCCACACATTAGCAGCTTGCCCCGCGACGATGCTGGAGGACCCGCCATTGATCGCAGATTCAACTACAAATCAAACTATCCCCACCAAATGTATGGTCTATCCGTGCAGCTAGAGGCGCCAAACAGCGCAAGCATCAATGACGGCGGCTCTAACAGCTGGGCATACGAGGTTGGGCCTCTTCCAAACTACTGCCTCAACAAGTACGGCGGCACGTGGGTTAACTGGGACGCTGCAAACGCCTGCCAGGGAGGGAACTAGCTGAGACTAACGGTTCTTTGAATGGAACTTCTTGTGAACCTCGCGTAGGTGGGCGTCGGTGACGTGGGTATATATCTGGGTGGTATTGATGCTGGCATGTCCTAAAAGTGCCTGCACGGAGCGAATGTCCGCACCATTTTGGAGCAAATCCGTAGCAAATACGTGGCGCAGGGTGTGGGGGGAGACTTTGCTCGTGATTCCGGCGCGCGCAGTGTACTTCTTCAAATGGCGCTGGATATCGCGGGGTGTGATGCGGTGAAGGGAAGTGGGTCGCCCGTCCACAAACAAGGCCTCTTCCATGTCTTTCCGAGCCTTTAGGTAGGCGCGAATGGCCTCCTTGCTCGCTTCCGAGAGGAACACAACCCGCACCTTGTCGCCCTTTCCGCGCACGGATACCTCGTCGCGCGAGAGATCAATGTCTACGTTTAGGGCACAGAGCTCTGAAACACGGAGCCCAGTGGAAAACAGGAGCTCAAGGATTGCGGCGTCCCGTAAGTAAGCCGCTTTCTTTCCCTCATCCTCTTCAGCAGCATACGCATCCATGGGCGCTTTCATGAGACGTGCCAGTTCACTAGCATTTATAAGGTCTAGATGGCGCTCGGGAACTTTGGCGAGCTCGATGCGCTCGGGGGAGAGGCTTTCTATACCGCGTTTTCGGAGGAACTTCAGAAAAGCTCGCAGCGCGATGAGGTAGTAGTTCTGGGTGCGGCGCTTCATAGAATCGCGGCCCGTGCCCGGCTGGCGATTAAGCCAGAGCCTAAATTCGCGAATGTTTTGCTCAGAAATGTCGGAAACACTCACTATTTTCATTTGCTCAAAGTAGCGGGAGAGGTAGTGATCATAATTTTCAACGGTTTTAACCGCGCGACCGCGCTCAATTTCTATATATTCTAGAAATTCCCGCTTCATTTGGCTCGCATCCATACTTCCACAGTATAGCGTGCATATTGTGCGCACTTCCGGATAACGAACTGGGCAGTATTAGGGGCTCCAGAATGCAGGTAGATGCTAGGCGTGGGCAGGTTGGGAAGTGAGCCGTGCAGAGGCACGGTGAACGACCCAAACGGGACCCGCAACAACGCAGATACTGGATTCTAGGGTCACTACTATGAAACACTTGCGCAAATAGACAAGGTGTGGTAAGGTACTTTCAATGCTTACGAAACGCGTAAAGACAGCCGTTATCAAGGATGCGGCACGACATGACAAGGACACCGGCTCTGCTGACGTCCAGGTTGCCGTGCTCAGCCGCAAAATTGATGAGCTAGCTGCACACCTTAAGAAGAACAAGAAGGACTTCCACAGTCGTCGTGGTCTTCTTCAGATGGTTGCGGACCGCCGCGCACATCTTCGCTACCTAGAGAAGAATGATAAGAAGGGGTATACCTCCCTTATCAAGAAGCTCGGTCTAAAGAAGTAAATCCGGCAAAAGAAGCCGGATTGCTTCGTTTCAAACATCGTCGTTCATTCACTGTACTTCTAGTACAGCTCACTTCACGACTTGTTTGCGCCTCGCACCCGTTCTTCTTTTTCCTAGGATTTGAGGGAGTGCCACGTACTCCACTCCTTATTGGCGAATGCTGCGTAAGCAGGTGCTACGATATATAGGTAGGAGCGACTCTCCAGCCTACATTTTTAATACGTTTCTAATTTCATACCGTTATGCCTGTAATCAAGCATCCGGCGCAACGAGTAGGGGTATTCATTGATACTCAAAACCTCTACCACAGCGCCAAACACCTTTATAAATCTCGCGTTAACTTCCAGAATGTCCTTGAGGAGGCGGTGGGGGACCGCGTTCTTGTGCGCGCTATCGCCTACGTTATTTCTACAGAGGGAGGCGACGAAAAGAATTTCTTTGAAGCGCTCACAAAAATGGGCATTGAAACCAAAGTGAAGGGTCTTCAGATTTTCTCTGACGGGGCCAAGAAAGCTGACTGGGACGTGGGCATCGCTATTGATGCGGTGAAACTTGCACCCAAGCTGGACACCGTCATTCTCGCTACTGGCGACGGAGACTTCGTGCCACTTATTGAGTACCTAGAGAACGATGGTTGTCAGGTGGAGGTCATTTCATTTGGAAAGTCTTCTTCTCAGAAACTGAAAGAAGCTGCGCACGCGTTTACCGACATGTGCGAAGACCCGAAGAAGTTCATCATTGGACATCGGGGGTAATCAACCCTCTACACAAACACCGCTCGCTATCGCGAGCGGTGTTTGTGTACTTGTGTGTGGTGCGCGTGTTAAGCAGGCTATAATCAAGGAAGCACATGCCGGACACTACATCGAACGCACCATCGCCTGTTGACCTAACAGATGCTCCTCCTGCGCAGGACATGTCGCAGTACATTCGCACGTATGCAAAGGACGTGGCTCAATTGAGTGGGAAGGGGAACGTTGGCGCACTTCAAAGAAAGCAGCTAGTACCTGAGGAGAAGGCCGTGGCGCAACAAAAAGTGAGAGGAGAGGTCGCGGACGGCGTTGAATTTGACGCAACAGAGCAGCCCTTCTTTGAAGCACAACAGAAGCCTGAGCGGCCGGACAGGGAAGTGGTTGATCTTGAATCAAGCGCTGAACTAAATCAGTACGTCGAGGGTGCTCCTGCGTCCGGACCAAAAGACGACGCTAAGGAGAAGCGCGACGAAGTGCTCGCACGCCTTCGCACCAAAATGGCGATGCCTACAGTATCTGCACCAATTCCTGATGTGGTGAGTACCACGTCCGTGCAACCGCCAGTGCCAGAGCAGGTGGTGACACCAGCACAACCAGCATTTGTAGAACCAAGGCCAGAGCCGATACACGCCATGCCCCCACTCTACAGAGAACCGATTGAAGACGTACCAGCAGCAGTGCTACCTCCCCCTCCCATTACTCCTCGCCCACCCGCACCAAAGCCGCAAGCGGCTGCGCCGTTCCATTCGTTCTCAACTGACTTTAAAGACCGTGCACAAGCGACCAAGTCTTCCAACTTTTCAGTACTTGCAGCTGGCCTTGATGCGGGACAGGCAGTTGCCTCGCGCCCAGAGCAGACGCGCCGTGAGCGCCCGCCGATTCTAGTACTTGTTGCGGGCATTGTGCTCTTGGTGCTTGGTCTTGGGGGTGCGTACGCGGCATACCTCTACGTGGGTGCGCGGCACGAGGTTCCAGTTATCACCGTCTCTGTGCCGTCTCTTATCTTTGCTGATGAGTACAAGAAGGTGGAGGGTACAGGCTCCGTACTGATGCAGTCACTTGCAACGGTGGCGAGTGAGCAACTGCTTCCTGGAACTGCAGTAGTCACCTACGTTGGACAGCCTGCAAGCAATGAGGCAGGGACACTCGCAGGCTCACCTGCGCCCGGAGGTGTGCTGATAAACGCACTTGGACTTTCGGCACCTGATTTGCTCCTGCGAAATATTGAAGAAGAAAGTACTGTCGGTGTTATTAACGAAGGAGGGGATACTCGCACATTCTTTATACTCCGCGTCTCTTCCTACGAGCGCACGTTTGCAGCTATGCTTACATGGGAGCCGCTCATGATGCGCGAAATTGGCGTACTGTATCCGCTCTACCCCGAAGAAACGCTTGAACCAGTGGTTGACCTTGCGCGCGTTGCGACGAGTACCGCCACCACCACTCTTGCGAGTGCTTCAACGACCCTGCCCGTGCTTCCAAGCGCGCCGCCGCCCGTTACTGTTTCTGGCAGGTTCGTTGACGCCATAGTTGCTAACCGCGACGTGCGCATCATGCGCGATAGTCGTGGGCGCTCCATCATGCTCTATGGATATGCTGACCGGGAGACGCTTATTGTTGCTCGAAACGAAGCTGCATTTGCGGCGCTCCTCGTGCGGTTGTCCGCTGGAGGGAAGTAGGGGGCTTGTTGGTGTGGTAGAGTACCCACGATGAACACCGAACACTTCCGCACCCGCTTAGAAGCAGAAAAGAGTGAGCTTGAGGCCTCACTTGCGACCGTAGGCCGTATTAATCCATCAAACCCTGGCGACTGGGAGCCACTCCCACAGGAAGTCGGGCAGGAGGCAGACCACGTTGACGCGGCGGACCTCATTGAAGGATACGAGGACAATGCGGCGATTCTGAAGGACCTTGAAATTCGCTACGGCGCCGTGCTTGCAGCACTTTCGCGTATCGAGAACGGTACCTATGGAACCTGCACCGTGAGTGGGGAGCCCATAGAAATCGCCCGACTTGAGGCAAACCCTTCGGCGGCAACCTGTGTGGCACACGCATCATAATCACTATCTATGAAGAAATTTCTTGCGGACACAAAGACCTATCTAGCGTTTGGGTGGAAAACATTTAAGGCGTGTCCTTGGCTCTTTATTGCTGTTCCGCTCGTGCTCTTTGCCATTAGTCTTGGCATTGGGCTTGTAGAGGGTCTGCTCGAATTTTTCTTTGGCAAGGTAAAGATGGAGCTTCTTATTGATATAGAGGGAATTGTCACGACACTTCTTATGGGCATTGGCGTGACGACGCTCTACCTGAGGGCGCATGACCACGTGGACAAGGCGGAGCTTCGCGACCTGTGGAACCCAAAGCCATTTTGGCGCTACCTTGGCGTCTGCTTCCTCGGCAGTATTCCCGTTATACTTGGTCTCGTGTTCTTCATTGTGCCAGGCATCATTATCGCGCTCGCATTCTCTTTTGCTGGCATCCTTGTTATTGAGAAGGGAATGGGGCCTATAGAAGCACTCAAGGAAAGTGTGCGGCTGACTAAAGGACACCGATTTGAGCTGTTTAAACTTGCCGTTGCTACACTGGTGATTAACATTCTCGGACTCTGCGCTCTCATTGTGGGACTATTTGTGACTGTTCCTGTTTCACAACTCGCGTTCACGCACGCATACCGCACTATCGCAAAGAACGCTGCTGCTTAGGTGAGTTGGGTTTTGAAATTCCCGCACGATACACAGTATCGTGCGGGAATTTCCATATAGGGGCAGTACTATATACCTATGGACATCACCTCTGAGGATGTGCCGAGCGAGGGAGCCGAAGGAAAGAAAGGGTATGCAACACTGCTTGCGGCACAGCCGGTCGGTGCTGCAGCTGAGCTCGTCACGATTGAGGCAGATTTAAGTCGCGGCCTTCATTCTTTTTCAGTAGTAGGGCTACCCGACAAGGCAGTAGAGGAGGCGCGAGACCGTGTTGCTGCTGCCATCAAGCACAGCGGATTCAAGTCGCCAAAATCTGAGAACAAGAGAATTGTACTTGCGCTTTCTCCTGCGGACCTTAAGAAAGAAGGCTCGCACTACGACGTTCCCATTGCGCTCTGTTACCTTGCTGCAGCAGGGCACCTTGAGCTTCCTCCCGAACCCGCGCTCTTTGTGGGCGAGCTTGCGCTCGACGGCACGCTTCGTGGCGTGCGTGGCGTGCGGGGCCCCAATCTGGGGGGGCCCCCCCCGGGGGGGCAACACCGCCGTTTTTTGAGCCCCAAACCCCCCCCCGCCGCAC
>CAYITJ010000004.1:37574-58420 GCA_964366435.1 uncultured Candidatus Saccharibacteria bacterium
CCACCCCCGGCGGTTTGGGGGGGCCCCGGGCCCCCCCCGCCCCCGGGGGGGGGGGGGGGGGGGGGCCCCCACCTTGGGGCGGCAGCACGCGAGGCGGGTGTCACGCGCGTCTTTGTTCCGCCACAGAACGCGCAGGAAGCACTCTTAGCCCCAGACATGACGGTGTTTGCACCAAACACCTTACGAGAGTTAGTGGGACACCTCTCGGGAAACATACTGTTGCCAGCACTGAGACTCACACAGGACACCCCGACTCCACCGCCAGCAGTGGATTTGCAGGATATAAAAGGTCAGGAGAGCGCGAAGCGCGCACTCATCATAGCGGCAGCAGGAAGACACAATATCGTCCTCTATGGTCCGCCCGGAACAGGAAAAACCATGCTTGCTCGCGCACTTCCAGGAATTCTGCCGCCACTTACAAGCGATGAGCGCCTTTCCGTCACATCCATACATTCGACGGCCGGCCAACTGCGCAGTGGAGAAGCGCTTTTTTACCCACCGTTCCGTGCTCCGCACCACACCATCTCGCACACCGCGATTGTGGGCGGCGGAGCGTATCCGAAGGCGGGAGAAGTAACTCTTGCACACCACGGCGTACTATTCTTAGACGAGTTCGCAGAGTTTGATGCGCGCACCCTAGAGGCACTACGCCAACCACTTGAAGACAGGGTGGTGACAGTTTCGCGCGCTCGCGCGAGCATCACCTTTCCGGCTGACTGCATGATAGTTGCGGCCATGAACCCCGCAGACACACTCACCGCAGACGCGCAGGTGCGCGTACGCGAAGCGATGAAACAGTCGCGAAAAATTTCTCGCCCTATCGCAGACAGGCTCGATCTCTGGGTGGAAGTTCCACACCTGCCCGAGGCAGTACTTCGCAGCGTGGGTGGTGGAGCATCCTCACAGGAGATTCGTGAGCTGGTGACGCTCGCTCGCGAGCGAGCAGTAGAACGCGGATGCGTAAATGCACGCCTCTCGCCACGCGAGCTAGACAGCCCAGAGTTTGTGGACGAGAGTGTTCGCGACATGCTCATAGCGGCCAATGCAAAGCTTAATCTCTCCCCGCGCGCCTACCATCGCGTACTGCGCGTTGCGCGCACCATTGCAGACTTGGCCCAAAGCGACACTATTGCGAAAGAGCATGTGTTAGAGGCGCTTCAGTATCGCCCACGTGGCATGTTTGGGTTTGAATAAAGAAATCGCCCGCAAGCGGGCGATTTCTTTATTTTCTGTGTGTCTGCAGCTACCTGGCGAACGGGTTCTTTGCGCCGCGCACCTCAAAGTGGAGGTGATAGCCGGTGGACTTGCCAGTATTTCCAACGCCACCAATCTGCTGACCCTTTGCAACTTTTTGTCCTACAGAAACGTTGTCTGCAGAAAGGTGGGCGTAGAGTGTTTGTGTTCCGTCTCCATGATCAATAACGATATAGTCTCCGTATCCTCCGTTCCATCCACCCACACGAGAGACTATGACTGTTCCTCCCGCCGCAGCAAGCACTGGTGATCCCTTTGGTGCTGCAAAGTCTATACCGTTCCAACCATGAATTCCCTGAGATACTCGTCCAAGTGGTGCTGGGTTTGCGAGCGCAACGGTCTTGCTTGTGTTTCCAACGGCGCGTACTGCCCCCATGCTTCCGCCAGTCTTAATACTGCTCTTCACTACGGTTGTCGCCTTCTTTATAACCGGTGCGGAAATCTCTCCACCAGGAATAATAAGGGTGCTGCCCGCGACGAGGCCTGCGCTACTGTCTAGTCCGTTGTAGGCAGCAATGTCTTCTGCGTCAGCGCTAAACGCTTTGGCGATACCACGTAGCGTCTCTCCCTTTAGAATCGTATGACGCACTCCGGACACCGGCAAGATAACGAGCGTCATGCCTGGCTTAATGGCGCTCTTTCGGGTAAGCCCGTTTGCCCACAAAATGGTGTCCACGGAAACCTTATACCTTGCTGCGATTGCAGAAATAGAATCACCCTCTTCGACCGTATACGTAGAAATACTTCCGCTTGATGACGTGTGATCAACTTCGATAGTGCCGTCCACTCCAGCGTTCGCGATAAGTGCTGAGCCCTCACTAAGAGAAAGCTCGATATCTGCAGGGAGGGGAGAAGGGTCGGGATTGACCGCGGCTTGGAGCAGGTTGATGCTGCTGTCATGCAAAATTGGTGCTGAGGCTTCGCCTTCAGAAGCCTTAAGTATAGAAAAAGGCCAAAATGCCCCCGCGGTCTGTGGGAAGAGGGTGATTCCTATGCCTAACGTTAGGCTTGCGGCGATTAGAGCGCCAGGAATCCAGTATGCAACTAAGTCAGATTTCTGTACGGAAAGACTTAGAGGATCAGTTGGGGGCAAAATAGGGGAACGAAGGTGGTGCTATCAAACTTCCGTGGACAAAAATGGCGTAAGTAAGCCATTCCTTGAATTCAGCCGTTGCGGTCAACCTGACCAGTATAGCCTTCCTGGCCCCTTGGTCAACCAAATAGTCGAATGGGTGTGGAGAGCGTTTTTTACGCTATAGTGTAGGCAATGCAGTACCTCGACGGCCTAAATGATGCCCAAAAAGACGCCGTCATCACCACCGAAGGGCCGGTTTCTGTGCTTGCTGGGGCAGGGAGTGGAAAGACTAAGGTATTAACGACGAGAATATACCACCTTATACGGAACGGAACGCCTGCGGAGCGCATTTTGGCGGTCACCTTTACTAATAAAGCTGCGCGCGAGATGCGCGAGCGGCTTTCTCACATGTTAGACGACGCTAGGTTGCCAACGGTGGTCACCTTTCACGGCCTGGGGCGCATTCTGCTTGAACGGTTTGGTTCTCGCATTGGGGTACCACGCTACTTTGCCATTTTTGATCGTGACGATTCTGAGCGCGCAATCAAGGAAGCCTTGAAGGCGCTTGATGTAGACCCAAAGGAGGTGCCGCCGCGCGCCATTCTTTCACGCATAGGAAAAGCCAAAGGGGACGGGCAGACAGCGTCTGAGTTTCGAGCAAAACATGGGCACGAGAGCTTCCGCTCTCGCATCACCGCTGAAGTATGGGCCCGTTATGACGAAGCGCTAAAGCGTGAGAAGTCCCTTGATTTTGACGATTTGATTGCGCTCCCTGCCAGGCTTTTGCGCGAGCATGCTGATATCCGCGAAGAGGCGCAGCAACTGTTCTCTTACATACACGTGGATGAGTTCCAGGACACCAACGCACTCCAGGCAGAGCTTGCGAGCATGCTTGCTCATGTTCACAAAAATATTTTTGTTGTGGGTGATATAGACCAGTGTATCTACACCTGGAGAGGAGCAACGATTGAAAACCTGCTTTCGTTTGAAGATACTTATCCCGGCGCACATCCTGTCGTGCTTGCACACAACTACCGTTCAACAAAAACGATTGTTGAAGCGGCAAACAGTGTGATTGAAAAGAATAGAAACCGAAAGGATAAGGTGGCCGTCACGGACAATGATGAGGGTGCGCCAATTCGTATTCATGTTGCAGGGAATGCTGATGGGGAAGCGCGGTGGGTGGTGGACGAGATTCGTCATCAAATGCTTGCTGGCGTTGCTCCCGAGAACATTGCGGTCCTGTATCGAACCAACTTCCAATCTCGCACGCTTGAAGAGGCGTTTCTGCGCGGGCAAATTCCGTACAAGCTTTTAGGTACGCGCTTTTTGGACCGTAAGGAAGTAAAGGATGTGCTCGCATGGGTACGCCTTGCACTAGAGCCGTCTCGTGAGACTGACCGCATGCGTGCCGTGCAGTTTCCGCCGCGCGGTATTGGCAAGGTGACGCTTGGTAAAATGACTGCGGGAGCACGGGAAACGCTGAAGCCCGCAGAGCGTTCAAAGATTGAGTCATTTGAAATGCTCGTACAAAGTCTCAATGAATCAGCTCAGACGATGCTTCCTTCAGAATTTGTACGTCTTGTTATTGAGCGCAGCGGTATTGCGGCTGCACTACAGAAGGGTGGGGAGGAGGACGCGGAGCGCCTAGAGAACGCACGCGAACTTGCCACACTTGCCAGTCGCTACGATGGCACGCCTGGCGTTGAGGGTATCAATAATTTCCTTGCCGATACTGCACTTGCGGGAGACCAAGACGAAATAGACCGTGATCAAAGTAAGTCAGGTGTGACGCTTATGACCGTGCACGCGTCTAAGGGTCTCGAGTTTGATACGGTATTTATTACGGGGCTTGAGGAAGGACTATTCCCACACCAGGGCATGGGGGACGAGAAGCGCGACGAGGAAGAGGAGCGCCGACTATTCTATGTCGCAGTCACGCGCGCACGAAAGGAGCTTATTCTTACCCTTGCTCGTGTGCGCAGGATTTATGGTACCGATTTTTTTGCGGAGCCTTCGTCGTTTATACGCGATATCGGTGAGCACTTGGTGCACCTTGAAGACGGAGACGAGCATGAGACGATAATTGAGTAGGTATGCTTCCTAAAAAATCACTCGGGCAGAACTTCCTCATGCATGCGCAGACCGCGCAGCGTATCGTGGGTGCCGCAAAGCTGACCTCGGAGACAACCGTGCTTGAAATTGGTCCTGGCACCGGCATGCTAACCCGCGAACTGCTTGCGAGCGCAGGTAAGGTATTTGCTGTTGAGGCGGACTATGAACTTATTCCTGTGCTCACCGAGACATTCGCGCCGGAGATTGCTTCTGGACGCCTTGTCCTTATTGGCGCTGATATTCGTGAGTTCTCTGCAGATATACTTCCCATCGGATACGCTCTTGTCGCAAACATTCCGTACTACATAACGGGCGAAATAGTGAGGAAATTCCTGACAGAATCCAACAAACCCACCTCCATGACGCTTTTGGTACAGAAAGAGGTGGCCGTTCGCATAGCTCGCGACCCCAAAGAAAGCATCCTGTCGGTGTCAGTAAAGGTGTTTGGCACGCCCGTCTATTGCTTTACAGTGCCGCGCGGAGCGTTTCGGCCCGCACCAAATGTGGACTCTGCAGTGTTATCTATTACTGGGATTAGACGAGACACCTTTTCTAACCACCAAGAGGAGGAGCATTTCTTTTCTGTTCTCAAGGCCGGCTTTTCACAGAAGCGGAAGCGTCTTGCTAAGAACCTGGAGCAGGTAAGTACCAAGAGTCGTATTGAGGCCGCATTCCTATCACTTACACTTTCTACCAATATCCGCGCCGAACAAGTACCCACCCCCACCTGGAGAGAACTTGCACGGCTACTTTCCTAAGTATTAATGCACACGTGCCTTTTTCTTTACCTATTATAGGTATGGCCTTGTGCTACTATTTTGATACGTACCTATGAACCCAAGCTCTCGCACTCTCCATCTCATTCTTGCGTCGTCCGTGTCACTTTCGTTTATTGTGTGCGCATATCTTTTCTCTGGACCTTTCTCATTCCGTCCCATGACCGTGGACGCAGCAACGGCCGAATCACTTTTGGCATCCTACGCGGCCAAAGATAGCGACTCTGACGGTCTTCCTGATTGGCAGGAATCCCTATACGGAACTGACCCAGCAAACCCAGAGTCAGTGGCTATTGGCGTTCTGGACGGCGCGGCAGTAGAACAGGGGCTCGTTAAACCAAGGTTCGCTGGCGCGCAGGCGCCTGAGGAGGCGACTAAGGGAGAGCGTGTTCCTGGGAGCCCAGAGGACAACACTATCACTGCTCAGTTCGCTCGAGAATTCTTCGCAAACTACGTCAGCACTCACGGTCTTGGCACAACACTCACCGATGACCAGCTTACATCGTTCGCTCAGGATGCCGTCCAAAAGCTTATAGATAAAACGGATATACAGAACACCTACAAACTTTCTCAGGTTGTTGTGGCCGGGACAGGGGACGCAGCTATTCGCTCCTACTTGGAGCGTGCTGGCTCAACCCTTGATTCCTTTTCGTATGCAAAAGAGAAAGAAGAGCTCCTTCTTATGGAGGACGCCATTATGCGCAACGATACTTCAGCACTAGAGAAGGTGCGCGGGGTTGGGGGCGTGTATACCAACATGAGCAAGGCGCTTGTTAAGGTGCCGGTTCCTGCTGAACTGCAGGCAGCACATCTCCGTTTTGCAAATGCACTTGCGGCACTTGGTACCGTCACGGTAGACATGAGCACTTCAGACACAGACCCTGTGCGCAGCCTTATGGGATTGATGCGCTATCAGAGTGCTGCGGACGAGGTGACCATTAGCCTTAAAGACTTACACAGCGCACTTGCTACAAACAGTATTGTGATTGGTGCAGGGGAGCCCGGATATGAATTTTATTCGGTTGTGCAATTTGCCCATCAGACTGAAGTACCCGGCCTATGATACGTCCCTACACAAAGAAGCGTTCGGTTCGGCTTATTGCCCTGGTGCTGATGTTTTCTGTAGTGACACCGCTAGCGCTTGTTCCGAAAAAAGCTCACGCCATACCTGTTTTTGAGACTGGCTTGGCGCTTGTAAAGAGTACGATATCTGCAGCAGCAAACGTAGCGACTGAAGTTTCTAGTGGACTAACCGCAGGGAGCACCGCTATTAGCGCAGGGAAGGACACCAAGGACACCATAGAGGATTATGTAATCCGCCCTCTAGCCCTTGCGCTTGGCCGGGCGGCTATTAAGAGCATCACTGACAGCACCGTTAACTGGATTAACGGAGGGTTTGAAGGTTCTCCCGCTTTTGAGACTGACCTTAAGCGGGGCCTACGTCGTGCTGCAGACGGTGAGGCTCAACGATTCCTCACAAACCTCGCCCAGAATACCAAGATTGACTCTCCGTATGTAGACAGCTTGATTACAAATATTGGCACCGCGTACTATCTCTACAGCAGCAAGGACGCACTCGCCGCAAGACTCAAAGATACTCTTGGTCGTGCGTCTCAAAATCCTGCAGCGTTCCGTGCCGGCAACTTCCAAGAGGGTGGGTGGGACGCGTGGTTTGAAACGTTTTCAAATCCGGCAAACAACCCAATTGGTGCAAACATGATTGCGTCTCAGGCAATTGCCGAGCAAATCAGCTCCACAATTAATCAGCGTGTACAGGAGCTTGCGTGGGGTAAGGGTTTTCTCTCGTGGAGAGGGGACTGTATTAACTCCAACAACGGCAATCCCTCTGCTGGAGCTTCCTCCAACAACACGGGCACTGGTGCCTCAACGGCTCACGGGGGCGGAGCAACTGGAGCAGGTGGTGCCTCTAACACAGGCAACGGGGGAGGTAGCTCCAACAACGCCGCCCAAGGAAGTCATTCGCTTAGCGATGCCGACTCATGTGCTGTTAGAGAAATAGTGACCCCTGGTTCGTTCATAGAGAACAAACTAAACATTGCTTCTGATTCTTCACTTCGCCAGCTTGAGCTAGCTCAGTCAATTGATCAGATACTTGGTGCGCTTGCGCAGCAGCTCATTTCTAAGGCGCTTGGTGGAAGCGGGGGGTTGCGAGGAGTGTCTAACCCATCTCAGGGGGGCGGAGCATCAGCAGTCACCAGTACACGCAACACAACTGAAGCGGCAGTAATTACCAACCAAGAAGCACTCGCGGTTTCAATTCAAACGAGCATCATGCAAGTGAGCGCGTGGAAGACTGACTCGCAGAAAATTGTCTCCGCTGCTCAGTCGGCAAGTGCTGCTTGCGTTAATAATAGTGTTGCGCTGAACGAAACGGTCACTCCAGCACTTACACGAGCGCAGGCTGCTGTTGTGCGCGCTGACGCACTCATTGCTACACTCACGGACTTGGGTAACAAATTGCAAAGTGGAACTTCTTACGAGCTCGTTGCGAGCGGGTATCAGGGACTTCTTGATGCAAATTCTCCGACGCCACTACCGTCCGCAACGGTACTTTCACAAGCATCAGCTGATGCAAAGGATTCTGGTACAGCGCCAATCCCGTCACTCTTTACCGAGCTCACCACCCTCACCAACAACGGCTGTAGAATAGCGGATACTACTGGAGTGGACCTGGGCTCGAGATTTTAACAGCATGAAGAGGTTGCCTTTGCGCCACCCTCATCACTGAATTATTCTTTTTGCCATTTCTTCGGGAAAGTTCTTCTGTCGTGTGTCTAAGAACTCGCAGTTAGGCACAGGACTCAGGCGCTTCTCCGACACTGACGCTGTATACTAAGCTTAATGCGCTCGCCACGAGTAACAGTGCTCCATTCGACTCAAAGAACCCATAGCGCTATGGTGGGGCTCTTGCGAGCGTCGTTTCTTGTAGCAACACTGTCTCTTCTCCTGTTCGTTGGGGTGCCCCTGCCTGCAGCACACGCACAAACATCTAAGGAGGAGGCTTACGCCAAGTGTGTGGGTACACCAAACCCTTGCGCGAGCTTTGATATCGAGACGAACCCAATTCTTATATTCCAAAAGGCGAATTATGCGGCGGGATGGAAAGATAAAGAGCCAGTCGCCGTCGAGGGTCGCGAGGGTCTCTGCAAGATTTACGTTCTGGGTTCTGGAACACAAACGGGCTGTGTGGACGACAACGGAAACATGACCTTTGTTGGGGCTGTTATTGGTCCGGTTGGAGCTACTGACGTCGGGGGGTCACAGAGTATTGATGGTGACGGGAATCCCACGGTTGAGAGCGCTAGCTGCGGCACCAATCCAATTTGTTGGCTTGGCCTGCTTCCGGGTTACTTGGCCTCGGGTATTGCATACCTGCTTCTGGTTCTTTCCTCGCTCATACTTTGGGTTGCTGGTTCGGTATTTAACTGGGTAGTTATCCGTACCGTATTCCAATTTGCAACGTACTTTGGAACCTCTGATGGCCTGCTTGTCGCCTGGGGCGTGTTGCGCGACATCGCAAACATAGGACTTCTGTTCGGTTTCATATTCATGGGTATTGCGACCATTTTGAATACTCCCAACATGGAGGGGTACAGTGCCAAGAAAGCCCTTCCTCGCCTCATAATTTTTGCCGTGCTTTTGAACTTCAGCCTGTTCGCAACGCAGGGAATTATTGATGTGGCTAACGGTTTTGCTTCTGTTTTCAGCAGCTATGCGGGAGAGCGGTGCGATTCAAATACTTCTAACACAAGTAACGAGTCTGCAGAAAAGTGTGCCAATGTTGGTATCTCTGGAAAGATTGCTGCAGCCGCCGGTATGAACAAATTACCCACCGTAGGTGAAGCGTGGGACGGAACCACAGGAATGCTGCAGCGGCCATACACCACAGCAACGATGCTTATCATTCTGTCACTTCTGGTGACCATTACTGCCGTCGTACTGTTTGCTGCGGCGATTATGTTGGTGATTCGCGTGGTGGTGCTCTCGCTACTGATGGTCACCTCTCCCATTGGCTTTGCCGGCATGGCAATTCCGGCGCTTCAGGGCATCGCAAAGGATTGGTGGCATCAACTTTTGAACCAGTCATTCTTTGCGCCACTGTACCTCCTCATGGTGTTCATTAGCTTGAAACTTGCAGACGGGCTGCAAACAGGCGGCGCTTCTGTTGCAGACGCTATCACCGGAAGAACTGCAGACGGCGCAACTGCGGGCGGAAACATGCAGGTGATGGTGGTGTACGCCGTTGTGATTGGTTTTATGGTTGCATCGCTCATGATTGCAAAAAAAATGGGTGCAGCAGGCGCTGGTTTTGCGACAAACGCTGCAAGCGCCGTGGTGTATGGCTCTCTTGCTCGCGGCATGAACTTTGCAACTGGTGGTGCAGCGTACTTGGCGCGAAAGGGTATACAGAACTCGGCACTCGGTAACACGAGTGCTGGGCGTGCCATTGTAAATCGTGGCCTGCGTCCGCTGCAGAACTTGAACATGGACGTACGCCGTGTCGCCGGAATGGGCGCGGTGCTTGGTGCGGCCGGGGTCACTGCTGGCGCAAAACCTGCGGAGCACGCAACCTTCATGGAGATGCGCCACCAAGCACTTGATATTACGAGTCGTCGAGGCAGTGAGAAGCTCACCGACCAGTACGAGCAGGAGCGCAGGCGTGACCGACTTGAAGCCATACATGGAGACGATCCTGGTGCAGTCGGTAACGACGAGCGTGCAGAGCTTCGCGGCATGAGTGGTGAGGAGCTGGAGAACCTCCACGGTATTCGCGAAGGGGTTGCTGCTCTGGCGCAGAATCTCACCCCGTCACAGTTTGCCGCGCTTATGGCTAGCAAGAACCTGACTGACACTGACAAAACACGAATTCGAAACGCGCGCTTTGGGGCCCCTACCCCGACCGGCAATCCAGATTCCCAGTCAGTCAGTGACCAACTTGCTCGCGCTACAGCAGGAAGCGCGAGAGACATTGCTGCAATACGAAACCTATCAACAGGCGAGCTTGAGCAGCTGGCCCGTTCTGGGGCGTCTGCTGTTCTAAGTAACGCAGAGTTTGCACGCATGATGAGCGCAGAGCAGTTCAGTGCATACATGAAGAGTGAGAACATCGGAGAAGGCCAACGAAACAACACAAGAGATGCTCGCTACGCAAGTCTTGCTAACGACGTGACCGCCGCCAGCAACCCAAATGACCCAAACAACGCAGCAGCACTTGCACGCATGCGTGCTCTTTCGCAGACGGATTTGGAACAAATTGCTGCGTCTAGTTCTTCTGCGATTCTTTCTAATTCACAATTTGCAGGCCTTCTCACCACGGACCAGTTCAGTTCCTTTGTTAAGAATGAGCGCGTGGCAGAGACCCAAAGGAACGGAGCCCGCGACGCACGTCTCGGAGGAGTTGCCGGACTTGCCGCTAGCGCAGCGGCTGGGTCAGACACTGATAAGGCTGCGCTTCGTAACTTCGGTGTCGCAGACTTTGACCAGCTTGAGGCGTCTGGAAGCTCTGCGGTGTTTGGTGATGCAAATTTTGCTTCGCAAATTACTGATGACCAAGCTGAGGCAATATTAAAGAGCCCGAACATTTCCGCAAACGCGAAAGATACCTTTAAGCAGGCACGCAAGGACCGCTTTAATGGCACCAATGTTCAAGCAACAGTACAGGGCATGAGCCGCGACAAGATAAACAAACTTGAGCCGGAAGTTATTGCTCAGGAGCAGGTCCTCCAGCAGCTTCCAGCAGATCACTTGCAAAGCATGCTCAAGGAAGGCAGGTATAATCAGACGCAACGAACAGCAATTGAGACGGAGCTGGCTCGCAAGTTTGATGCGACGCACGCTACTGCAACACTCTCTACCATGACGGCCGAGCAAATCGGCGGCCTGGACGGTAACATTCTTGCGCGGCCGCACGTATACACTCAGCTTGATATCAAAGATTTTGAGAAGATACAGAAAGCCGGGAATCTAACAACACCGCAACGTGCTGCCATTGCTCAATACATTAACGAGAAGGCTACGAGCTCAACAGACCCGGATGCTGCCCACTACCTTGCATACCTACAATCAGACCCGCGGGTTGCTGCGTATTGGCCTATCTAATGTAGAACTCCATGCAATTCACTGACGAACAGGTTATCGCTGCTATTGATTCCGCTCCTGAAATGGTGCGGGAGACCCTTCGAAGTGCGGACACTTCGAAGGCGGTTGCCGCTATTGGTACCGCACACCGATTACATTTGGATCAAATCGGGAGTTTGGCGCAAATTAATAGGAACTTGCTTATAGGTCTTGTTGACCCGTCGGAGATGTATGGAGAGTTGGTTGGCATTGGCGTCTCTCCCGATGAGGCAAGGCTAATAATGAGTGAAATTAATCAAAGGATTTTCGTACCCTTGCGCGAGGCCATGCGTACAGGCTCAGCACCTGAGGTAAAAAAGGAACAGCCTGCACCGGCAAAACAACCAGCTCCTCCTGTCGTGCCTACGGTAGTACAGCACCATCCTGTCACCCCTTCGGCAGTACCAAGCACCGCCATGGCTCCATCTATTCAATCTCCGCAACCAACCCAAGTGTTTACGTCTGCGGCGGGGTGGCCTGGTGCTCCGGCAGGGAACTGGCAGCCAGCAGCTGCGGTGCACGTGTACGTCCCTGGCCCAGCACCAATGCAGGCACAGCCATATCCACAACAAACAGTAGGCCAAGAGCACCCTACCTACGCGCCGGCGCCCGCAGAGACTCATTCAGCGGCAACTCCGCACGCTGAAAGCAATCCTGCGCCCGTTGTGCGAACGGTGCGTCCGGTTCCGGAACCACCAGCGAATCTGCCCGGCTCAAACTCTACTGCACCACTTGAAAAGGAGTACGTTGCTGACCCGTATCGAGAACCCATGTAACGGTTCACAGCATGACACTTCTTTGATAGTGTTTCTTTATGTCTGAACACCCTCCGCGCCCAGAATCTGGACCATCTCTACCCCAAGGGCCCATGCTCTCGCCAGATCAGATTGCGCTTCGTAATACTGTCCCTCCCACCCCGGAAGTGCCCAGAGGGCAGATTGTAGAGGTTCGACAACGACTGTTTCAACGAGGAGCGGTGAACCAGACCACCCCCAACACTCCCCCCGTACACACAAACACTCCGATCGTCTCAGCACAAGGACCTTTTGTTCGAATTGCGTCTGGGGCCGGCAGGACAATTATGCAAGGGGGAAGAGCCGCGGGCGGTTTCCTGTTTGGCCTTATTGGCTATATTCTTGTGCACATGATTTTGCAAGGTGTTACTCGTGCGGGAGAAATGAACACCGGCGGTGGAGGAGGAGCAAAACCAAAAGCCGGCGGTGGCGGGGGAGGTCATCACTAATCCTTTCTGTGTATAGCTCGTAGTGTCAGCTGGTATACTACGAAGTAATGGAGTACCAAGTACCACAATTCATCGAAGTTGAGGATAAGATTTTTGGTCCGTTTACGCTTAAGCAATTTATTTACGTTGCTGGAGGTATTGGCATTTGTGCCATTTGTATTCTTTATATCCCTATGCCGTTTGGTATTGTGCTCGCCATTCCGTTTGCTGCGCTTTCTGCGGCGCTTGCTTTCTATAAGGTAAATAATAAAAGCTTTGTCGAGGTGCTTGAGTCTGGTTTTAAGTTCTACACTACCGACCGTCTCTATTTATGGAAAAGGGAGCAAAAGGCAGGGAAGGCAGCAGAACAAGGCCCGAGTGTTGCAGCCAAGGCCCCCGAGCGGGCGCAGCTACAGAATCTTTCCCGTAGTCGCCTCCATGATCTCGCGTGGTCTCTTGATGTAAAGGACACCACCACCCCTAACAACACCAACTAATCATGCCTCAAGCAAAAGCAACACAGGCATTTGTGCCGGTAAAGGAAGTCCGAAACGGCGTCGTCATTCTTAAAGATGGCGGGTACCGCGGCATACTCATGTGCTCTTCAATCAACTTCGCACTCAAGTCGGAAGATGAGCAGAAGGCTATCATTGGTGGGTTTCAGAACTTTTTGAATACGCTCGATTTTTCCGTTGAAATAGTCGTTCACTCTCGCAAGATGGACATTCGTCCATACCTCTCCATGCTTGAGGGTCGCATGGATACTCAGAGCAATGAACTGATGCGCTTGCAGCTACGCGAGTACATCCAGTTCGTGCGCGGATTCATGGATTCCACCAACATCATGACCAAACTCTTCTATATTGTGGTGCCGTACTCGCCGGCCCCCGCAAAGGCCGTTGCTGGCGCCGTCTCTATGCTTAGTCGAGCGCAGGGAGGCTCTACCGGAGACACGTTTGAAGACGATAGGGTGCAGTTGGAGCAACGTATGGCACTTGCCGCAGGCGGTCTCACCTCCGCAGGACTGCGTGCAGTGCCCCTTGGTACTGAGGAAATCATCGAGCTTCTATACCGCTCATTTAACTTGGGGGAACTTGAGAGCCCTATTAGACTATAAAATATATGGCACTTCTTGATTTCCTCGGCAGGAGCAACAAAGACGAGACGCCCGGCATCACGCCCGTGTTGCCGCGCGACATCTATGCCGAGGGAGCACTCGACTTGGCAGACGCCATTGCGCCAGCTGCACTTAAAGTAAGTGCGCGTGAGATTGAGCTTGGGGAGAAATTCTCGCGCACGTTCTACACTATTTCGTACCCTCGCTTCTTGGCAGATGGCTGGTTCACCCCCGTTATTAACCTGGACCGTGTCTTTGATGTGGGTATTTTTGTTCACCCGATTGACACTGGGGCAGCGCTTCGCGGATTCCAGCGCAAAGTGGCTGAGGTTGAGAGCCAGATCGAGGATAGGGCAGAGAAGGGTCTTGTTCGCGATCCGCTACTTGATACTGCATACCAAGACCTAGAAACATTGCGTGACCAACTCCAACAAGCTCAGGAGCATTTGTTTGAGGTGGGTCTGTATATCACCATCTACGGAGACACTAAGGAGGAGCTGGATAAAATTGAGGGTGAGCTCCGCAGTATTTTGGACTCCAAGCTTATCTATACAAAACCAGCACTCTTCCAACAGGAGCAAGGGTTCCGTTCAACCCTGCCGCTTGCACTTGATCAACTTGAAGTGAACAGTAAGTTAAATTCGTCCCCTCTTTCCTCCATTTTCCCGTTCGTTTCTTTCGACCTCACCAGTGATACCGGTATCCTCTACGGTATCAATCGCCATAACTCTTCACTCATTCTTTTTGACCGTTTCTCCATGGAGAACTACAACTCGGTGGTGTTTGCGAAGTCGGGTTCTGGAAAGTCGTACGCAGTGAAGCTTGAGGTGCTTCGCTCGCTTATGTTTGGTACCGACGTAATCGTCATTGACCCTGAGCGTGAGTACGAAGACCTGGCAAGCGCCACTGGTGGCCGCACGTTCAATATCTCACTCTCTTCCGAACACCACATCAACCCATTTGATTTGCCGCCTGTTAAGGAGGACGAGGAGCCGGCCGACATTCTCCGTTCCAACATCATTAACTTGGTGGGTCTTTTCCGTATCATGCTGGGTGGTCTTACCCCGGAAGAGGACGCGATTGTGGACCGCGCCATCACAGAGACGTACGCCTTGAAGGATATTACGGGCGACAACGACTTTACTGGAGTAGAGCCACCGCTACTTTCTGATTTTGAGCAGATTCTCTCTGGTATGGAGGGGTCGCAATCACTTGTAACGCGTCTTTCTAAGTATACGCACGGCACATGGTCTGGGTTCTTGAACCAGCCAACCAACGTAGATATCAACAAGCAGTTTATTGTGTTCTCGGTACGAGACATGGAGGACGAGCTGAAGCCGGTTGCGATGTACATCATCACGCACTTCATCTGGAACGCGGTGCGCCACGAGCTTAAAAAGCGTCTTCTGGTGATTGATGAGGCGTGGTGGATGATGAAGTCGGACGACACCGCTTCCTTCCTCTATAGCCTTGCGAAGCGCGGTCGCAAATACTATCTCGGCCTTGCAACAATCACTCAAGACGTTGAGGACTTCTTAAAGAGCCCGTACGGCAGACCAATCCTTACCAACTCGTCCATTCAGCTGCTCCTTAAACAGTCGCCAACCACTATTAACGTCCTGCAGGAAACGTTCAACCTAACTGACGAAGAGAAATTTTTGTTGCTTGAATCAGGGGTGGGGGAGGGGCTTTTCTTCGCGGGCCTAAAGCACGTGGCCATTAAAATCGTTGCGTCCTACACGGAAGACCAAATCATAACCTCAGATCCATCTCAGATGCTTGCAATCAAACAGGAGAAAAGCAGGCTTGAGCAGGCTGGCACCTAACACCCATGAAGGTGCAGCACCGCATAAACAACGTTACTTTCGCGCTAATTCTTGCAGTAACCCTGATTATTGACGGCCTTGGCTTCTTGCTGGCCCTTACGGTGGTTGGCTCAATCATTGGTATATTTATGGGAGTTCTGGCAGGTATCATCCTTTGGGTTATTTTTATGGCTCATGGGGTTAAATATTCTGGCACCGCGGGCTTAAAAAAAATAGCCGCAACGTTTGGGACCATGGTCCTTGAGATGATTCCCATGATCAATGCACTTCCCATGGTGACCGTTGGCGCGGTGATTGTGGTGCTTCAGTCGCGTACTGAGGATCGAGAAGAGGCAAAGAAAAAGGAGGCGGAGCGCAAAAAGCAGCTTAAACTGCAGCGCATACAAGTGGCGCGCCAGCGAGCACTTGCTAAGCGGGCAGCGAATGACAACGCAGCAATAAAACAACAGGAGGCGGCCTGATATTCGGAATTCCTTTCGATAGTTCGCGTACGAGGCGGTATACTGTGAAGTATGTTTAAGGCTGGTATTGTTGCTGTTTCGCTCTTGCTGCTGCTTGCTGCTGCGCCGGTTGCGTGCGCGCAGTTTTCCACGGACGAAAATCCTATCAACAGCATTCTGACCCCCATGTACCCGCGGCCGTACCAGACCGCAACAATAAGTCCACGCAGTAGCCTTATAGATCTTTCGGCTAGTACAGTGGTTATCTCTGTTAACGGTACGATTGTGCAGCGGGGAAGTGGCACCCAGAGTGCTGCGGTACGTATTGGCGGCCCAGGAGAGCTTACCTCTATTATGGTGAGTGTGACTGCGCCTGGAGGAAAGGTATACACGGATACCATCTTAGTTCGTCCTGCAGATGTGGCACTTGTTGTTGAGCCTGCGACCACGGCGCACCCCTTCTATAGGGGACTGCCCTTAGTTGCTCCTGAGGGTCGTGTGCGACTTGTGGCCATACCAGATGTGCGCACCTCAGCCACTACACGCGTAGACCCGGACCTCCTTGTGTATACATGGAGACTAGGAGAGCGTGTTCTTACTGACGCATCTGGTATTGGCCGCTCAACACTGGTGGCAACCGCCCCGGTAAAATACCGCGACGCTACAGTATCTCTCGTGGTCACAACCCAAGACTCAAGCGTGGTAGCCCAAGCGACCACAGAAATTGCTCCGCGCGATCCGCTGGTGCGCATGTATCCCTATGATCCACTCCTTGGCCCGAACTATGACAGTGCACTTGGTAGTGAGTACACGCTAAACGCAACCGAGGGAACACTGCGTGCTGTTCCGTACTTTTTCTCCGCAATTCCTTCAATAGAGTGGGGGGTTGGTGGAGTTGCGCAGGGTGCCCAGCGAGACCTTACGGTGCGCGCCACAGGTTCTGGAAGCGGCACAAGTGCGCTTGAGGTGAAGGCGCGTATTGTGGGCACCCCAAACATAGCCACAAACCGCACCTTGCTTCGTTTTGGGGAGAGTGCGTCACCATTTAGTATCTTTGGCTTCTAATCCTATGCGCACCTGGCTACTTCTCACTTCAGTTCTCCTACTCACACCACTTATGGTGTTTGCACAAGACAATACGAGTACTGCTTTTGTGCCACTCACTAGTATTCCAGGTATAGAAAGCGCAGGAAATGCCCAGAGTCTTCCAGATTTCCTTAACAATTTATACCGTCTTGCAATCGGAGCAGCCGCAGTGCTTGCGGTGCTTCAAATTGTGCGGGCCGGCATCATGTATATGGGAGGAGATTCTGTAACGGAGAAGAAGGAGGCAAAAAGTCTTATTGCGCTCTCTGTTGGAGGACTCATTCTCATTCTTTCTCCTGTGGTCGTCTTTTCAATCATTAATCCAGACATTCTGAGTTTGAAAATTAACAAACTTGGAGAACTCGCGGACACAACATTTGAGGCTTACCAGCGCGGCCAAGAGATAGGGGGCAGGACAGAAACACTTTTGTGGACAAATTCGGTGCTGTCTCGTAGCGCCGCTGAAGCAAAATGTAAGACGGATGGCGGGACCCACCTAGAGTACGTTTGCAAGAAGCCCGATGGAACCACACGCACCCTTTCAGTAAGCCAGAGCTGTGTGGCAGGGGAGGAGGGGCTTGGTTTTTGCTACAAAACAGGCGTGAGTGGGGGCGGGTCTGATAGTGAGATGCAAAAAATGTGCGAGCTGTACCACCGACGCATTGCTCCTGAAGGGGCTTCCTGCGCCAGGTTGCTGGATGATGAGTGGTCAAAGATGGACAACGCTTGCTGTGGAGGACTTACCGCAGGGAACCAGTGTTGCGGCAAACTCAAGACGTCTCCAAATGAACCCCCTCCAGCAATCGGTCCGAACGTGAACAACCAGCTTGCTACCCGCTTTTATGTCTACGACCCAGTTGCTGGAGCCAGCCAGCCGATGGGTCCTGTGGCAGCAAAGAAGGCCGAGTACGATGCGTACGTCGCAGCGTGTGTAAAAAAACCAGGAACTGTTGTAGAGAAGTATGCATCGTCCAACGAAAAGTGTACTGACGCTGAGCTTGCGGCGTACAAGGGCGCGTTTCCTACATACATAAGGTGTATGGCCGCAACTATCAGTTGCAGCCCGAAGTAGTGTATGAACAAGAAACTTCTCATTATCGTCGCGAGTGTCATTGTTGTTCTGGGCCTTCTTCTTGCTGTGTATTTCATGTTCTTCTCTGGAAAGGGCGGGGGGTTAGGAGCCACACCAAACCCATTTGTTGGGGCAGGGGACAAAGAGCCGAGCAACGACGTGACTTCGGGCCCTATTGAAGGGGCGGGAACTATTGTTGCGCCAAGACTCATGCGCATTACAGAGGGGCCTGTTGCTCACGGGGCAGTCGCGCTTCAAGTGACCGTTCCTGGCGTCTCTTCAACGACACCTGGAATTGAAGACACTGAAATCCGCTATATAGAGCGAAAAAGTGGAAACGTATACGCGTTCCGTTTACACGACCGTACCCTAACACGCATAAGCAACAAGACGCTTCCGGGTATTATCGACGCTGCCTGGTTTAAAGACGGCTCACAAGCACTCGCTCGTTTTGTAGCAAACGAGGGAGGTGTTGATCGTATTGCTACCTACGCCCTGCCCGCAAATGGTGGGGAAGGGTACTTCCTTCAGTCTGATTTGGTGTCTGTCGGTGTGAGCGCGTCTTCAAGCATCTACACACTCGCTTCAGGTTCTGCTGGTTCTGTGGTCAGCACAATACAGCCAAGCACCGGAGTCGTCTCCACACTATTCACCACACCCCTTTCTGCGGTCACCGCGCAGCTATTCGGGAAATCTGACGTGGTCGTTACTACAAAACCTTCCCAAGAGATATCGGGGTATGCATTCTTGCACGCAGGGGGCAGCGCTTCTCCTTCACGCATTCTGGGACCCTTTCAAGGCCTTTCAACCCTCCCTGATCCGACAGGGAAATCGGTGCTCTTTAGTTATGTGTACCGTGGCAAGGTGCTGCTCTCTGTACTCGACATAGCTACCCGCACCACAACACAACTACCGGTCGCGACTCTTGCTGAGAAGTGTGTGTGGGCGCCGGACGGATTGTCCTTGTACTGTGGCGTACCGACCGCACTCTCTACCGACCTGCCTGATGCTTGGTACCAGGGCGCGCGTCACTTCACCGACCGCCTATGGAATGTGGACCTGGGAACTCGACTAGCGACTCTCATTGTGGATCCGCTAGCGGTTGCCGAGACACCTATTGATATGGTGTCACTTACCTTAGACCCTGTTGAGGATGCGCTTATTTTCACTAACAAAACCGATGGTTCGCTGTGGGCGTACGACTTCTAATAGGTGATGTTGTTAAAGAAAAAGCCCGCAATAGCGGGCTTTTTTCTTATACCGTGACCGCTTGTTTGGGTGATTCCCCAAGCGACCTGCGTACAAAGTATTCCTGAACAATACCAAAGAGGTTGCTGGTGATGAAGTAAACAGCGATAGCTCCAGATGTGTAGGCAAGGAACGCCATGATGATTGGGAACACGTAGCGCATTTGAAGTGTCATTGCGCGAGATATGTCGGCCTGCATTGATTTGTCTTCCTTGCCTGGTGCGGCTGGAATTGCGTAGAGGGCGAGGAAAAACTGAGTGATTCCCGTGAGAAGTGCCAGTGTAATACTTGCCCCAGTAATGGTTATGAGCCCCAAGAAGAGCGGAGAAACAACAGCCGGAACCGATACAAAAGAATAGAGAAGCGCTGGGTCAACAGTAAGGAGCTCCTTGTTATGAAACACCCAGAAAAGGGTAATGACTATAGGGAGTTGAATGAGAAGGGTGAGAATGCTCGCGAACGGGTTCACGCCGTGTTTTTTATACAGCGCCATCATGGCGCGAGCCTGCTCTTCCTTATTATCCTTAAGCTCTTCCCGCACCTTCTTCATTTCTGGCTCAATCCTCTTCATTGCGCGCGCCGTTTTCTGTGCAGCGAACGACAGCGGCATAATAATGAGTCGCACAATAATAGTCACGAGCACCACCGCAAGCCCAATGTCGCCGCCAGGAATGTTGTCCACGAGCAGCATGAGCAGGTTGTAAATAGGCACGTAGAGCGTGGTGTGAAAGAAGGCAATCATGTGTGTAGAGTTTACCGTACTGGGGGGAGGGGAGGAAGTTTTGTGAGCAATTCGCCCACTTCTTTGGCGAGAGCCTTAGAGGAAAGGGTGTTGCTTCCTTTGCGGGCGTACACAACGAGGGAGTATCCCTTCCTGCAAAAGGGGGCCACAAGGGCTAAGACTTGTCGCTTTAGCCGGTGGCGCCCCACCGATGACTTCTCGGTCTTTTTTGAAACAATAACCGCGCACCCTGTTTTGGCAGGGTTGCTTGTTAAGGAAAAGTGAGCAGAAGTTGCCCGAGCATCTCCGCGGGGGTCTGAGAGTGCTGCCCGAGACAACCGCAAGCGGCGGGGAAGCATATAACAGCCTAAACAGTGAGTTTTGCGCGACCCTTGCGGCGACGAGCAAGGAGAACGCTGCGTCCGCCTGGTGTTTTTGAGCGTGCACGGAACCCGTGTGTTCGGGCGCGCTTTCGCTTTTTCGGTTGATAGGTGCGCTTTGGCATATGTGTCGGATACTACCAGCTCAATCAGATAAGGGCAAGGATGTTGGGCACTTCCACCCCAGAGCAGGGAGGGTATACTAGTGCTCACACAGGTACCCGTTTGTGCTGATTGGCACATACATACGAGTGTTGCCGTGTGCAATTATCAGTTTCTGTACCGTTCTACATGTCTACACTAACCGGAGGAGCTAATAGGTTGGAGCCAAAAGAGTTGTGGGAGCAGGTGCTAACCCAGGTTGAGCTTTCGGTTT
>CAYITJ010000005.1:0-10404 GCA_964366435.1 uncultured Candidatus Saccharibacteria bacterium
GACCGCCGCTACGTCCACCATCACACTGTTTAGTGATGTTGATAGTGATGGGCCTGTTGAGAAGGTGCGCTTCTATATCCAAAACGGAACACTCTACCGTGCGGTCACCAATGCTGCAGGGAACCCTCCTTCATATGTGGGTCAGTCGGAATCTATAACCACCATTGCAACGTCGGTGACTAACGCGGCATCCTCGCCACTCTTTCGGTACTACTCTGCAGCCGGCAGTGAGCTTACTGGCACCATTGATATTGCTGCCGTTCGCTCCATCCGCATTCAACTACTGACAGACCTAAACCCGCAGCGCGCACCAAACGTAGTCTTGCTTGAGCGAAGCACGACGCTTAGAAACCTTCGCAACTAATATGACGCACAAAAATCCAGTACGAGGGTATCTTATGCTCACCACGATCGTGTTCGGTGCCATATTCTTTGGTGTGCTTGGGGCACTCGCAAGCTTTGTGCTGACTGAGAACAAGTTGCAAATGAATACCACCTCAGGGAACCGAGGACTCGCTATTGCTGAGGCCGGTCTTGAGTACTATCGATGGTTCCTTGCACACAATCCAAACGACTTGCAAAACGGTACGGGAGTGCCGGGGCCCTACACTATTGCCTACGACGACCCAGAGGGAGGGCAGACGGGCACCATCACACTTACGGTAACGGGTAACGCTTCGTGCGGACAAACCACCTCTATTGATATTCGCTCAACGGGAACACCGCTTGAGAATCCTGGCGCGGACAGAACTATTGTTGCGCGTTACGCCCGGCCAACCGTGGCGCAATTTTCCTATGTATTGAATAGCACCGTATGGGCGGGAGACGACCGTGTCATCTCAGGCCCGTACCACAGCAATGGTGGCATTCGCATGGACGGCACCGCAAACGCTCCGGTGACAAGCTCACTCTCCTCATGGCTATGTACCTCATCCTTTGGGTGCTCCCCAAACCAAACAAAGGCTGGCGTGTGGGGGACAGGTCCTAATCAGTCGTTGTGGGAGTATCCAGTACCGCAGGTAGATTTTGCAGGTATTGCTGCTGACTTTACCAACCTGAAAACAACGGCGACCGCCAGTGGATTGTATTTCCCTCGCTACAGCTCGGGAAATAGTGGGCAGGCAAACTATTGGCGCGGGTACCACCTTACCTTTAATGGAAACGGTACCGTAACGGTACGGCGTGTAAGTGGCACAACCTCGCTTTCCTCAACGCGTATTAACCCAGAGGACACACTGGACCGAACACTCATTTCAAACGAAAGTCTGTATGGTACGTACACGATTCCGGCCAACTGCGGTCTTATCTTTGTGGAGGATAATCTTTGGATAGACGGAGTGAACGACAGAAAGGTGACGGTTGTTGCTGCTAACGTGACCACTACGGGTGTAGAGCCGAACGTCATGCTTCCGGGGAACCTTACGTATGCTGCAACTGACGGTACTGACGGACTCACGCTTATTGCAGAGAATAATGTCCTCATTACGCCAAACGCGCCGCAAAATATGACGCTGAACGGAGTCTTTATCGCCCAAGGAGGAGCGTTCGGTCGTAATCTTTATAGTTGCCCAGGTACGTACGAGCCGCGCGGTACACTCACCATTCTTGGCACTACCGTATCCAATCTGCGCACGGGTACCCAGTGGGTAAATGGGTGTGGGTGGTCGGGTGACGCTGGCTATCAGTCTCGCATCGACGCGTTTGATCGCAAACTCTCCACAGACCCGCCGCCCTTTACGCCCCATACTTCAACCGACTACGAATTCGTGGATTGGCGACAAGAGTAGGCGCGCGGGTGCACAGTGCACCCGCGCTTAGGGGGCCAAAATGTAGTTGGGCAAGAGAAACGACAGGAGATGCGACGTGCTAGCATTATGAGCATATGCTTATCGTCTCAAACTGGAAGGCCTACGTAGAGTCAAAAGAAAAGGCGAAGATGCTCGCAATTACCGCTGCAAAACTTGCAAAGAACAAGGCGCACGAGTTGGTTCTGTGCGTGCCCGCCCCATACTTGGGACTCCTTTCTGGCACGGCTGGTGTCGCACTGGGCGCGCAAGACGTGTCGGTCTCTCTCGGCGGGGCGGCAACAGGAGAAGTGACTGCCGGAGCGGTTGCGTCCCTTGGCGCCACCTATACTATCGTTGGCCACTCGGAGCGTCGGTCTATGGGAGAAACAAATGAGGTCATTGTTGAAAAAGTACGACATGCGCTAGCGCACGGCCTCACACCAATACTTTGCGTTGGTGAGCGGGAGCGGGACGAGGATGCACAGTATCTGAAGGTTATTCGGTCAGAGCTGTCTGCTGTATTTGATGCGCTGACACAAAAGGAACGCATGGAACTGGTGGTTGCGTATGAGCCCCTGTGGGCAATTGGAAAAACTGCGGACGAGGCCATCACGACAGACGATTTGCGTGAAATGGTCTCCTATATTCGCAAAGTGCTTGGAGATTTTGTACCCGGCAAAGCTTCGGCAAAGATTCGCGTCTTGTATGGTGGTTCTGCGGAAGCGGTAAATGCTCCGTTACTGGCAAACGATACCGGGATTGATGGATTTTTGGTTGGGCACGCAAGCGTAGATCCTGTCTCCTATAGCGCTCTACTCAAGGCGCTTTCGTAAGCTACTCAACAAGCGACTGAATGTCTGCGGTGTATCCAGAGAGCGCAAGGGGAACAATGAATACTGCCGCAATAAGTGGTAGGAGTAGCGCGCCAGCAGTAATGAAAAACGTCCATTGCATGTAACGCCGCGTCTTTTCAGCGGACGCAAGCACGGTATCAATTTTCGCTGAGAGTTCAGAAAGTGTAGGGGTCTGGTCCATGAGTCACAGTATACGCCACGGGTGCGCTACTATGGGTACATGAAGTTACTTCGAGACTGTAAGAAGTTGGAGAATGTTCCTGTGCTCCTTCGTGCCGCATTGAACGTCCCTGTTGCAAACGGCAAAGTCGCCGGTAGCTTTCGCCTACGCCGTGCTCTGCCAACCATTGAATATTTGGCAGCCAGGCACGCGCGCGTGATTCTACTCGGACACATTGGAGACGAAGGCACTGAGACGCTTCTGCCGGTATACGAGGCAATGAAGGAGTTCTTTCCGCGCATGGTGTTTTGTCCGGTGACTACCGGGCCGGAAGCACTTGCTGCGGTGCGAGCACTCCCGGCAGGCGGCATTCTCATGCTCGAGAACGTTCGCAGAAATCGGGGAGAGAAGATGAACGACGAATCGTTTGCGCGCGAACTTGCCAAACTTGCCGACGTTTTTGTGCAAGACTCGTTTGACGTGTGTCATCGAGCCCACGCCTCTGTTGTCGGGGTGCCAGCGTTTCTCCCGTCCTATGCAGGACTCCTTGTTGAAGAAGAGGTGCGGGAACTATCGCGCGCCCTAAAGCCGAAATCACCCTCGCTTGCCATTATTGGTGGCGCAAAATTTGCGACGAAAGAAGCGGTGCTGAAACGCTTGCTTGCTGGGTATACGAATGTATTTGTCGGTGGCGCGCTCGCAAACGATTTCATGGCAGAGCAGGGGATACCAACTGAGTTGTCGCTTCGCTCTAAAGAGGGTCAAGAGGAAGTCCGTGCATTACTTACACACAAGCGACTCCTGCTCCCGCTGGATACCGTCATCGGTTTGCCGGGAAGCGCTGGCGGAGAGGGGCGAGTTGGTGTGCTTGATGGAGTAGCTCCGTTTGAGGCAATTTTGGACGACGGACCCAAAACCGTTGAACTGCTCGCGGGTCTTTCAAGCAAGGCGAAGACTATTTTGTGGAACGGACCGCTTGGGAATTACGAGCATGGGTATACGCAAGGGACCGAGTCGCTTGCACGTGCAATTGCAAAGAGTCGTGCCCACTCCATTGTGGGTGGGGGAGACACGGTCGCGGCTATCGAGAAGCTCGGACTAAACGACCGTTTCGGATTTATTTCAACGGGTGGAGGCGCGATGCTTGAGTTTCTTGCGCAGGGCACCTTGCCAGGAGTGGATGCACTTTCGCATTAGCTAAGCCGTGCACGCATTGCGGAGGCAATGCGTGCAGTCTCTTCCGCAGAAAGGG
Organism: uncultured Candidatus Saccharibacteria bacterium; assembly: GCA_964366435.1. Taxonomy (GTDB): domain Bacteria; phylum Patescibacteriota; class Minisyncoccia; order Phycocordibacterales; family Phycocordibacteraceae; genus C7867-001. Next base: position 4,054 of record CAYITJ010000005.1, read on the forward strand.
TAATTTTGGGCCAGCAGAAATCAAATTCTTCACGAGTGTGGCGAGGGATAATGTGGAAGTGCAGATGAAAGACTTCCTGCCCACCCTCGTGTTCGTGATTGGAGTTTATATGGACGCCCTTGGCACCCACTGCGTCGCGCACTGCAGGAGCAACTTTTCGTATAGCATTCATCACGTGTGTCAGTGTTTCTTCGTCGGCATCAAAAATATTCCGTACTGGCTTCTTCGGAATCACCAGAGTGTGTCCCGCAACGTTTGGGGCGTTATCAAGAAAGGCAATCGAATGCTCGTCCTCGTAGACAATAGTGGCGGGAACTTCTCGACGGATAATTTTTGAAAAAATAGTGTCCTCCATATCCCCCAAGCATACAATAGACACTCTGGGGTACAATGCGACGGCATGTTTACCCTCCATGACGCCATAGATGAGACTATCCGCAAGGAGCTTTCCGCATACGACGATCTCACTGCTTCCTTGCTGGTTCGTCGTGGGGTGACTACCAAAGAGGAGGCTGTTGCCTTCCTTAACCCCTCCTACGAGGAGCACATTCACGACCCCTTCCTCATGCTGGATATGGCAAAGGCGGCGTCGCGCGTAGCAGAGGCCATCAATAGTCAGGAGCGCATTACGGTGTGGAGTGACTACGACTGTGACGGAATTCCCGGTGGCTCCTTGATGCACGATTTTTTAAAGAAGGCAGGTGCAAATTTTACGCACTATATTCCGCACCGTCATCTTGAGGGGTACGGCGTGAACGTGAATGGGATTGAGACACTCGCGAAGGAGGGAACAACACTTATTGTCACTGTTGATTCGGGGATTACAGACGTAGAAGCGGTGGCACGCGCTCGTGAGCTTGGGATTGATGTCATTGTGACCGACCACCACCTTCCGCAGGAAACGCTGCCAGACGCATTTGCGATTTTGAATCCGAATGCACGAGAGGAAGAAACGTATCCATACAAGTCGTTGTGTGGAGCAGGGGTCGCATGGAAACTAGTCTGCGCGGTGCTCGCGCATGGATTTATTGGGCGCGAGCTTATTCCGGTTGGTTGGGAGAAGTGGCTTTTGGACCTGGCAGGAATCGCAACCATTGCAGACATGGTTCCCCTTACGGGAGAGAATAGAGTCATCGCAAAGTACGGACTATTGGTGATGCGCAAGTCGCCACGTATTGGTTTTCAGAAGCTCTGCGCACAAGCACGCGTCAATCAGCGGTTCATTACGGAGGACGATGTTGGATTTATGATAGCGCCCCGAATTAATGCAGCCAGTCGCATGGGAAACCCGCGCGACGCATTTCAGCTCCTCACGACAACAAGCGAAGATGAGGCGAGTGAACTTGCTCGTACACTTGAGACGGTAAACCGCTCCCGCAAAGCGTCAGCTGGCGCAATCACCAAAGCAGTGCACGCGCGGCTCGAGCGCCTTCGCGAGGCAGAGGGAGATATTCCTTCTGTGATCGTGATGGGAGACCCCGAGTGGCGACCTGGACTGCTTGGACTTGTTGCAAGCGGGATTGCGGACGAGTACGAGCGCCCCGTGTATTTGTGGGGACGCGAAGGGAACGAATCCCTTAAGGGCTCGTGTCGTGGTGGTCCAGAGAATATTCATGTTGTGGAACTGATGCAGGCTGCACGACCGGGCACCTTTGCTGGCTTTGGAGGGCATGCCGCGGCAGGCGGATTCTCCGTTCTGCCAGAGGCAGTGTTTGATTTATCCGAACGCCTCATTGAGGCGCGCGCAAAGCTTGTGAAGACGCAGGGGGCGGATGAGGTTCGTGCTGACCTTCATCTTTCTCCAGACGACATTACGCATGCGCTGCTAAAGCAGCTCGACATGCTCGCACCCTTTGGTATGGGAAACCCAAAACCAACCGTGGCGCTTTCCTCTGTTCGTATTGAGCGCATTGCGTGGTTTGGAAAATCTTCTGAACACTTGCGTGTGCATATCAGGCGAGAGGAGGGACCACTTGAGGCCATCGCTTTTTTTGCGCGTCGTGATTTAGGTCGCGCCCCCGATCGACTCTCACCAGGGAGCGAAGTGCATCTACATGCGTTTGTGGAACGCGATCAATTTTCGCGCGGACAGCCGGTGCGACTGCGATTACTCGGTATCAGATAGTAGCTCGAATGCAAAACGGAAACACTACCATATATGGTAGTGTTTTAAATTTGAAACGGAGGCATTTGGTATACTACGAACATCATGCATTTTGTGTTGTACGCTGACGGCGGTTCGCGAGGTAATCCAGGACCAGCAGGAGCTGGAGCGTTCGTGCGTGACGAAGAAGGAGTACAGGTAGTCACGATATCCGAATACCTTGGTGTCGCGACAAATAACATCGCAGAGTACACCGCAGTGCTTATGGCACTTGAAGGATTGCACGCACTCCTTGGAACTAGTAGTACTGGTGCCACAGTAGAGGCGCGTCTCGATAGTCAGCTTGTAGTGCGCCAGATGAATGGAGAGTACAAAATTAAGCACCCAAATATTATTCCGCTTGCTGCGAAGGTGAAGGAAGTCGGTCGCAATTTTAAATCGCTCTCCTTTACACACGTGTACCGAGAAGATAACAAGGAAGCGGATGCGCTTGCGAACGAGGCGATGGACCGAGGCCGCTAGGGCGCATGCCCCAAAATTTCCATCTGCTGCGTTTCTTACTGCGGGGACGGTTCACTGTACAGACTCGTACAGCTCACCGTCGTCCTCGCTCGCGCCTTGCATATGAAAATTTTAAGGGATGCCAACGAGTTACGAGTGTCGCATCCCTTTATTTCGCAGCGATTTGAACATACGCTTACAGGGCAATGAATCGTACCGTAATACTTGCGGGAGGAATCGGATTTGTGAGCGGCATTGCATGCCGCTCACTTTTTCAATATGACTGGCACCTGCTCGCGCTCTTTGTGATACTCGCACTTTTGCTCTATGGAGCTGCTCGTGTGTATCGCGCGCAATCGTACGTACTGCTGTCAGTGTTCCTGTTATTCGTGGCACTCGGGAGTGGTCGCGTACTGTTTGCCGATAGAGAAGTGCCGCTGGTATTTCGTGAGGACGTGGCGGAGGTGGTGAGCTATGAGGGGGTGGTGGTCGCTGACCCTGATATTCGCGAAGTGTCTCAACGTGTCGTTGTGCGCGTAGTGAAGGAGGAGGAAGACATTCGCTTGCTTGTCGTGGCACCACTCTACCCAACACTCTCCTATGGAGACTCTGTGCGTGTCACAGGCGAGCTTTCGTATCCAGAGCCATTTGAAACCCTTGGTGGGCGTGTGTTTGATTACCCGGCGTACCTTCGCAAGGATGGCATTCTGCTCATGCTGCCGCAGGCAGAAGTGGAAAGAGTTGATGCGTCGGTGCCACTTGGTATGCGCGTACTGCGCGCGCTCTTTGATGCACGCAAAGCGTTTACGGCTGGTGTGGCACGCGCCATTCCAGAACCAGCCGCGTCGCTTGCCATGGGAATGCTGGTCGGTGGGAAACAGGGTCTCGGCAAAGAGCTGCTTGAAGCGTTCACGCGCTCAGGACTGCTGCCAATTGTGGTGCTGTCCGGGTACAACGTCATGATTGTTGCGGAGGCAGTGCTGCGAATGTTGAAGCGAGCGCCGAAGGTTGTTGCGGCGAGTACCGCTGCGCTCACAATTATTCTCTTCGTTCTTTCTGCGGGCGCAGGAGCCTCTGCACTGCGCGCGGGAAGTATGGCGTGCATCGCACTGTTCGCTCGTGCCACAGGCAGAACGTATGATGCGTTGCGCATCTTGCTCGCCGTGTTCGTACTTATGGTGGTATGGAATCCCGACCTGCTTCTCCACGACCCCGGGTTCCAGTTTTCATTTGCAGCAACGCTTGGCATCATCGTCGGCTCTCCACTTGTTTCAAAACGACTGAGCAGAATACCGAGCACAACGCTGCGCGAAGTGTGTGCCACGACTATTGCGGCGCAACTTTTTGTGCTGCCACTTCTACTGTACGAGACAGGCGTGCTGTCACTGGTGGCGGTGCCAGCGAACGTTCTCGCACTTCCTCTGGTACCGCTCGCGATGCTTCTCTCATTTGTTGCGGGTGTTGTCGGACTTATTATTCCTGTCGTGGCACCTATTGCCGGACTTCCTGCATACCTCGTGCTCTCGCTCGTTATCAAAATTGCAACGGTGAGTGCAGGTCTTCCGCTTGCCGCACACACCATTGCGCAGTTTCCATTCATCATCGTCGTAGTCTTGTATGCGCTGCTCGCGCTACTCGTTTGGAAGCATAACAAAACTACTCCGCGCTCAAGGAGCGCGGAGTAGTTCAGAAAGATTCCTTACACCACTACTGCGGCACGCGCTTCAACCACGTTCCAGTTCATGTTTCCAAGGAATGCCTCAACGTAGGTCTTCTTTTCTGCAGGAATGTAGTCAACCATAAATGCGTGCTCCCATAAATCAATCGCAACCATGACCGGGAGTCCCGAAAGCTGACCGAGCTCGTGATCGTTCACGAACGCGGTATGCAGTGTGTTCGCTATCGCATCAAAGTAGACGACCACCCACCCAATGCCGCGAGTGCCCGCGACCTCATGGAGGTGAGCAATAAATCCATCCCAACTTCCGTAGCGCTTCTCTGCAAGTGTTGCGAAAGAGCCGCTCGTAATTTCTGACGCGCCTCCTTCAAGTTGCTCGAAGTAGTACTCGTGCATGCGCATGCCATCGAACTCAAAACCAAGACGACGACGAAGCTCGTTGATAAGGTACGCGTTCTCGGTAGCGTCTTCTTCGCGAAGCTTCTCAATCTTTTCTAGGATGAGATTCGTGTGCTTTACGTATCCCTGATAAAGCGCGAGGTGCACCTCGATCTGCTTTGGTGAGAGACCGGTAAGTTCGGGAAGTGAAAATGTTTTAGCGGTGTACATAGGTAAGAAGTTTTAGACGTTTGGAGTATACCTTAGCGTTTATGGTTTGCGCGAGCTCTATACTTATTCCTATGAAGCAACGTCGAGGATGGCTGCAAGCGTTGGTACTAGTACTGCTGGCAGTGGCGAATGTGGTGGTTGTCGTAGTTCTGTCCACGCAACACTCCGGAGTGCTCGCGGTTTCGTTTCTTGATGTTGGTCAGGGTGACGCGATTCTCATCCAAGGCCCAACAGGTGTAGACGTGCTCATTGATGGTGGGTCTGACAGGAGCGTGGTACGCGAACTGCCAAAGGGTATGGGTCCACTCGATAGACACATTGATATGGTCGTTGCGACGCACCCAGATAAAGATCACATTGGAGGATTACCTGACGTGCTGTTGTTGTATGACGTGGACACGTTACTAACGCCAGGGCTCGCAAGCGACACCGATGGGTACGATCGATTCGTGGCGACGGTTGCTCAAGAGCCCGGTCTCGAAGCGTTCATTGCGCGCGCAGGTCAGAGCATTTCTCTTGGGGGTGACGCATACATGGAAGTGCTCTATCCAAACAAAGATGTATCGCGACTTCGACAAACCAACGACGCGTCCATTGCGCTTCGTGTCGTGTACGGTGACACCTCGTTTCTCCTGACGGGAGACATGCCTTCGACGATAGAAGATGAGTTGGTTCGAGAGTCGGGTGAGCTGCTTCAAAGTGATGTGCTCAAGGCGGGGCACCACGGGTCCAAGTATTCGACGAGTGCGCTGTGGCTATCAGCCGTGTCTCCACATGTGGTCGTGATTTCTGCAGGAAAGGGAAATACATACGGACACCCTGCACCTGAAGTGCTGGAGCGAGTAGGGCATCAGGGTGCAGAAACGGTCTCGACGATAGACGAAGGCACCATAACGTTCGTGAGCGACGGAGCGACTCTTTGGAGACGGAAATAGAAAAAGCCGGGTCCCTGAGGACACGGCCCGTTCCTTGTGTTGCATTTAGAGCGCGCTCAGAAGTATTCAGATGCGAGGTATGGGAAGGAGAAATCTTGAGACGTACTGATTAGGTACGGTGAAAGATTTATCCGGGACCCATAACGAAGCAGATGAGGCTTCTGTGCGTGATCCTCTAGATTACGCCAGCCTTGGAGAGCGTAGCGTGTGCGCCGTTCTTCTTAATGTGGCGCATGCCCTTTGCAGAGATGGTCACAAGGATAGTCTTTCCGAGCTCTGCTACGAAAATACGGCGCTTGTGGAGGTTTGCCTGGCGGCGCACCTTGCCGGTTGGGTTGAACTGCGTAGCACGCGTACGGTTAGAGTACCGTCCGCCTACTTGAGTTGTCTTTCCTGTTACTGCGCATTCGCGTGCCATAGTTCCTGCATGCTAGCATAACACTACGTAATTCCGCAACCATTTCATGGAAACCGCCATTTTCACCATCATTGTGCTCATATTCTCCATTATTCTGCACGAAGTG
>CAYITJ010000005.1:10414-29942 GCA_964366435.1 uncultured Candidatus Saccharibacteria bacterium
TGCGCAGTCGCTTGGGGACCCGACCGCAAAACTTGCTGGCCGCCTGACACTAAATCCGCTCCCACATATAGATATTATTGGTTCGGTCATCATTCCGGCCGTCCTCGTACTCACTCAGGCAGGAATTCTCTTTGGCTGGGCTAAGCCTGTGCCGTATAACCCGTATAATCTCAAGAATCAGCGCTGGGGCGAGGCATTTGTTGGGGTGGCGGGCGTAGCTACCAACCTTGCCATTGCGGTGCTTTTTGCCATCATCGCTCGCGTTGCGGTGGCGCAGGGCATGGGCGAATTTGCGAGTCTCGCCGCGGTGGTGGTGCTAGTAAACCTCTCTCTGGGCCTTTTCAACCTGATTCCTATCCCTCCTATTGATGGATACACCGTGCTTCGTGGCTTGGTGCCGTACAAAATGAGCATGGCCATGGCTCGATTTGAAGACCGTATGCGTGCGGGTGGTATTTTCACCCTTGTATTGGTACTTATTATCCTCACGCAATTCTTCTCAGCGCCGTTCTATGCGCTCGTGCAGTTCTGCTACCACCTTCTGGTGGGATAGATGTATGCGGGAGATAGAAATTAAGGCCCTGGTTAGAGATAGAGACGAGATTTTGTCCAAACTGGAGGACTTGGGGTGCGCATTTACAGAATCAGTCACGCAGGAAGATGTGGTGTTTGCAGAGCGGGTAGGTTCTTTGGAAGAGTTCCTTACCAATTCGGTATTTTTGCGTATTCGTGAGGGCACAAACGGCATTGTGCTTACACTTAAGTACAACCCCGATCGCCAGGGCGAACCAGACGCCATGCCCGTAGAGCACGAAATTGCAGTGAGTTCACGCAGCGAGCTTGAGGCAATGCTTCAGTTCCTGAAGTACAAACCAATGGTGACCGTGCGGAAAAGTCGCATTACAGCGCACTACAATGCGTGGGAGATTTGTATTGATGACGTCGACGGACTGGGCACATTTATAGAAGTAGAGCAGATGGCTGAACATGAGGAGGAAATTGAACCAGTTCGAGAGGCGCTCCTGACCTTTTTGCGCTCTCTAGGAATCGCTGAGGAAGATCTGCTAGCTAAACGCTACGACATACAAATGATTGAGCGAAGCACAGGCGTACGCTAGGTAAAAAAGAAAAGGGGCGGTTCCGCGTAGCGGAACCGCCCCCAATATTCTGCCGGCGCCCAGGTTTTAGGCGGCGGCTTTGCCGTCCTCGGGCTCGTTCATGCCGGCCATGGTGACGGCCAGACTGATGAGCTTGGCGCGCTGTCCGCGGGGGAGCTTGTTCATCGCCTGCAGGAACCGGAGCGCGTCCGGGTTCATGAGGAAGCGATTCACCTCCGTGGGCTGAGTCGCCGTTTCGGGCGAACCGAGCACACTCGGGTCGTCGGTTTCGCCGATCAGATGCGCCACGCTCGTTTCGAGCTTTTCCGCGGTTCGGACCAGCATGCTGGCCGAAACACGGTTGGCGCCCCTCTCGTACTTCTGGACCTGTTGAAAGGTCAGGCCCAGATGCTGGGCGAGAACGCCCTGCGAGACGCCGAGTTCCCGGCGGCGCATGCGGATGCGCGCGCCGACCGAGACGTCGATCGGGTCTGCGGTCTTGCCGCCCGGTGTTTTGGTGTCAGAAGAACTGGTACTGTCAAAGGCCATGTGGCCCTCCATTCGTTGCGGGAACTATTATACTAGCACAAACTGTACAAAAAGTCAACTATCTGTCTCTTTCAGTACTGGCAGCCAGCCCGGCCGGGTTGCATTTATTTAACCCAACGTATATAGTCCATGGAGCTCCCAAGCGGGGGTTTTTATCTACACATGGCAACAATTCAGCAGCTCACCAAGAAGGCGCGCAAGACCACTCCTCGTAAGACGAAGGTTGTGGCACTTGGACGTGGTTTTAACACTCTTAAAAACCGTCCAACGTTTTACGCGTCTCCTTTCAAGCGCGGTGTGTGTGTAAAGGTAACAACCAAGACTCCTCGCAAGCCAAACTCGGCTATTCGTAAGATTGCTCGTGTGCGCCTTACCAACGGTATGGAAGTGACCGCCTACATTCCAGGAGAGGGTCACAACCTCCAGGAGCACTCAGTGGTCACCCTTCGTGGTGGTCGCGTGAAGGACATCGGTGTGCAGTACACCATCGTGCGTGGTCGCCTTGATACCGCAGGTATTGATAAGCGCCGCCGTGGCCGTTCTAAGTACGGAGCTAAGAAGCCTAAGGCTTAGTTTTATTTTTCTACTACCATGCGTCATCCCGTAAAAAACAAGTATCCTCGCCGCCCTGACCTCGTGTACGGTTCAGAAGCTATTTCGCGCTTCATCAACACCGTTATGTGGGATGGTAAGAAGGACACCGCAACTAAGGTGGTCTACGATGCACTTGATAAGATCAAGGCTGCTGAGATGGATCCACTTGAGACGTTTGAGACTGCCATTCGCAACGTTGCTCCACTTATGGAGGTACGCTCACGTCGCGTGGGAGGTGCTAACTACCAGGTTCCTCGCGAGGTGCCACAGCAGCGCCGCATCAGCCTCGCATACCGTTGGCTCATCAACGCAGCACGCGCAAAGAAGGGAAAGCCTATGGCTGATAAGCTCGCAGAGGAGATCCTCCTAGCTGCTAAGAACGAAGGTTCAGCTATCAAGAAGCGCGACGACATGCACCGCATGGCAGACGCGAACAAGGCCTTCGCTCACTTCGCTTGGTAATTTCGTAAATCGCCAACAGCAGAAGCGCCCGAGAGGGCGCTTTTGCTTTTCGTAGCATAGATAGACTTAGGGCCCCGCCGTACGACGGGGCCCCGGAGTCAGCGCCGGAACAGACGCTGATGTTGTTGCGCGCTCGCGAAAACAGGGAAGATAACGGTGCCGATGGGGCCAGTCCGCGCTTCCTTGGTGACATCCATCCCGTCGTCGTCGAACACCTTGGTGCCGACTCGCTTGGTGGAAAGACCGACTTCCTCGAATCCTCCCAGGTTGCAGTAGCCGAGAAAAATCTCCCCGGACTCGCGTTCTGGATGCCTACTTCCGACTGCTGCATTAAGGCGCAGCTCCATGGCCGCCTCCTGTGTGCTGTTGACCACATGGACTTTAGCACCCCGTTTGCTTTTTGTCCTTAGATTACGTATCTTGTAGATAACGCCCTGGCGGCTTTTATTTTATTTATTCCCATCTATGAACCGTGATTATCCCCTAGAGAAAGTGCGCAACTTCGGCATCATTGCCCACGTGGACGCTGGAAAGACAACGACGTCTGAGCGTGTGCTTTTCTACACTGGTAGCCAGCACAAGATTGGCGAGGTGCACGAGGGAGAGACCACCACCGACTGGATGGAACAGGAGCGCGAGCGCGGTATCACTATTACTGCAGCTGCGATTACCTGTTTCTGGACCCGCTCAAGCGAGCCAGACAAGAAGGACCTTGCGAAGAAATACCGATTCAACGTTATTGATACCCCAGGACACATCGACTTCACTGCCGAAGTGAAGCGCTCCATGCGCGTACTCGATGGTGCGGTGGTGGTGTTCGACGGAGTGGCTGGAGTAGAGCCGCAGTCAGAGACTAACTGGCGCTATGCTGACGAGGCGAGCGTGCCACGCGTATGTTTCATCAACAAGCTGGACCGAACGGGTGCAAACTTTGAGACGTCATACCAGTCTATTCTTGATCGCCTTTCAAAGAAGGCTGTTCGCGCACAGATTCCTATGGGTTCTGAGGGAGACTTCGTAGGAGTTGTCGACCTTCTTTCTATGAAGGCATACACCTTCTCTGGTTCTATGGGTGAGAACGTTGAGGAGAACGAGGTGCCTGAGCAGTACGTAGAGGAGGCAAAGAAGTATCGCGCAGAGTTTATTGAGCGTATTGTTGAGCACGACGAGGCACAGCTCACCGCCTTCTTTGAGGGACAGGAGCCAACGCTTGAGGAGCTAAAGAAGACGCTTCGTAAGGCAGTAATTGCAAACGAAATCTTCCCGGTATACACGGGCTCTGCACTTAAGAACAAGGGTGTGCAGCTCGTACTTGATGCGGTGGTTGACTACCTCCCATCTCCACTCGACCTTCCTCCAGTAAAGGGAATCAACCCAAAGACTGGCGAGGAAATTGAGCGCAAGGCAGACGACAGTGAGCCATTCACCGCGCTTGCCTTCAAGCTTCAGACCGACCCATTCGTGGGTGCGCTTACGTTCTTCCGTGTGTACTCGGGTACGGTGTCTGCTGGTTCATACATCTACAACGCAAACACTGGTACCAAGGAGCGTGTGGGACGTATCGTGCGTCTTCAGGCTGATAAGCGCGAAGAAGTGGACCAGGTGTTCACTGGAGAAATTGCATCCTTCGTAGGACTGAAGGACACCAAGACCTCGCACACACTCTGCGACGAGGCTAATCCAATTGTGCTCGAGGAGATTAAGTTCCCAGAGCCAGTGGTATCGCTTCGTATTGAGCCAAAGACTAAGGCCGACCAGGAGAAGATGGGTATGGCGCTTAAGAAGCTTTCTGATGAGGACCCAACCTTTAAGATTACGACCGACGAGGAGACCGGCGAGACGATTATGGCCGGTATGGGTGAACTTCACCTTGAGATTCTCGTAGACCGCATGAAGCGCGAGTTTAATGTGGAGGCAAACGTCGGTAAGCCACAGGTGGCATATCGCGAGACCATCATGGGAACTGCTGACGTGGACAACAAGTACATCAAGCAGACCGGAGGTAAGGGTCAGTACGGACACGTGAAGATCAAGATTAAGCACCTTGAGCCAGTTGATCCTGAAGCAAAGGTTGCGAAGAACGTTACTCGTGAGGACCACTTTGAGTTCATCAACAACATCAAGGGAGGTGTTATCCCATCTGAGTACTTCAACCCAATTGAGAAGGGTATTCGCGAGGCTATGAACCGCGGTGTGCTCGCAGGCTTCCAGATGGTGGATGTGTCAGTAGACCTCTACGACGGTTCCTTCCACGAAGTGGACTCATCTGAAATCGCCTTCAAGATTGCAGCCAGCCAGGCTTTCCAGGAAGCGTCTCTTAAGGCAAAGCCAGTTATCCTGGAGCCAATCATGCGCGTTGAGGTGGTTATCCCAGAGCAGTTCATGGGAGACATCACTGGAAACCTATCCGGAAAGCGCGGCGCTATCGAGGGTATGGAGGAGCGCGGCATGAACAAGGTGGTGAACGCCAAGGTGCCGCTTTCTGAAATGTTCGGCTACACCACAACCCTTCGCTCTATGACCGAAGGACGCGGAAGCATGACCATGGAGTTTGATCACTACGAAGTAGTGCCTTCAAACGTGGCGCAGGAGATTATCGCAAGCCGCAAGTAGTACTGTTTAGTATCAGCACATGAACACCGTCGCCCGAAAGGGTGGCGGTGTTACTGTATACTTGTAACAAAATGAACAAGCGACTAGTTGGCGTTGGGGTGTGCGGCGTCTTGTTGTTAGTAATTGCGATTTTCTCTATTCAGTATCTCGCGCCTACTTCCGCGACAACACCAATACCCGAAGAGTTTGCTGAAAATAGCAATCCACCCATCTCCGAGTTAAACCACCCAGACGAAGGAGTTTCGATCGCACAACCATCAGATATTGAAGTATTGCTTAGAAATGTACCTGCCCAGTTCATCACCTATCCTAGTCAAGGTCAGAACCCCACAGCCTCTCTGTCTCCGGAATTGCAAAAAATTGCTGCGTTTGCAGGCCATGTTCTCCTTGGAAATGAATATGCACCGGACAAGGCGCACGAAGGACGAAGCGTTGATCTAATTGGGGTCGGACAACGATATATTGTGGCGGCTGTACTTAGCCCAAAGGACACAGGATCGCGAGCAAATATTATTGACTCTAAGACCCTCTCCGTCTCTCCGCTTCCTGGAGATATTTGGATATACAGTGAGAATACCGCCGTGATTGTCGGTGATGATGACACCATTTACACATACAAGCTCGGGGCTGCAGCGGCAGAAGCTGTTCCGGGAACAACACTTCCAAAAAACGAAAGCTACGACCATTGTCTTAGAGGTTGTCTCGGTACTAATGTTACCGAAACTCACTCCACTACAACTGCCACATTCACTGTCTGGCAGTGGAGTAAGGAAGAAGAAGCTTCTTTTAAAAGTAGAGAGATAACGTTCAGTTTTTAGTAGATATAAAAAAGTATCTGCTGATTTACCGTTGTCTGAAATGTTCGGCTACACCACAACCCTTCGCTCTATGACCGAAGGACGCGGAAGCATGACCATGGAGTTTGATCACTACGAAGTAGTGCCTTCAAACGTGGCGCAGGAGATTATCGCAAGCCGCAAGTAGTTACTACTTTGCATTGAAATAGCACAAAAGCCGCCAAATGGCGGCTTTTGTGCTATGGTCTCTCTGGGAAATGTTTTTAGGGAGGTGGGCATGGACCCGACCACTGAAGAACTTGCAGCGCTGTTCGGCTATGGAGAGGATGACTTGCCTTTGGGCGTCATCGTCATCCATGCGCCGGGGACAAATCCCTTTCTTCGGGAGGGGATTCAATTTCTGGACGAGGTGCCCGTGATGGTCTATTACGACCGTCCCGAGCGCCAGCCGGAAGAAACGGTCATTCAGTATCTGGGTGGACTTCTCGCTCCGCACGACTATCGTCTGGAACGCACTGCCCGGGAGAAGGTTCTGCTGAGCGGTGCGCAGCCAGCCTACTCGAAACCGCCACGCTCGCTTGGGCGTTCTACTCCCGCTCGATGTCGTCCCATTCGGGGCGCCAAGCTGAGCAATGGTGGGTGGCGCTAGCGTCGCGCCATTGAATATCCCCCGGCCACAGCGTGGCCGGGGGATGAGTTTTTGTGCTAGGATGCCCGTTCAGGCAGGGAGGAAGCTATGATTCAGGTAATTAGTGACCGGGTCTACCGGATGTTCATGTTCTTTTTCGTGCCGATTGCGCTGGTGCGTCTGGCATTCCCGGGCCGCGACCCGCTTCGGCGCAGGGCAAAGAGAGTTCGGACGGAAAAGCCCACCCCAGTTCCTGCGTATTTGGGGCCAGAGCTTGGTAACAAGCCGTATCGGGCCGAAGTTGGCCCAAGGCGGCAGTCCGCGCACCGCCAGTACGGCTTCGCACGATAAATTGACGACAGGGGCGGCCAGCTGGCCGCCCCTTTGTAGTTCGGGCGCCTAAAAGGGCCTTGACCTTTGGTATTCGCTCGGGTACTTTTACTAGTAACGCGAGAACGGCGCTCTTTTTAGTATTCTACTCTCCACAGGGAGGCTAGGGTGGCTGAAAGGCGTTGCGCGGAAAGTTCGTGTCTGCGCCTTGGTCGCCTGCTGCCATCCCCGGCTGGCAGGCAGGCGCGGCAGCGAAATTACACAATTTAGCTACCAGTAATTTACAAACGTATGGCAGACGCATTCGACCGCAGCAAGCCGCACATGAACGTAGGAACCATCGGTCACGTTGACCATGGTAAGACTACGCTCACTGCCGGTATTCTTAACGTTCTCAACCTGAACGCAGCAGCAGGCTACAAGGCTCGCGCTGAAAAGATTGAAAACATCGACAACGCACCTGAGGAAAAGGCTCGTGGAATCACGATTGATCTTCACCACTCTGAGTACGAGTCACCAAACCGCCACTACGCGCACATTGACGCGCCAGGCCACGCCGACTACATCAAGAACATGATTACGGGTGCCGCCCAGATGGATGGTGCAGTACTCGTAGTTGCCGCAACTGACGGTGCTATGCCTCAGACCCGCGAGCACATTCTTCTTGCAAAGAACGTTGGTGTACCTCGCCTTATCATCTTCCTCAACAAGGTGGACATGGTAGAGGACGCAGACATGGTAGAGCTCGTTGAAGAGGAGATGCGTGAGCTTCTTTCTAAGAACGGCTACGATGGTGCTACTACTCCAATCATCAAGGGATCAGGACTCAAGGCTCTTGAGGCAACTGACGCTAACGATGAGTGGGCACTTAAGGTGAAGGAGCTCGTCGACACGATGGACTCATACTTCCCAGACCCAGTTCGCGAGACTGACAAGCCATTCCTAATGCCTGTTGAGGACGTGTTCTCAATCGAAGGACGTGGAACGGTTATCACCGGTCGTATCGAGCGCGGTGTTATCAAGGTTGGAGAGGAAGTTGAAATCATCGGCCTCCACCCAACTGCAAAGACCACCATTACCGGTATTGAGATGTTCAACAAGCAGCTCACCGAAGGTATGGCTGGAGACAACGCGGGTATCTTGCTCCGCGGTACTAAGAAGGAGGACGTGCATCGCGGTCAGGTAATCGCGAAGCCGGGATCCGTTGCTCCTCGTACTGACTTCGAAGCCGAGGTATACATCCTTGGTAAGGACGAGGGAGGACGCCACACGCCATTCTTCTCTGGTTACAAGCCCCAGTTCTACGTTCGCACAACGGACGTGACAGGTGAGGTGACCCTTCCAGAAGGAAAGGAGATGGTTATGCCGGGAGACACCGTTACCTTCAAGGTAAAGCTCACTGCGCCTATCGCGCTTGAGGAGTCTCAGCACTTCGCTATCCGTGAGGGTGGCAAGACGGTGGGAGCAGGTGTGGTAACGAAGATCGTTGCCTAAATCCAATCTAATTCTTACTCGTATGGCAACAACCGCGAAAAAGACCGTCAAGAAGGCCGCTACAGCCGAAGCTCCAGCGGAGCCAAAGCTACGCATCCGGGTGCGTGCCTACGAGCACAAGATTCTTGATGTTTCGGTGAAGCAGATTATGGATACCGCAAATCGCTTTGATGCGAAAATTGTAGGACCTGTACCGCTTCCAACCGAGATCAAGCGTTGGACCGTGAACCGCTCAACGTTCGTTCACAAGGACGCACGCGAGCAGTTCGAGATGCGTATCCACAAGCGTCTCATCGATATCCTCTCGCCAAACGCGAAGGTTATCGAGGCTCTTACCAACCTCAACCTTCCGTCTGGTGTTACCATCGACGTGAAGATGGTGTAGGATTCAAGCGGATAACAAAAGCAAAACCGCCCCGCAAGGGGCGGTTTTGCTATGCTATGCTTTCCGCATTAGCTAACAGGCATACGATATGAGCACGGGAGAAGGTCTTGGAAAGGCAATGGCTGGAATGATGAAGCAAGAGCTCGCAGGAAACCGAGAAGGAGTAATTGGTGGCCCTGAAGCAGCGCCTTCGGTCGTTCCGAAAAGTGGAGAGATGGTCAAGATGCGCAAGCTAGGTGTGGTCGAAGGTCAGTCGTCTCAAGTTCAGCCAGGCGAAGTAATGACTGGCGTGCTAGTAAACGATTTAACTCTTGGTGAACAGGTTCTTCTTGGGAATGGCAACAGAACGAGTCGTATTCAAGGAATGCGTTTAGACGGGAACAGCGTCATTCTTGAGACGATGACTTCTACGTACGAGATAGTAAAAGCGTAATTGGCGAGCCATAAAAGCAAAACCGCCCCGCAAGAGGCGGTTTTGTTTTATGCAGCTCGGGTGTATGCTACGCGCTGGTCTTTTGGGAGTGAAAAAATGATGAAGCCACCTGGCTGGAAGTTGCCCGCGGAGTCAAGACGGGATGTGGATCGCGTGCATCGTATACGAGGAAATGTTGCTGAATGCTTTGGTCCCGCGGATGGGGATTCCCACTCTGAACGGGCGCCTATGCTCTCAACACAGGCTGTTGAGGATGAGTATGTGGTCAGACCGATACGAAAGGGAATTATTCTCGTTCGGGTCTGGAGACATATGAAGGGTCTGCGCAAGGGTAAGTTCGCCAGCAATCCATATCGACAGAAGAACCGAGCCAAGATGGGGTCCAAAACAGCGAAGGCCGCGAGTTAATTGCTCGCGGCCCAAACATTTGCATTCCAGAGACAGACCCTGTATAGTCCTTGAGTTGCTATGTACGGCGTCATTTGGACGCCAGACCAATGGCCGGGACGCCCAAAAGGGTGGAACGCGCTATTGTTAGCGCGATTTATTTTTACCTCATGAAATTCATCCTCGCTCGCAAAGGCCGCATGACTCAGATTTTTGATGAGTCTGGTCGTGTATACGCAGGCACTATTGTGCAGGCGGGTCCTGTTGTGGTTACGCAGGTGAAGGAGGCTACTGGTAAGGATGGATACGCTGCTGTGCAGGTCGCTTTCGGTGAGCAGAAGGAAAGCCGTGTTGCTAAGCCACAGCTTGGTCACACCAAGGGTAAGGCTTACCGTTTCCTAAAGGAGTTCAAGACTGAGGCGGGAGACCTAACCGTTGGAAGCGAAATCAAGGCTGACACCTTCGCAGAGGGCGACACCGTAGTAATCGCGTCTACCTCTAAGGGTCATGGATTCGCTGGTGTGGTTAAGCGCCACGGTTTCCATGGAGGACGCCGCTCACACGGTCAGAAGCACTCTGAGCGCGAGGCTGGTTCCATCGGAGGAGGAGGTCGCGCCGGAGGTCGTGTGGCTAAGGGTATGCGCATGGCAGGACGCATGGGAGGCGACCGTGTCACCATCAAGAACCTAAAGGTCCTTAAGGTAAACGGTCAGACTGGCGAAATGATTATCTCAGGAGCAATCCCTGGAGCACCTGGAGCATTGGTGGAGATCACTTCAATGTAATTTTGATACGTATGGCAACTGCAAAGAAAACAACCGCGAAGAAGGTAGCTCCAAAGAAGGCAGAGGCTGTCTCTATGGAGGCAACCATGTACACCATGGCAGGTGCATCAGCTGGAACCATTAAGCTTCCAGAAGAGCTCTTCGGTGTGTCTTGGAACTCAGACCTCGTACACCAGGTAGTTACTGGTATGCAGGCAAACGCTCGCCCTACGACTGCACACACGAAGTTCCGTGGTGAAGTAGCGGGAGGAGGCAAGAAGCCATGGAAGCAGAAGGGAACAGGACGTGCTCGTCACGGATCAACCCGCTCCCCAATTTGGCGCGGAGGAGGTGTGACCCACGGTCCACGCGCGGAGAAGGACTACTCTGTAAAGATTAACCGCAAGATGCGTATCGCTGCACTCGCGACGATTCTCTCTCGCAAGCACCGCGATGGTGAGGTTATCTTTGTGGACAAGCTTTCATTCGCAACGCCAGCAACCAAAGATGCAAAGGCAATCATCGTGGCTGTAGCAAACGCTTCAGGTAAGGCTGACCTCGCTACTAAGCGCAAGAATGCAGCAGTCGTAGCGTTCTCAAAGAAGGACCTCGTTGCTGAGAAGTCATTCCGCAACATTGGCAGCCTCACCCTTGAGGAGGTGCGCAACCTAAACCCAGTAGACCTCGTCACCAAGCGCTACCTCATTATTGAGAACCCAACAGAGGCATTCGCGCTTCTTCAGCTTCGCCTCGGCAAGAAAGCATAATCGAACTACGTATGGCACTCTTTTCCTCTAACTCAAAGAAGACAACCAAGAAGGCGGCTCCTGTAAAGGCTCGCGGTGTGCTTCCTGCAGACGACGCTCGTCTCGCAAACGTACTAAAGCGCCCGTGGTTCAGCGAGAAGGCACTTATCGGTACTGAGAACGGTGTGTACACCTTCGAGGTGCTTCCAGCAGCAACCTCTACCGACATCGCAAACGCAATCGAGCGCGCATACGGAGTAGTTCCAGCGCAGGTTCGCCTCGTGAATCTTCCTGCTAAGACGGTAGCGCTTCGCTCACGTCGTGGTGTAGGGACACGTGCTCGTCGCCACAAGGCATACGTGACTCTCAAGAAGGGAGACACCATCAGCTTCGCATAGCCCATTTACGTATGAAGTCTTACAAACCAACCAGTCCAAGTCGTCGAAACATGAAGGTCGTCACATATCGTGGCGTACTGACACCCGGTGTAAAGCCTCACAAGGCACTCACCACGCACAAGAAGCGTCAGGGTGGACGTAACAACTCTGGACGCATCACGGTGCGTCACCAGGGAGGTGGTCACAAGCGCTTGCTTCGTGATATCGACTTCAAGTACAACAAGATAAACATTCCTGCGCGCATTGAGACGATTGAGTACGATCCGTACCGCACTGCTTTCATCGCACTCACCGTGTTCGCTGATGGAGAGCGTCGCTACGTGCTCGCGCCAAAGGACATGAAGGTAGGCGATACCTTCCTTGTTGGAGAGAATGCGCCGATTAAGACTGGAAACCGTCTTCCTCTTGGCAAGATTCCTTCCGGAACCTTTATCTACAACATCGAGCTTCAGCCAGGAGCAGGTGCACGCCTTGTTCGCTCTGCTGGAAACTACGCAGAAGTAGTAGCTCACGACGCTGGCTACGCGCAGATCAAGCTCCCGTCTTCTGAAGTACGCAAGGTAAACGAGCTCTGCTGGGCATCTATCGGAGCTGTGGGCAACGAAGAGCAGCGCCTCGCAAACTTTGGTAAGGCAGGTCGCAGTCGCTGGCTTGGTATTCGTCCTACCGTTCGTGGTACTGCGATGAACCCAGTTGACCACCCACACGGAGGTGGAGAAGGTAAGCAGGGTCGCGGACTCCGCCGTGCCAAGAGCATGTGGGGTAAGCCAACCGGCAAGGGTCAGAAGACTCGTACTCCAAAGAAGTACTCAAACAAGCACATCGTTTCACGTCGCAAAGTCGGCAAGAAGGGATAACAAAAAGCCGCTCCAACGAGCGGCTTTTTGTTTGGCGGCCTGGCACGTATAGTACTTGGTATGAGCGATATAGCCATTGATGATTTGAAAGAGAAGGGCCGGGTCTATGTTCCGTATCCGACCGACCTTCGCGAAGGAGTAGAAGAGGCAGTTGCTGCGTGGAAAGCATTTTGTGAACTGCCAGTTGAACAGAAACAGAAGTTTGTATATTCTGGCGACTTAAATATCAGCGGGAACGGGTATGAGCTCAAGCTAAACGACGCGCGCGCAGACTTAAAGGAGGATTTTCATCTACGTGTTTCAGTTGCTGATTGGCTTCGTGAACAGGCGCTCTTGGTCGACCCTACCGTAACGATTCACTTCGTGAATACTGCTCTGAAACTAAACGGCTTGATGACCGACACGCTGCGTAGTTTTGCAGAGGCAGTGGAGCAGCGATACAAAATAGAGGGCTTCGCAGACGATGTCATGGCGCGACAGCCTCAGTGGCTCTTACGATTTCTCCATTATTTTGGTGGACGAGAGCCAGGCGACGAATTTGCGGCGCCGCATGTAGACAAGGGTGGCTTCACGCTGCATCTCTATGAAAGCAACGATGGCGTCGAGTCTCTTTCCTTTGATACGAAGGAGTGGCAG
Source organism: uncultured Candidatus Saccharibacteria bacterium (assembly GCA_964366435.1). Taxonomy (GTDB): domain Bacteria; phylum Patescibacteriota; class Minisyncoccia; order Phycocordibacterales; family Phycocordibacteraceae; genus C7867-001. Next base: position 23,585 of record CAYITJ010000005.1, read on the forward strand.
TCGCTTCCTCTTGCGCACGACGAGACCGTCTTCTTCGCGGGTATGGGGCTGCAGCAGCGTGCCGAGTGCGAATTGCGAGCACTCTGCCACCGAGTTATTGCCACACCCGAAACAGCAGAGAATGGACGCTATTCTGCCGTAGCATTCATTGGCTTTGAGCACGCGCGGTATTGGGACAAAGAGAAGCACGGACGTATGCAGGATTGGGCTCCGGGCGCATTCTACGATATGCCATTTACGGAGCTAAATCAGTATTTCGTGGACTAGTCCGCTCGTTGGGATTAGTAAAACGCAGTCCAGGGAATCTGCCCTGGACCGCGTGTCGCTTTTGCTATATACCTAGGGCAACGTTCAACCTATTCCTGAAAGGGGAATATCATGGAGCGCAAGGTTCTTTTCAGGACTGTAGACCGGATGCCCCTTGGGAGTGTGGCAGCAACTCAATTTGAGCCACTCCCCGAAGGACTTCTGGTCATAACAACGGCCAGTGTGCGTACGCAGCTTTACGGCCGTGGCTCGTTTGAGTCAAAGAAGCGGAACCAGTGGGAAGATGACTGGGACTATTTCCCCAAACCTGACTTCATCGTGGCTCAGATTTTCCAAGTCTCAGCCAAGGTGGAGGTCTACCACTACGGCAAAGAAGTACAGGTCGTGACGGTACCCGACGTACTCCTAAAGAGTACGGACGGAACCAGGGAGGAGGTACCGCTCAATCCGGTACATATCGGAGAGAGATCAATTCGGCTCTCCTTGGCTGGGAAGGGGGATTCGTTTAAGGCTCATCCCGTGACAACCGAACTTCTCGAGCGGTTGGAGGTGTCACGGAAAGCCAACCGAGGGGAGGAATACTCGGAAGAAACCCTGGCCAACAAGCGCGACTTCACGCGCTTGGGCGGCTTGCGCCGGGCAGGCGACCTGAGAGGAAGACATAAGAGGCTGTGCTACTTCCCGAAAGAGCTTATTGTCACGATTACCGATCCATCCGCTGCATAAGCGAACGGGCGCTCCGGAAGGAGCGCCCGTTAGTCTTTGTGTGGCAGTAACTCTGTTACTGCCGATATTCTGGTCTTAAGTCTCTCAACTCATTTGTTGGAATAGGAAGCTCAATCATACCCAGCACATACGGGCCGATTTGGTACGGGGGGAAGATGAGCACCAAGTTTCCGTCCTTGAAGTAGAAGTTCTGGAACGCATCCTCCACTGGCATAGTGCCGCTATTGATGTAGTCAGTGTCTACTTCAGATACCGAGACCCCGCCGCGCTCCGCAATAAATGCAGGGAGCTTGCTGCGAGAGAAGGAGGACAGTGTCTCTAAATACGGCGCATTCTCGGCAAAGAGGTCGTGCATAGTGAGCTGCACGCCAGTCTTTGAATCAAAGGTGAATGTTCGGTAGAACGCATTTGGATGGGCTCCACCCGTGTCCATGTACATTTGGTACACATAGGTAAGTGTGGCGTTACTCGCGTATGTTTTGTACTCAATACCAAGTTCATACTTACGCTGATCTAGACCAAGCATCTGTACGTCGTCGTGTGAGAGGTTGGCAAAGTTCCCATTGTCCTTGAATCGGGCAATTTCCTGCTCTACGAAGGTCTTCATGGCCGAAACAGCTGCCTGGTCGGCCCTGGTCCCTGCGGAGGTTTTAAGGGGTGTTTCGCTCGGGTACAGCGCTGTCACAGTGTAGTACGTGGCCTCGTCGGTGACGGTAATGGGTTCTGCAGGCGCCACTGGCGTGTCAGTGCCGAAATTCGGCGTAGGTGCGGGAGTGCTCATCATGTACCAAACGACACCGCCCAAGACAATGACGAGTAAGATTGCTGCGGGAAGGAAGTACTTTATGCGGTCGGTCATATAAGAAAGTATACCCCTGTCGTAGCACGTCGGCAGTGCTTTATGGAGGGTAAGGCGCTCTGTAGGCGTTTCTCTCCACCCACTACGCACCCAAAGTTTGACACCAGGCGCGCTTTAATATAGATTTTACCTATCCCGCTTGGCGGGCTTTCCATTGTCTATCTATGTCACGCTCCCTTAAAAAAGGCCCATACGTCGACATCAAGCTTCTTAAGAAGGTTGATGGCAAAAAGCCGTCTGAAACGGCCTCTATTAAGACATGGGCTCGCAACAGTCAGATTGCGCCTGAGTTCCTCGGATTCACATTCGGGGTACACAACGGCAAGACTCACGTAGACGTACTCGTCACGGAGGACATGGTTGGTCACAAGCTTGGCGAATTTTCTCCAACTAAGAAGTTCGTTCGTCACGGAGGTAAGATGCAGAAGCAGCTCGAGCAGAAGAAGCAGGCTGCTGAGATCGCCGCTGCAAAGGCTGCTAAGGCTGCACCTGCCGCCCCTAAGAAGAAATAACGTATGGCATCTACTGGCACACACAAGGCTCCGGCCGCTATTCGCAAGGCAGAAGAGAAGAAGGCGATTCGCGCTGAGCTTGCTACCTATAACCAGTCTCCACGCAAGGTTCGCCTCGTGACCGACATGGTAAAGGGTAAGAAGGTGACTGATGCGGTTGCTGCACTTTCATTCCTTCCAAAGCGCGCCGCGCTTCCTATCAAGAAGCTTATTGAGAGCGCTGTTGCTAACGGCGTGGCTAAGGGAGAGGATAAGGACGCGCTTCGCGTCGCTAACATCCAGGTGAACAGTGCTGGCATGATCAAGAAGTACATGCCGCGCGCTATGGGACGTGCTGCTCCTATTCGCAAGCGCCGCAGTAACGTTATCGTTACGCTTTCCGTAGAAAACCCATCTGTGCCAAGTGCATAATTTTTACCATGACACACACCGTACATCCTTACGCACACCGCCTCGGCATCATTCGCGACTGGAAGAGTCGCTGGTTTGCCGCAGACAAGAAGAGCTACCGCGAGAACATTGCGGTTGATGCGGCTATCCGTGGCTTCCTAAAGAAGCGCCTTCGCTCAATGCACGTTGCTGATATTGAGATTGAGCGCTCTGCAGCTGAGATTCGCGTAATACTGCACACTGCGCGTCCAGGACTTGTTATCGGTCGTTCAGGCGAGAATGCTACCAAGCTTCGCGCAGAGCTTACCACTGTTGTTCGCAAGGCATCTCCACTTCATGGTCGTGCCGTAAAGCTCGACATCATGGAGATTCGTCAGCCAGAGACCAGCGCTGCTATTGTTGCCTACATGGTGGCTGAGGGACTTGAGAAGCGCATGACGTTCCGCCGCGTCTTGAAGTCAACCGTTGAGAAGGTAATGTCTGTCCGCGAGGTAGTGGGAGTGCGCATCGTAGTGTCTGGTCGCCTTGGTGGCGCTGACATGAGCCGCACCGAGCAGATCAAGAAGGGACGTATTCCGCTTCAGACTTTCCGTGCAAACATTGATTACGCCCAGGAGCGCGCATACCTTCCATACGGTGTGATTGGTATCAAGGTGTGGATTTACCTCGGCGAGACCTTCGCAGAGTCTGCAGCAGCTCCTCGCAGTAACGCTTCGTCTAAATAATCGCGTATGTTGTTTCCTAAGAAAGTAAAACACCGCAAGTGGCAGACCGCCCGCAAGAGCCCTGAGAAGCTCGCGCGTCCTGATACCCGTGGCATCACTGTGTCATTTGGTTCATACGCAATGAAGGCGACCACGCCAGGACGCATCACCAGCAACCAGATTGAGGCTGCACGTAAGGTGCTTTCCCGCGCATGTGGCAAGACTGGCAAGATGTGGATTCGCGTCTTCCCAGACCGCCCAGTGACTGCAAAGCCAGCTGAGGTGGGCATGGGTAAGGGTAAGGGAGATCCGAAGGGCTTCGTATTTGAAGTTCGTCCAGGACGCGTGCTCTTTGAGATGGATGGTGTAGAGGACGTGAAGGCACGCGATGCTATTCGCCGCGCTGGAGCAAAGCTTCCTATGAAGATAACTATTGTCACCCGCTAACTCTTCGTGTATGTCTAAGAAACTCACCCTAACCGAAAAGACCACCGAAGAGCTTTCAACGCTCCTTGGAGAGAAGCGCGAAGAGCTCCGCAAGGTTCGTTTCTCTGTAGCAGGAGCACGTCCAGCAGACGCATCTCTTGCACGCAAGACTCGCAAGGATATCGCACGCATCTTGACCCAGATGACCGCACAGAAGACCAACTAATTACTATGGAAAAGACCACCACACAGCCACAGCATTTTGAGGGAGTCGTCGTAAAGACGGCCATGAAGGACACGGCTACCGTTGCGGTATCTCGCTACGTCATGCACCCGAAGTACAAGAAGTTCCAGGTGAAGACCAAGAAGTTCCTCGTACACGATGAGGGCAACACTGCTAAGGAGGGGGACAAGGTTACCATCGTGGCCTGCGCACCTATCTCTAAGCGTAAGTCCTTCAAGCTCGCCAAGTAACACCATTATTTATGCTACAACCACAAAGTATCGTCACCGTTGCAGACAACTCAGGCGCAAAGATTGCGCGCGTGTTCAAGGTGCTTGGTGGTTCAAAGCGTCGCTACGCTGAGATTGGCGACGTAGTGGTGGTGTCAGTACAGACTGCAGAGCCACGCAAGGCCGTAAAGAAGAAGGACATCTACAAGGCTGTGGTAGTTCGCCAGAAGAAGGCCTTCCGCCGCGCTTCGGGTATCTACGTTCGATTTGATGACAACGCTGTCGTGCTTATTGAGAAGCAGGGTAAGGAGATGGGTCCTAAGGGTAACCGCGTATTCGGTCCTGTACCACGCGACCTCGTAGACCGCGGATGGCAGAACATTGCATCCATAGCGCCTGAAGTTGTATAACCTCTATCTATATGTCAAAGGCAAGCATGGGTCAGCAGACCGCAAAGTTTAAGATCAAGAAGGGAGACACCGTTGTGGTTATCTCTGGAAAGGACAAGGGTAAGACCGGCGTCGTTGAGCGCGTGCTTCCGCTTGAGGCAAAGGTAGTCGTTGAGGGCGCAGCTATCGTAAAGCGCCACCTACGTGGTACCGGTCGTGGTCAGTCTGGCCGCATCGTAGAGCGCCCTCGCGCAATGGCCATTTCAAACGTGATGGTCTACGACCCAAAGGAGAAGAAGGGTACCCGCGTTAAGCGCGAGGAGGTTGATGGAAAGCGTACCCGTGTCACCGTAAAGAGCGGCACCAAACTCGCGTAACCACCGTATCTATGACAATGATTACCAAAGAAAAGCAGAGTAAGGCATTCGATACCCTCAAGGGTCAGTTTGGCTACACCAACGTATTCTCGTCTCCACGCCTTGTGAAGGTGGTGGTATCTACGGGAGTAGGAAAGGCCGACAAGAATCGTAAGGCTCTCATTGAGGGACGTCTTGCTCGTATCACTGGCCAGAAGGCAGCGCCACGCGCGTCAAAGCAGTCCATTGCTCAGTTCAAGATGCGTCAGGGTGAAATCGTAGGATTCCAGGTTACGCTTCGCTCTACGCGCATGTTCCACTTCGTGGACAAGCTCATTCACATCGCACTTCCTCGTACGCGCGACTTCCGTGGACTCTCAGCAGGTGCGTTCGATGAAATGGGCAACTACACCATCGGTATCAAGGACCACACTATCTTCCCAGAGACCTCAGAAGAGGACTTGAAGGACGTGTTCGGTCTTGCTATCACCTTTGTGACCACCGCAAAGACTAAGGAAGAGGCTGAGGCGTTTCTTCGTCTTCTTGGACTTCCAATTAAGACTGCGTAAGCAGTATTTCTGAAAGTAAAACCCCAGCACTGCTGGGGTTTTACTTTTGTTTAATCCGTGTTATTCAAGGAGTAGGAGTTCACTGGTGCATTCCGCACCTCTGCTCAGTAAGGAGGCCCTATGGGGGATGTTCTCGATATTAAGCGCATCATGTATGCGCTCAGCTCGAACCAGGACCATGTGTCCGAGTTCCTGCACTTCAGCGACCCGAACCACCAGATTGATGTGCATGCGAGGAAACTCCTTATGCTCATTGCCGCGGACGACGAACGAGACCGTCTATCGGTGGACCAGGAGTCGGGCTATGCTGGCCACGCATCCCTTCAGGAGCTCGGCTTCCGCGTCGGTGCTTCGGTCCGGGAGACTGTGGTGCTCGGACACCTCGCCAACATCGGCGCGAAGCGGGCGTCGCTCGCCTTCGCGCTCGACCTCTGGGCGTCGAAGAAGGGTACGGAGCCGGTCGGGTTGATCTACACCGACCCGATTCCTGACCAGCAGGGTAACCTGCACTACCTCGTCGTGAGGGAGGTGCAAGGCATTCGATGGCTGTACGCGCAACGTCTAGAGGCGCAGCGCCCGTGGCCCTCGGAGTTGAAGGTGATTTTCGCCTTGTTGTAGAGCCATTTCCTGGGCATTCGGGCCCGGGCGCCCAAAAATAGTAAAGTGACACCCGGGGAGGTGGGATAAAAACCCACCCCAATATTAAA
>CAYITJ010000005.1:29952-46868 GCA_964366435.1 uncultured Candidatus Saccharibacteria bacterium
TTGACCACCATTTACCTGGGCTTTGGGCCCGGGCGTCACTTATTCGCTTATTTGAGCCCGGGCCTTTGTCATTGAAGCCCCTCCCTTATTTGACAGCCTATATACTTACTGATAGATTACTTGAACGGCTCTCCGGAGTTATTTTTTTTACTGGCAAGCGAGTGAACAAGGGGGAGGTAGTCCTTCCCCTTGTGAGCGAGCGCAGTCAGAAAGAATGCAATCAATTCTTATGGCAAAAACCTCACAAATCGCCCGCAACGCCAAGAAGGCGAAGCTCACACTGAAGTACGCTGCAAAGCGTGCGGCTCTCAAGCTTGCAGGTGATTGGGAGGGTCTACAGAAGTTGCCAAAGAACTCTTCTCCAATCCGCGTGAAGAACCGCTGCATCGTTACTGGTCGCCCTCGTGGCTACATGCGTGCATTCGGTCTTTCTCGCATTCAATTCCGCGAGCTCGCTCGCGAGGGGAAGATTCCAGGCGTTAAAAAGGCTTCTTGGTAATTTTCGTACTATGGTAACTGACCGCGTAGGAGACTTCATTATTCGCCTCAAGAATGCTGGCGCAATCGGCAAGCACACTGTTGTGGTGCCGTATTCAAAGCATGTTGAGTCTATTGCATACAAGCTTAAGGAGCTTGGCTATCTTTCTGAAGTGGGGAAGAGCAAGGTGCCATACAGCTTTGAGGTAACACTTGCGCTTAACGATGCTGGCGACAGCAAGATTACGGATGTGAAGCGCGTATCAAAGCCAGGACGCCGTCTCTACGCAGGAGCAGTAGACACACACAGCGTGAAGAACGGCATGGGTGCGCGCATCATGTCTACGCCAAAGGGAATTCTCTCTGATCGCGAGGCTCGCCGACTTCATGTCGGAGGTGAGGAACTCTTCAAGATTTGGTAATTGGTTACGTATGATTACTTCACTCTCTCGCCTCGCAAAGAAGCCCATCGTCATTCCCGCAAAGGTTACGGTTGACACCAATGGTGGCGTACTTTCAGTAAAGGGTTCAAAGGCAACGCTTTCAATGCCAATCCACCCAAGCATCACTATTGCAGTGACTCCCGAAGGTCTTGTGATTGCACCAGCTGAGTCTTCAAAGCTTGCACGCGCTCTCACGGGGACATTTGCAGCACACGCTCGTTCCATGATGATGGGTGTTGAAACTCCATTCAAGCGCGTGCTCATCATGAAGGGTGTTGGATACAAGGTAGAGCTTAAGGGTCGTGACCTTGTCTTTGCGGTTGGGTTCTCTCACCCAGTTACCCTGACTATCCCAGAGGGACTTGAGGCAAAGGTTGAGAAGCTCACCATCACCATTGAGGGTGCTGACAAGCAGAAGGTTGGACAGTTTGCAGCGGAGATTCGCGCAATCAAGCCACCCGAGCCATACCTTGGAAAGGGTATTGCGTACGATAACGAGGTTATTCGCCGCAAGCAGGGCAAGAAGGCTGTATAAGATTGATTTATGGCTACTACACTACTCACAAAGAAAGGACTTCGCGATCGTCGCCACAAGCGCGTACGCGCACGTGTGTCTGGTACAGCAACCCGTCCACGCCTAGCGGTTTTTAAGTCAAACCGCTACATCAGCGCGCAGGTCATTGATGACGTTGCTGGTGCGACACTAGCAGCAGCACACGGCAAGGCTTTCGGCGGTGCGCTTTCAGCTCAGGCAGAGGCTGTCGGAAAGGCAATCGTTGCTGCAAGCAAGAAGGCTGGAATCGACACCGTGGTATTTGACCGTGGTGGTTACGAGTACGGCGGACAAATTAAACTGCTTGCCGACACTGCACGTGCAGAGGGGCTTACGTTCTAATACTATTTATGACTGACACCGAGACTATCCCAGCAGCAACTACCGAGACTCCTGTAGAGGCTCCGGCAACCGAAGCAGCACCCGCGACTGATACTCGTGGCGCTATTCGTGGACGCCGTCCACAGGGAGGTGGTCGAGGAGGCCCAGGCGGACGCCCTCGCGATCGCGCCCCTCGCGAGCGCAGCGAGTTTGAGCAGGCAACGATTGATGTTCGCCGTGTGGCTCGTGTGATGGCAGGAGGACGCCGCTTCTCCTTCAGTGTGACCGTTGTTATTGGTGACAAGAAGGGTCGTGTTGGCGTTGGTCTTGGAAAGGGAGCAGATACTGCACTCGCTATTGATAAGGCCGTACGTGATGCAAAGAAGCACATGGTGACGGTAAAGCGCACCAAGGAGGGCTCTATCGCGCACGATGTTTCTGTAAAGAACTCATCATCTATTGTTACTATCGTTCCTTCTCCAGGACGTGGTGTGGTGGCAGGAAGCGCTATGCGCATCGTGCTTGAGCACGCTGGCGTCACTGATGTAGTCGCAAAGATTCTAACCCGCACCAAGAACAAGCTCACCATTGCTCGCGCAACCGTTGACGCTCTTGCGAATGCCCGCTAATCACTTTTACTATGCAGTCAAACACACTCGCTCCAAAGACCCCGCGCATCACAACTCCTCGTGTAGGACGTGGTGGTAAGCGTGGTAAGACCTCTGGTCGTGGTACCAAGGGTCAGAACGCACGTGCAGGACACAAGAAGCGTCCTGAGATGCGCGACCTCATCAAGAAGCTTCCAAAGCTTCGTGGTCACGGAAAGAACCGCTCACGCACTGTGCGTGTTAAGGCTCCGTATGAGGCAGTAAACCTCTCAGCCCTTGAGAACGCTTTTGTTGCAGGCGACCTGGTTAATCCAGAGACCCTCTACAAGAAGGGGCTCGTGCGTGCACGCGGTGGACGCATCAGCTATGTGAAAGTACTTGGAACTGGTACCCTTACGAAGGCCCTAAAGATTTCCGACTGCGCCTACTCAGAAAGCGCTAAGGCGGCAGTAGAGGCAGCCGGAGGCTCCATCCTATCCAATGCTTAAGCAGATTACACACAAACTAGGGCTTATCTTCGGCGACCGGGTGTTGCGCAATCGCATCCTCTTTGTTCTCGCTGCACTTGTGGTGTTCCGTATCTTGGCCGCTGTGCCAATTCCAGGCGTTGATCACGTCGCGCTTGCGCAGTTTTTCAATAACAACCAGTTCCTAGGACTCCTCTCTGTATTCTCGGGAGGCGGTTTCTCGTACCTATCGCTCGTGATGCTCGGTGTTGGTCCCTACATCACCGCAAGCATCATCATGCAGCTTGCAACTGTGGTATTCCCACAGGTGAAGGCAATGTACACCGAAGAGGGGGAGGCAGGCCGTACCCGATTCATCGCTATTTCCCGCGCCATCGCTATCCCGCTCGCTATCCTTCAGGCAGTAGCCTTTCTTTCTCTTCTTGAGAGCCAGGGTATCGTGTCTTCACTCTCGCCGTTTGCGTTCGCGCTTAACGTATTCCTCGTGGCAGCCGGCTCCATGCTCCTTATGTGGATTGGTGAACTTATTACCGAGTTTGGTATCGGAAACGGAGTATCGCTCATCATCTTTGCAGGTATAGTGGCGTCCCTTCCTTCTGGTATTGGGCAGGCAATCTTCTCAGCATCAGCTGCAAACATTCCAGCCTACGTAGCCTTTGCCGTTATCGCACTCATCGTCACCTTCCTTGTGGTTATGGTGTCAGAGGCAGAGCGTTCTATTCCTATCAACTACGCTCGTACGAGCCGTGGTCAGAGCTCTTCAGGTCCATCCTACTTGCCGATTCGTCTTCTTCAGGCGGGTGTGATTCCAATCATTTTCGCGCTCTCACTTCTTCTGCTTCCGCAGATGATTATCACGGCACTCTCGTCTGTCGGGGTAGCTGGTATGGACGCAGTGCTAAACGGCTACAATGCCTTTGCTGCAAACCCATACGCTTACGGCGCTGCATACTTTGCGCTTGTAGTGATGTTTACCTACTTCTACACTTCCATCACCTTCGAGCCACATCGTGTTGCAGAGAACCTACAGAAGTCAGGTGCATTCATTCCTGGTGTTCGTCCTGGTCGCGAGACAGAGAACTATATCAACAAGGTGGTGACTCGCATCACGCTCCCTGGCTCCGTATTCCTCGGACTCGTCGCGGTGACGCCATTCATCATCCAGGGTATTACGGGCATTTCTGCCATCCTCGTTGGTGGTACTGCACTTCTCATCGCGGTTACGGTGGTGCTTGACCTTATTCGCAAGGTGGATGCGCAGGCATCGCTTCGCGAGTATTAGTCGCACTTACAAACTGGCCTCGTCTACGGCGTTGCTCCGTCGAGAATTTCTTCCACCGTACTCTCTAGTACGCCTTCAGAAATTCTCTCGTCGCGCCTTGTATCCAAGACCATTTTCTAAGCGCTCGTGATACAGTCTAGCTCTCTAGCCAGGTTCGGTATCCATTGAGAACCATTCCCACTACTTCGTGAAGAGGATGCTTTGAGGTATCAATGTAGAGATCAAAGTACTTCGGGTCGTACAGATCTTTAATTCCGTAGTGTTCGTGGTAGCGACGCTTTTCACTTGCTAGGCGCTCCTCAATACTCGCCACAACTGACTCGATACTTGTTATGCCGTCTACGGATTCCTTTAGTCGGGCTGGGTTCACCTCAGCATCCTTTGCAATTCGGGTTGCTGCAATAGCAGGCTCAAGAAAGAGAAATACTTTATAAGAATCTGGGATGAAGTGATAGCCTAAGCGGGCATCTATAACACGGTTGTCTATCTTGCCGGCAGCAATAAGTGCATCGTCTGCCATTCGGTCATACTTAGGATCTTGCTCGGCGACCTTCTGGTATTCGTCATACGTCAGGCCAAGTGTGCTCGCAGTCGCCCTCTGGAAATCCCCAGCAGAAAATCGATCGTACCCAATAGCTCCTGCAACTCCGCTTGCAGTGCTTGATTTGCCACTCCCGAGCGAGCCAGCGATGGTGATTACCTTTGGTTTCATAAAAATGCAGAGCGCTCAATTTGCTGATAGTATGAGCGAACTATAACGGTATATATGGAACCTATCAACACAGTGCTTCTTATTGGGCGACCAGGGTCAGGGAAGGGGACACAGGCAAAGATTCTCTCAAAGGAGCTTGGCTGGATTCGCCTCTCTGCTGGTGATTTGATTAAGGAAATACGAGACGGCTCAGAACCGTTTTCTCCACGCGTACGCGAAATGTACGACAAGGGTACGCTTTTGCCGGACTGGTTTGCAGACTACCTCCTTGAATCAAACCTGCTTGAGCTTGATGCGCACGTGGGTATTATCGCCGAAGGGTTTGGGCGTACCCACTCACAGGCTCTCCATCTCTCTGAAATTATTGCGTGGCTTGGACGCAAGCTCGTTGTGGTAAATCTTGAGGTCTCTGAGGAGGAGGTGGTGCGTCGCATGCTAGAGCGCGCAAAGACCGAGGACCGTCCAGACTCAAACGCAACAGAGAAGATTCAGGAACGTCTCACAAAATTCACTGACGAGACAGGTCCTGCACTCGCGTACTTCCGTGAGCAGGGCATCGTTATCGATATCAATGGAAAACTTTCACCGGAGGAGGTGGCGAAGGAAATCGCTGCTAAGCTTGATATATGATAGTCCGGACTCCAGAGCAGCGTGAGGGCATTATTGAGTCGGGCCGCCGACTTGGTATTGTGCTTGAGAAAGTGGCAGCGCTTGTGGCGCCTGGGGTATCTGTGGACCTGCTTGATAAAGAGGCTGAGCGGCTTATTCGCGAAGGAGGAGACGAGCCCGCATTCAAGGGCTATACCCCCGAAGGGGGAGGGCGCCCGTACCCTGCGACGCTGTGTGTATCAGTAAACGAGGAGGTGGTGCACGGTATACCAAACGAGAACCCGCGTGTACTTAAAGAGGGCGATATCGTTGCCCTTGATATTGGTCTTACCCATAAGGGCTTTATTACTGACACTGCCATCACGGTACCGGTTGGGAAGGTTGGCAAGGAGTCCTATGACCTCATGAACGCCACACAGGCTGCTCTGGAGGCTGCTATAGCTGTAGCACGGCCAGGTAATCGTATTGGGGACATTTCACACGCCACAGAGCAGGCATTCGCGGGCACGGGCTTTTCTGTGGTGAAGATGCTCGGAGGGCACGCCGTGGGCGAGCACGTCCACGAGGAGCCATTTATCGCAAACGCTGGCCACCCTGGTACGGGTCCAGAGATTGTAAGCGGTATGGTGCTCGCACTGGAGCCTATCGCAAATGCTGGCAAGGCCTCCGTAGTAATTGCTCCAGACGGCTACACCTATCGCACGCGTGATGGTTCCCGTTCTGCGCACTTTGAACACACCATTCTGGTTGAGGACGATGAGACCATCGTGGTCACTCGTCGTCCGAGCGAGGGTATATAAAGGAAAAGGCCGTCCCATGGGACGGCCTCCTTAGCTCGAGCTGGTGGTCTCACTTGGGAACCCAGACAGCTGTGGCGACCATGGCCGGATGGCCGTTGAGCTGAATCTTCCGGATCGACCAGCCAGGTTCGGTGTTCTCAGGTCTGTTTCCAGGAAGTCGTGCGGTCTCGGCCCCGAGTCGTGGGGTCGTGTAGCGTACCAGCTCCGCTGCGATTTCTGTCGGCTTACGAAAGCCTCGGTCGAGCACGATTCCTTCACGGGTCTCATAATCGGTCAGAAACACGCGGCAGGACGAAGGTCCGTCATAGGCAATGGCGAACCTTATGCATTCGGTGGCGGGGCCAATCGCCAAGGAAATTGCGTCAGTCAGGTCGCCCTCGCGTCTGGAACGGACGATTTCGGCGCTTTCGGGCAGGTCGGCATACAGCATTGCAGCTCCAGTGCTGTCAGAGTAAGGAAAAAACGAGACTGGCCGCAGTATAGACTCACCCAGGCGAGAGTCAACGCCTGAGGTACAAACTGACAAGTTTCTGCTATAGTGTGCCCATACAACCGCCAGACGGCGTTTTATTTTAAATCTATGGCAAATCCTTCCCACCCAAAGAAAGAGCGAACCTTCGTGATTGTGAAGCCGGACGGCGTACAGCGCGGACTCGTTGGAGAAATTACTCGTCGCTTTGAGAACACTGGTCTCAAGATTGTCGGCATGAGAATGGCCGTTCTTCCTGAGGACCTCCTCTGGAAGCACTACGACAAGGACGATGCGTGGTTCCTTAAAAAGGGAACAAAGATTGCTGAGGACCGTGCTGCTGCAGGCATGTCAGTCGACAAAGAGCCTATTGAGTACGGAAAGGACATCATCCGCGCGCTCGTGAAGTACATGACCGTAAGCCCGGTTGTGATGATGGCGCTTGAAGGTAACCAGGCGGTAGCAGTAGTGAAGAAGATCGTAGGCGAGACCGAGCCTGCAACAAGCGACGTGGGTACTATTCGTGGTGACCTTACGATTGATTCATACGCTATTTGCGCAGTGGACGACCGCGCAGTACGAAACCTTATTCACTGCTCGGACGAGCCGGAGAACGCAAACAAGGAGCTTGCCATGTGGTTCCCAGAGTCTGACCTGTACAGCTACCGACACGTGCAGGATGAGATTCTGTACGATGTTAATCTCGATGGCGTAATGGAATAGTGGAGAGACTGCCAAAAGAACTCATCTACATCGTTGCGGGTCCCGTCTTGCTCATCCGCCGTACTATCCAGTACGTCTACTTCGCAAGCCATCCCGCGCCTCGTATATGAGCCCTTTTGACAATCTCTAAGAGGAGAAAACCGCTCAAAATGGGCGGTTTTCTGATTACCTTGCTAACCAGATAGAAATACGGACTTCGTAAGTCCATATTTCTAATTCAAATATAGCGATGCGTCGCTATATTTGAGGATCTACGTTTTCCACATGGCTAGTACAGGGGTGTCGTATACTTATCTACGGAGTCGTCTCGCAATGCAACTTGCTTCATTCTCGGGAGTCCTATATTCACGCGCTCGAGTGCTCATTTTTGAACTAACGAACGCGGTGCGGACACCCACGTGGCACAAAAGAGTTGCCACATAGAGGCGACTCCACGAAATTACTCGCAGCGATGCGAGTAATTTCGTTTCTGCTCATGCTAGAGTAGTAGCAATGCGATTGTACTGGTTCCTTCTAGCACTCTTTTCCTGTGCGATACTGGCGCTCGTTCATAATGTGGCGAGTGCAGAGTATTTGTACTGGACCTACCGTTGGCTAGACGTGCCCATGCATATACTTGGCGGGTTTGCGCTTGCAAGTTTACTCGTCGCATTCTTGTTTCGCTATCGTCCGCTCTACTTCCTTGCTGGAATGATTTTCATTGCCATCGGTTGGGAAGTATTTGAGGCCTTCATTGGCATTCCGCGACCGGCTGATTATATCTTTGATACGGCAACTGACGTATTAAACGATGCGATTGGCGGTTCTATTGCATACATACTAGCTCGCTACACTATATGGCGCTCCGCGTAACATTTGCAGGTGCTGCAGGCACCGTCACGGGTTCTAACTTCCTGGTCGAGGGCTCACACGGCAAGTTGCTCGTTGATTGTGGTATTGAACAGGGCAGGGATATGTGTGAGTCCTGTATGTATGAGCCGTTTCCGTATGATGTACCAAGTATTGATGCGCTGGTGATTACGCACGCGCACCTAGACCACATTGGTCGCGCGCCAAAGCTCATGCGTGAAGGGTTTCAGGGCAAAGTGTTTATGACAGCACCAACGGCCGACCTAACTGACCTGATGCTCCGTGATTCTGTGGCTATTTTGACCAGGGAGGCTCAGTCAGAGAATAGAGAGCCAATGTATACCGAAGCGGATATTGATGCGCTTATGGCACGGGTAGAGATTGTGAAGTGCCACACCGAGCACAAGGTGGCGCCAGGACTCTCTATATTTCTGCGTCACACGGGCCACATCCTAGGCTCTGCGTCGGTTCGAATCAAAGACGACGAGGGTGTCACGCTGGCTATCACGGGCGACATTGGTGCCACTGGGGAGGCCTATTTGCAGGACCCAGAGCCAATTCCTGACGCTGACGTGATGATTATGGAGAGTGTGTATGGCGACCGAGTGAACACGGGGCGCGCGAATAGGGAGGAAGAGCTGTGCGAGCAGTTAAATGTAGCAATTAAGCGTGGCGGCGTGATTTTGATGCCAGCCTTCTCCATTGAACGCACGCAGCTTTTGCTTTATACGATTTCAAACCTTATGGACGAGGGCAAGCTGCCGCGTATTGGGGTATTTCTCGATTCACCACTCGCTATCCATGTCACAGACGTATACCGCAAGTGGAGCGCAGAATACTTTAACGACAAGGTGGCTTCTGAGCTCACCCGCGAGAAGGACATCTTCTCCTTCGGTTCTCTACAAGAGACCCTCTCGCGAGGAGATTCCCAGGATATTGAGCAGGCACCAAATCCAAAGATTATTATGGCGGGAGCAGGTATGAGTCATGGCGGCCGTATTGGACGTTGGGAGCAGAAGTATCTTCCAGACCCGGACACTACGCTCTTTATTGTCGGATACCAAGCACCAGGTTCTCCGGGCCGTCTACTGCAAGGTGGTGCCAAGATGGTGAAGATCGACGGTCGGCCAGTGAAAGTGCGCGCAAAGATTGGCAGCTACATGGGCTGGAGTGCGCACGCTGATCGCGACGGGCTTATGGAGTTTGCAAAGGGAGCTCTGCCGCGAACCAAGACCTTCTTTACAGCGCTCGGTGAACCCGCGTCCTCTCGTTTCCTAGCGCAACGCATCCACGGATACCTTGGTGCCACCGCCTACGCGCCTACGAAAGGGGAGGTATGGGAGGTAACCAAACAAGGCGCTAAGAAAATCTCTCAGTAAAAAACAAAGCCCCGCGAAAGCGGGGCTTTGTTTTTAGGAAGGGAAGTGATTATCCCTTTACCTGGTCTACGATGCGACCAAATACTTCAGGCTCGGTTGCAGCGAATGTTGCAAGTACCTTGCGGTCGAGGCCGATGTTCTTTGCTTTCATCTGGGCAATAAACGTGCTGTATGACTTGAAACCAAGGTCACGAAGGGCGGCGTTAAGGCGCACAATCCAAAGCTGGCGGTATACCGTCTTCTTGTCGCGGCGGTGGTTGAACGCATTCTTGCCAGCGTGCACCAGGGACTCCTTCGCTAGGCGCACCTTGGTAGAGCGACCATGACGGTATCCCTTTGCGCGAAGAAGAATATTCTTCCTGCGCTTCGCTGACGCTACTCCTCCTTTTACTCGTGCCATACAGAATTAATTAATTTACAGAAATTACTCAGCAGAAGCGGGAGTTTCCACTACCACGATAGCCTGCTTTGCGGCTGCGCTCTTCTTGCTGCCACCATGACCACCAAGAAAACGGCGCATAACATCGTTGGTCACGGTAAGTGACTGCGGGCGGTTCTTCACTGCCTTGGTGCGACCACGCTCCTTTGCGTTGAAGTGGTCCTGGCCGGCCTTGCGCACGACCAATTTGCCGGTGCGGGTCACCTTTATGCGCTTCGTGAATGACTTGTTGGTTTTCATGGTGTTGGTGTTGGGGTCTTGTCGATACTCGCACTCGCTGGCTTTACCTTGGCTTCTCGCTCGAGAATGGCCGCAAATCCCTTTGGGGCCTTTGCTACTGGCTCGGCGATCTTGTACTGGTAGGGAATCAGCATGATGAACTTCTCAAGGCGGGTCTTTAGGAAGGCTTCATCCATTCCCTTGTACCGACCCTTGAGGAAGAGCTCAGCACGCACCCGGTGGCCTTCTTCCAGCCACTCAGCGGCCTTGTTGGCCTTTAGGCGCATGTCGTTCTCTCCAGTGCCCACCTTTATCTGTACTTCCTTAGTCTCAGAGACCTTGGCTTTGCTTCGGGCAGCGCTTTCTCGCTTCTTCTGCTCGTACTGAAATTTACCATAATCCATGACCTTGGCAACCGGGGGGACCGCGTTTGGCGAGATTTCAATCAGGTCGAGCCCTGCGCGCTCTGCGGCTGCAAGCGCCTCAGAAAGCGAGAGAACTCCTAGGTTTTCTCCCTCAGGACCGACAACGCGCAGAGATTCTGCGCGGATTTCCCGATTTATGCGTGTTCGTTCCGTAGTACTCAAGTGTATTGGCTTAGGTACTGGTTATTTTAGCACACCAATGCCAGATAAACAAGCGAGGCCCCAGAGTCGCGTGCGACTCTGGGGCCTACTTTCTAGCTCGTTTTATATACTTCCCTTGACGGTAGCGTCTTTGGTAAGTCCGGTGCTAAAGTCCCGAAGCATATCGCTTAGGTCCTGCAGCTCGCGAGCACAGGCATCTTTGCTGTCCTGGTCGGTTTTGGTGCAATATTCGCGCACGAGGTCGCGTTGCGCAGAGATATTCGTGTCCTTTTGTCCCCTCGGGTTAGCAAGGAAGAAAAGAGCCACGACAAGGAGAAAGGCTAATACGACGACGAGCGCCCAGGCGACGGTGAGCTGTTTCTTGATATTCATACGTATACATTGTACCCCGACTTTTCCGGAGTGGGGAGGGTTGGGCAAATTGGGGTAGAATCCTATATATGGAAGGTCTTGAGCAGAAAAAAGAAATATCAGCATCGCTTGAGCGAGCAACTGAAGCGGATATTGATGCGCTTATAGAGATTGAGAAGAGTATTGGAGGCGTAAGAACCTATTCTCCTATGCTTGAAGAAGAAGAATGGAAGCAAGAGCTGCAAGGCAACTCGGTTTTCCTACTCAAGAACGGGGAAGACATTGTTGGAAGTATTTCCTACGAAGAGAAAAGTCCTAATCACTTATACATAAGTGGCATAGTTGTTCGCCCTGAGTTCCAGGGTAAGGGTATCGCAAAGGCGGCGCTGCAGAGGGTGCTGGACGAACACCAGGACGCTAAACGCATAGATTTAGTGACGCATCCTGAGAACCCAGCGTTACAACTCTACGAGTCTTTAGGATTCAAGGTTGAGTCCCGTCACGAGAACTATTGGGGGGAGGGAGAGCCGCGATTGGTGCTTGTTATGGAGCGATGATACTTATGAACAGTAAGAATATAGTTTTAGGAACAGTGATTGTGACCGCGGTCATGGGTACTGCGGCCGGATTCTTCTTTTTTCATAGCTCAAACGCGCAAATGTCCTGCAATACGGTAGTGCCGAGGCCGATAATCATTGCGTTTGGCGACAGTCTCGTAGAGGGGTACGGAGCGCGAGAAGGGGGAGATTTTGTATCAAAGCTGTCTGCTCGCATAGGTGTGCCGATTCTAAATTATGGAAAGAGCGGCGACACAACAACGGACGGGTTGGCGAGAGTGAAAGAGGTGGAGGGTAGGGCAGACATCGTCATTCTCCTTCTTGGCGGTAATGATGCGCTTAGAAAGACACCGCTAGCAGAGACTAAGCAGAATTTGGCAACGCTTATTGAACGCTTCCAGGCAGGTGGCAGGACGCAGGTAGTGTTGGTTGGTGTGCTCGGTGGATTCCCGAGCGACCCGTACGCACCAATGTTTAAGGAGTTGGCAAAAGAGCGCGATGTCACGTTTGTCCCAAATATCCTCTCGGGGCTCATTGCCAACTCAAAATACATGAGCGACCAGGTGCATCCGAACGAAGCAGGGTACGAGAAAATCGCGGACCGCCTCACTCCCATTATGAATGCCGCGTGCGCGGCAGGACTGAAATAAGACCAGTCTCCAATCAGTGCCTAGATACTGTGACTTTAGTGACTGCGGAGGCGTTGTACTGTGTAAGTAGTACGTAATAATCTTATCCGTATGCTTTCACAACTCGCAGAGCAGATTTCCTCGATACTGCACTCACTGCTTCCCGTAGGCACGCTCGCTATTGCGCTTATGGTGGGGTATTCAGCCGCAAAGATTAACAGGAAGAACAAGATGGTGGACGTCGCTATGCATTGCATAACCCGCTACGATGTTATTTCTCACGACCGTACTCAAGTCTCCTCGCGCGAGCAGGCACTCAGTTATTACCGCAGGTACTTTGGACTCAAGAGTGACCAGTTTGATTACTGGCTCTCGGGTCTTATTGATGCGGAGAATATGGCGAGCTGGTCCTATGCGACGCTTATGGGATTTGAACAAGAGAGACATCTTTGTTACGAGGTAAATGGCACCGAGGAGTGTATGACGTTTTCACAGGGCTGGGAGGCCAGTATTAACGTCCACGACGCACCAAACGCCACCTTTGTGCGAGTGATGGAAGAGATACGAACTATTGCGCGCAAAGAGTTGGAGTCAAAAGCAAAATACTACGAACTTATTACGTTGCTTGAGCGTACTGAGGAAGTTGAACAAGACTTCATACGATTTGCTGACGTCGGATTCTTCTTCTTGCGCATTCGAGGAGGGAATATGCGAGCCTTCCGCAACATGGAAGAGCGTCACCATAAGCGCGTAAACGGAGTGAGTGGACACACACAGCGCGGAAAAGGATAAGGCAGGGTAAGAGTGCAGTACCACATACCCCAGGGGGGTATGTGGTACACTGGGTCTATATGAAGAAATCCACCACAGCATCACGTGAACTCGTGCAGCGGTTGAACCGTATTGAGGGACAGATTGGCGCGCTCCGCCGTTCCATAGAGGCAGAGAATACTGAGGACTGTACCCAGACGCTATATCAGTTGAAAGCAGCCACTAATGGACTGAAGCGCTTCGGTGAAGCGTTCGCTCGTGAGTATGCACAGGCGTGTGTGCGCGAAGGAAAGAGCAAGGCACACCTAGAGAAGAGTCTGGATCAAATTATTAGCACCGCGTTTACGCTCGCATAATCACCTATATCTATGTTTGGAATGTCATTTGGACCAAAGAACGTGACCGTGGAAGAGGCGCACGCCACGCTCGGGAGTGACGGACACGCTCTTGTGGATGTGCGCACCCATGACGAGGTGTCAGAAGTGTTCGTGCCAGGTGCACTCCATATACCGCTCGACCGGCTTGAAGTGGAGGCACACAAGCTGAAAGACTACGAGTCTGTGCATGTAATGTGTCGCTCAGGTGGCAGGAGCGCAATGGCTACAAGCACTCTCCACGGGCTTGGCATGACGCATGCAAAGAATGTGTCGGGCGGCATTATTGCGTGGCAGTCAGCAAAGTTGCCAACCAAAAAGAACTAGCGATTATGACTATCTATCCCTTTCATTCCTCTCGTGGGTGCCTCTCGTACCTTCTACTGGACGAGGCAACTAAAGAGGCTGCTCTCGTTGATCCTTCCGAAGAAATTGCGCAGGAGGACTATCTAAACGCACTTAAAGAGCGGGGTGCATCCTTGCACTATATAGTAGAGACACACACGCACGCGGACCACGTATCGTTAGCTCCTGCCCTCAAGGTGGCGACAGGTGCACAGGTTGTGCGTCACGCACTTGCTCCGTCTAAACTAAACGATATGCCCGTACAGGGTGGCGAGCGGATAACTCTCGGCAGCACTGAACTACGCATTCTTGCAACACCAGGACACACAAACGAAAGCATTTCACTGCTTGTGGATGGGGCGGTGTTCGCGGGCGACGCGCTGCTTATTGGCGGCACCGGGCGCACCGACTTCCAGCTCGGGGACAGTGAAGCACTCTACACCTCGCTCCACGAGGTGTTCGGTATGCTTCCGGACACTACCTCGGTGTTTCCCGCGCACGACTATAAGGGTCGTACGCACTCAACGATAGGGGACGAGCGCCTACATAATCCACGCTTCCTGCTGCCAAAGGAAGACTTTATTGAAGCACTAAATGCTCACCATCCTCCTGAGCCAGAATTATTTACTGAGGCAATCGAGAAGAATAGTATCTAATTCTATTTCTTCCACTGAGATAGAGAATGAAGACAGGGCGCTCTCTATGAGAGCGCCCTGTTCAGTCCTTTATTGGTGTTAGGTGTGCGGAAAGGCAATCACTTCGACGCGCTCCGACAGGTCCGAGAACTGTTGCCGCTTATTCTCCAGACGTTCAGGCGTCGTGATGACGAAGAGTTTTTCAAAGCCCAAATAGGCACTCCGCACCATTTGGTCGCCGTTTACGTGACAGAGTACGGTGCCGATCATGAGAACGGGAATCTCCACGGTGACGAAAATACCCTCAACGGCCAGCCGGTCTTGGAGAGCGGCTTGGTTTGCTTCAAGAACATCGCGAGCGACCTGACGCTGTTCAAGGTTTTCAGCCTCGCGACCCATCGGTCCGTGCTTTTTCACTGGGAATCCTCGGCGCGCATATTCTTCATTTACCTGCGTTCCTCCTCCTACACATATAACAACGAAGTAACGGCTCGCCAATTCTCGCACCCAGATTCTAAAGGCAGGATTGAGGTATTCGTCCCCAGAGATTTTCACGAATGCATTCCCGCGCGTCTTCTTTGAAAGAACAGTGGTAGTCATATCCATTCTCCATAGTTTGGATAGCAAAGCGGCCTCATGATTGAGGCCGCTTTGGAGAATTCGTGGGGGAATGACAAATGCTCTAAACCAACCTCAATAGAGGCTGGCGACGACGGTTCTGAGCAATGACACTCACGATATGCATAGCAGTATAATAGTGAATAAATCACGAAATGTAAATAGTCGAACAGGCAAAGCAGTTTGCTTGCTGTACCTCCACATAAAAGCGAAAACCGCCCAGAGGCGGTTCGCAGTTGTGTGGAATTGGTTATTCCAGGTTAGAACTTCGCTGATACTAAACAGCTCCTCACATTTCCTACGCGTAGTGGACGACTGGGTGTCGCCATGAGTAAACCAAAGCCAATACGCTCCTAAGTACACGTCGAAAGTATAGAAAAGATTAGAACTCCTGCCTGCTATACTTTGCTCACCATGGAAACAGGTAATGATGCGACGAGTACCACTTTCCCCGAAGATAGTTATTCACCTGGCCAGATTATTGTTGCCGTTCTCATAACGGCACTCGCAGTAGCGTTTGGTTTTTCCCAAACAATCAAGAACACCATCTTCTCTGTTAAGAACCCTGAGGGTATATACACGCGTAAAGAAGTGAACACACACAACACTCCTGAGGATTGCTGGCTTGTTGTCGACGGATTCGTGTTTGATCTTACGTCCGAAAGCAAAAAACATCCTGCAATGTTTTCCTGCGGGACAGACGGCAGTGCCAACTATCACAAGAATCATGGCCCCACCATCAGAGACCGCATGATGGTCTTCAGGATAGGGGAGTTGGATGAGGAATCAAAAGTACGCGCAAAGGAACTTGCGGGTGCCTCCTCAGAATTGGGGGCGGCCATCACTCCGGTCAGTACTCTATTCGTCGAGAGAGGAACCTGGAATCCGCTTGACCTCATGATTGTGATGGAGCGCGACAATCGTTCCCTCTTAGTAATAGACGGGAAGACTAATACGCCTGTCGGGCGCGTTTCCGATATCGGGAGCTTGGTGCATACGCAAGTGTTCTCTCCTGATGGAATATTTGTCTATCATATTTCTCGTGATGGATGGCTTACCAAGATAGACTTGCGCACGCTTGAACCTGTCGGTGTTGTTCGGGTCGGTACTGATTCCCGTGGTACCGCTATCACCGATAGCGGTACATACATCGCCGTAGGGAACTACGAGCCACGCGAGGTGGTCATCGTAGACGCCAGCTCTCTTTCTATCGTGACCCGTATTGCGCTTGTCGATACCATGAATGGTGTTACTGCCTCTCGGGCAGGAGGCTTAGTCGAGCGTGGCGAGAAATTCATAGTTTCTCTCAAGGACGCGCGCAGTGTTTGGGTCATTGATACGGAGAAACGCGGCATGCCGGTCACGCAACAATTCTGGGATATAGGGGAAGAGGGCGACATACTGCATGACGCATTCCTTACTCTAGACGGCAACTATTTCCTCACCGCAGTCCAAGGTTCTGATCGCGTATGGGTACTCGATACGCAAGCCTGGGAAGTGACGGCCGAAGTTACGGGTGTCGGAAAGACTCCACACACAGGGCCGGGCGCCATGTGGGGCAATACAATATTTGTCCCTTCACTAAAACAAGACGTTATTACTGCAATCGATATGCGGACCTGAAAGGTTCAGAAGCTTATTGAGACGGGGGGTGCGGGTCTCTTTGTCCGGGGGTATCAAGATGCATCGTACCCGTATG
>CAYITJ010000005.1:46878-50416 GCA_964366435.1 uncultured Candidatus Saccharibacteria bacterium
CCCCACCCCACCCCGTTCCTACTGCACCCGCCCGCCGGCCCGGGCCGCGCCCCCCGCCTCCTGCGCCGGGGGGCCCGGGCCGCCTTGTCCGGCGGTATCCAGATGCATCGTACCCGTATGTTTGGACTGATACGGCATTCGGCACCAAGCAGGACGAAATTGACGTCATTGATGTCGAAACTCTCACGGTCATTAAGAAAATCGTGCCCATGCCGGAGAAACGTGCCGTGCATCCTGAATTTACAAGAGACGGCAGATTTGTGTACGTTGCGGTATGGGGCGGGGACAAGATATACATCTACGACGCGCACACGTTTGAAGAAGTCTCCACTATCGATGCCATTACACCAACAGGTATTTCAAATGTTGGTCTTCGTATAGAAGAGCCAGGTCTATAACGCTATCTGCTGCGGAGAGCAAGGGCAACGGACGCTCCCAAAATTGAGATATCGCGGAACAAAAGGTCCGCATACTGCCAGTTAAGTGCAAGAATGCCGAGAAGGTAGGTGGACGCGAGAACGCTTGGTATGAATATGCGCCTTGCAAATAGTATCCACGCAGCTATGAGCAGTTCGCTGATGCCGAATAGGTGAAGGAAGAGAGCGTCATCGGGCACCACGTCACGGATGAATAGGGGAATGAAGCCAAGCCATGCGTCTGGATTCATAAATGCCGCTATGGGTGGATATATGAATGCGATAGCTACTGCTGATCGAAGCACTATCGAAACCAAGCGCTCACGGGACTCTGGGTTAAGAGAGATGCGCGGAAGAATCATCATGTGCAAACTATAGCAGCATTTCGACTAACAATTGCTACACGGTTGCGTCAGTGAAGGGTCTCGCTAAATCAGAAAACCGCCTCGAGGACGGTTTTCCAATTCTTCAGCAAGTTTCCCATAGAGGGGTATGCTCAAAATGAGCATAGTCGGTGGAGGTGCGGAGAGTTGAACTCCGGTCCGAATCTTGCTTTAAGAGCGAGTCTACGACGCGTAGCTTCTATTGAAGTGTCGGTGTGAGTGTAAAAACAAAAGCGAAACCACTCGCACCCAATCCCATCTTTTAAGCCTGGGGCAGGGAGGCCCTAGATACCGATTCCGTAGAAGATTCCACCCTACCTACCCGCTACGAAACCCGGGATAGATAAGATGTCGCTCAGGCGAAAGCGCGAGGCTTTTACGCGTAAGCGAACGCGAAGTCCTTAACTCCGAAATATGGAGAAACGGTATCCTTCACGCTTGCAAGAGAATTCTTGGCAAGTTTAGTTGCATACGTTTTTAGGTGGTCAGCATACTTCCACCGCGTCGCACGTCTCTCAAAGTACAAGACCGTCAAAGCCGGTCACCCCCAGTGGCCACTCTATCAGGAGATCGAGTGGCCACTGCGAGCGGCCCGCACAAAAGACAAATACCTGAAAGTGAGGAGAATCTGGTGGTCGCGTACAGCGACCACCGAAATTCCCCGAAGTGAAGCCGGCGGAAGCTAGCGGAAAAGCTTGTCGAGCGGCACAGGCGCGTCGCCCTCGTCAGCGAACACGCTCTCGGAGTCCATCAGCCCGTGGTCCTTGGGGTCGTCCTCGCCGATTTCACCGAAGTTGGGGTCCTGGCCGAGTTCCCGTTCGCGACGCCATGCCTGGCGCCGCAGAAGCTCAGTCTTTGTGTTACTCGGTGCTTTCGCCATCTTTCTCTCCTCTGTTGGCGACTGTCACTTTCAGATATTCGTCTTTTCAATTATACAGAACGTTTCAACAGTTGCGCAGTTTCTTTCTTGGCATCCGCGCGTTTCATATCTTCGCGCTTATCTGCCTTGTTTTTGCCGCGCACAATTGCAACGCTTGCCTTCAGGTATCTCCCATTATTATACACCTCAAGTGGCACGATTGTCAATCCCTTCTTTGCTTCTGCATCCAGCAGTTCCGCAATTTCTGGGCGCTTTAACAGCAGGCGGCGTGTACGCTCTGGGTCGTATCCTTTGTGTGCGTTTGCTGCCTGGAACGGGGGAATAGTCATGCCCACAATGTATGCCTCGCCACCACGCACAATCACGCGCGAACCGTCCAGGCTGCCAAGCTTGGTGCGCACCGACTTCACCTCTGTTCCCAGAAGTTCAAGTCCTGCTTGATAGGTAGTAAGTACCTCAAAGCGAAGGCGCGCCTTTTTGTTCTCTATAAGAGATGCCATGTAGGGAATAGTAGCACTTAGGGCAAAACGCAGGAATTCCCACGGTAGGGCGAATATTGTATAGTGAATCTACACCATATATGCCAACTCCATCTAAAAAACAGCCGGGCAAGAAGGATAAAGTAGTGGGAAAGAAGGGTAGTGCCAAGAGCCAGTTCCTCCCTGGGGGGCCTGGGTTCGCGGGGAACTTCCTCTCAACCGTTCTTATTTTCCTCCTCCTTATTAGTGCATACAGCCTGTTCACCTCTACGAGTAAGGAAAAGGAGGACATCTCACTCTCGCAGGTGGCAACTAGCGTAAAGGAGGGAGTAATCACCTCTATAAAGGTAGAGGGTGATAACCTGGAACTTGCGTACAAGGACGGCACCACCAAGCGTGCCATGAAGGAGCCAAGCGCATCCCTTCCCGAAACACTGGTGAGCTATGGAGCAACACCTGAGCAAATTACGGCGGTGGCAATTACTATTGCGAATGAATCAGGATTTAAGTACTGGTTCCTCTCGCTCGCCCCAATCCTTCTACCGATTCTCTTTATCGGATTCCTATTCTGGTTCCTCACACGCCAGGTGAAGGGGGGAGGCATGCAGGCGCTTACCTTTGGTCAGTCAAAGGCGCGCATGATTGATCCGTCTGACACGTCGCAGCGAATCATGTTTGCAGACGTTGCGGGCGCAAAGGAAGCAAAAGAGGAGCTTATGGAAATCGTGGACTTCCTAAAGAGTCCAAAGAAGTTCCTCGACATTGGTGCGCGTATTCCAAAGGGCATCATCTTGATGGGTGCTCCGGGTACAGGAAAGACACTCCTTGCTCGCGCAGTTGCGGGAGAGGCAGGTGTGCCATTCTTCTCTATTTCTGGTTCTGAGTTTGTGGAAATGTTTGTGGGAGTAGGGGCATCACGTGTGCGCGACTTGTTCCAGCTCGCAAAGAAGAACGCACCGTCTATTATCTTTGTGGACGAGATTGACGCTGTGGGCCGTGTGCGTGGCACGGGAGTAGGGGGAGGGAACGACGAGCGCGAGCAAACGCTCAACCAAATCCTTGTGGAGATGGACGGCTTTGACCCAACCGAGAAGGTGATTGTGATGGCCGCAACCAACCGTCCGGATGTGCTCGACCCAGCTCTTCTTCGCCCTGGTCGTTTTGACCGTCGCGTCACCATTGACCTGCCAGACCGAAAGGACCGTTTGGAAATCCTCACCGTGCACTCACGCAAGAAGCCGTTTGGTCCTGATGTAAGTTTGGAAGTTATCGCAGAGCGCACGCCTGGATTCTCTGGCGCAGAGCTTTACTCACTCATGAACGAGGGTGCAATCTTGGCTGCGCGTGAAGCAAGAAAGGAAATTACGCAGTACGACCTCA
>CAYITJ010000006.1:0-38439 GCA_964366435.1 uncultured Candidatus Saccharibacteria bacterium
CGCTGTAAACGTGATGGCACTGCCTTCGTTGGTTCGAATCCAACCTGGCGCACAAATGAAAACCCCGTAAGGGGTCTTTTCATTTCCCGCCCAAGCTCCGCTATACTGTACCTACTATGCAGCGCGCGCTTGCCCTCATGCTTATGGTGCTTATCAGTGGCGTACCTGCTTTTGCTGTTGCGCAGGAAGTACCCGAGCAGGTGCTCGTTGTAGAAACTCCTACTGAAGCAGTAACAACCCCTACAGAAGTACTTACCCCATCAGAAGAGCCAGCGCCGCCAGCTGCAGAAGAAGTGGAGGAGCTTCCTGGCACCTATGTGGAGGGTGAAGTGATTGTTAAGTACAAAGAATCAAAGATTGACCTAGAAGACCACGGCGACCAGCAAGCTGCGGACACTGTCGTGGAATCGCTTTCTATGGAAACGGTGGACGTCATTGAGGGCATGAATATGGCGGTCATAGAAACAGCAGAGGACACAACGGTAGCAGAGGCAATCGCAGAGCTTGAGTCTAATCCTGCCGTTGAATACGCAGAACCAAACTACGTTCGCTCTATTGAGACACTCGCTTCAACCAGTGTAGAGCTTGCAAACTCGTGGGCGCTTCAGAACACGGGGCAAACGGCGCAAGGAGTGACGGGTACGTTGGGAGCTGACATCGACGCCCTGTCCGCGTGGGACATTGCTTCTGGCACTGCAGTTACCGTCGCGGTGATTGATACGGGCGTTGACTACACACACCCGGAACTTGCAGATAGCATGTGGGATGGTAGCACCTGCGTGAGTGAGACAGGCACCACCTCGTGGAGCTGTGTCCACGGCTACGATTTTGAATACGACACCAGCGACCCGCAAGCTACCACCACCGACAGCACCAGCGCACACGGTACACATGTCGCAGGAGTTATTGCCGCTGCACACGACGACGTGGGTGTGGTTGGCGTTGCATACGGAGCAAAGATTATGGCGCTCCGTTTTGGTCTTGATACCGCGTCTGAGATTCGTGCCATAGATTTTGCTATTCAAAACAACATAAAGATTATTAATGCGAGCTTCGGGGGCGATACCTTTTCACAAGCTGAGTACGACGCAGTAGAACGATTCCAAAATGCAGGAGGACTGTTCGTGGCCTCCGCAGGCAACAGCGGAGAAGACCTTGATGCCGTTGCCGAGCCTGCCTACCCCGCAAGCTACGATTTGCCAGGGATTGTGAGCGTTGCTGCAACTGATGCCTTTGACACGCTTGCGTCCTATTCCAACTTTGGCGCAACCCGGGTCGACTTAGCGGCTCCTGGTTCAAATATCAGGAGCACCATTCCGCTTGGCGGTTATAGTTACAAGTCGGGTACTTCTATGGCAGCACCGCTTGTTTCGGGAGTCGCAGCACTTTTGTGGTCACACGACCCGACCCTTACCGCAGCGGAAGTGAAGGCGGCACTTATGGACAGTGGGGACGAGCTCGCGACACTCTCTGGAAAGACAGTCTCTGGAAAGCGCCTGAACGCGTACACCGCACTCGCATCAGTGGCTACTGTACCTCCTGTGGCGGATACCGAGGCACCCGTTATCACCCTTCTTGGCGACAACCCAATGAATCTAACCATCGGAAATACATTCACAGACCCGGGCGCCGAAGTTACCGATAATGTAGACGCGACTACCACCGTCATGGGAGTGGGCACTGTGGACAGCGCTACCGCTGGTTCCTACACGCTCACCTACAGCGCAACTGACACCGCAGGGAATGTTGCGACAACGTCCACACGCAGTGTTGTGGTCTCTGCTCCTGTTGTAAGTGGTGGTGGAGGCGGAGGAGGGTCTTCTTCGTCCACGTCTCGTCGTGGTGGCGGGGGAGGCGGTTCAACCATCACTCGAGCAACTACGCCTGTGTCTGTCGCACGACCACTCACTTCCACTGTTGCTACCCCTCGAGTGCTTGGCGCGACTACTTTTACATTCACACAAGACCTCACCGTGGGCAGTACAGGGAACGATGTGACGGAGCTGCAGCGCACCCTCACCACACTTGGCTTCTACTCAGGGCCAGTCACTGGATACTTTGGTCCACTCACTGCAAGCGCTGTCTCGGCATTTCAAAACGCGCGAGGGCTTACGTCCGCGGGACGAGTAGGCCCACAAACTCGAGCGTTACTGAATCAAGGGCAGACAGGGACACCCGTAGCAACAGTATCTCCTACGCCATCTATGGCAGACATGCAGGCCAAACTAGTCTCGCTCTTGGCGCAGCTTGCGGCGCTCCAAGCCATGCAATAGTTGTCATTTACACATATCGTTGTAGAGTAGGAATGCGGCCAACCGGCCGCATTCACATTGAACCTTCTAAAGGGGGAACGAATTGTCTCACGATATACCTGAAACCGGTCCACTCCCGTGGACTTCGCTTGGCATCCTGCGTCAGCAGCGTGTCGTAGCGGAAGCCAAGGCCAGGTACGATGCAGCCGTCCAGGCCCTGGGCAGCCAGGAGGGTGTGCTGCACGAAGAGCAGCGCCTGGAAGCTCTTCCGTCCAAAGATGAGCGCGATCTGCTTCGCCACATCTGGAAGGCGGCTGAGGTGCTCTACGGGCGTCTGCAGCCCCTCCCCAAGACCATCACCACCAACCGTGGTTGCACGGGCCTGGTCGTGAAGCTCGCTCACCAGAGCGACGAGATGATCGAGAAGCGTGGCAACACCGAAATTCTCGGTCTCGGAGGGCCTGGCGAAAACGACACGGAGAGCAAACTCCGCATCTTCGGCATCAACTCCCCGATTGGGGCAGCGCTGAAGGGCAAGGATGTCGGCGACATTGTCCGCGTGTTCACACCGGACGACGGCCATTACGATGTCGAGATCCTCTCGTTAGAAACGCTCACCGCGTTCCTCGAACGTCTGCCGACTTCCATGGACGGCCTCGACGCCGCCCAACTGGAACTCGGGTTCGGAACATCGCCGGCCTGACACCCAATCGACAACACGCGTAAGCGTGAAGTCACGGGAGCAGAAGCTCCCAAGCGCCGCAAGCCTAGAACGGGCCTGCGGCGTTTCAATTTCTATACACAGCTCAGCCTGGCTATTGAAACTCACAGGAGTATGCTTCTACCCAGGCCCTGTACATTTGGGCCAACAAGAAACTATTCGAGGAAACACCCAACCAATAGGGGGAATAGATGAGCGATAGAAGGTACTATGGTAAGTTCATCACAACGAGAGGAAGGATCGAACTGGACCGACAGATAGAGGAGTGGAAAGCGAAGTTGGCAGAAAGCCTCAAGGTCAACGGAAGCCGGGCTACCCGTGGTTGCGACAGCAGCTCTAACGGTCACCCCGGCACCGACAGCGTTGCCGCTGACCACGAGAACATGCGCCGCATCATCACTGATCTCACTCTGCTTCGTTCGCAAGCGACTCGTGCGGAGCCACCCGCTTCAAGAGAAGTTCTTCGTGTAGACATGGTGGCAACACTCATGTATAAGACGGAGGGCTCAAGCAGGAACGGGAGAGAAGTTCGTTCGCAGATCCACGTTGTCGGTTTCAACGAGAGCGATTGCGACTCGGTGCCGCGCAAGGTCTGCTACGAGGCGGCTCTCGTGCGTCCGTTCCTTGGACGAGAGGTGGGTGCCCAAGCCCACGTTTACATCGAGGGTAAGGTACGCCTAGTCACGATGACAGGTATATATTTCCTCAGTGATAGGCGAGTGAAGAAGCCTGCAGTAACCGATACGTAGTTTCCGTTTCGGCAGTAAGCGCCGGCTCCGCAGAACGCGGGCCGGTGTTTCCATTTCAACACAAGCAAGGGAGCATGGTATCGTATTTCCATGACAAGCAGGCCTATTCTACTTTCGGGCATAAAGCCAACCGGCGACCCGCATATCGGCAACTACTTTGGTGCGCTCAAACAATTCGTGGACATGCAGAACCGTGGCAATCACGAGTGCTACTTCATGATTGCCGACTACCACGCACTTAACAGCGTGCAGGACGGTGACCAGATGCGCGCGCTCACGTTAGAGCTCGCTCGCACGTTCCTGGCTATTGGCATAGACCCAAAGAAGTCAGTGATGTTTAAGCAGTCAGACGTTTCGGCACACACAGAACTCGCGTGGATTTTTGACACTATCACCACCATGCCCTACCTGATGCGCGCGCACGCCTACAAAGACTCTGAGGCAAAGAACAAAGAAATTGTGGTGGGAACCTTTAACTACCCAATGCTTATGGCGGCAGATATTTTGCTCTACGACACGGCAACCGTGCCGGTGGGACAAGACCAAAAACAACACATAGAATACGCGCGCGACGCTGCAGAGAAGTTCAATCGAACCTACGAGGAGGTCTTCCGACTACCTACAGAGATGATTGTTCCAGAAGTAGCTATTGTGCCAGGAGTAGACGGGGAGAAGATGAGCAAGAGCTACGGCAACACTATTCCGCTTTTTGCTACTCGTGAGGAGATTACTCAGAAAGTCATGGGTATCGTCACCGACTCTGACGGAGACGTACCAACAAACGTATACGCCATACACCGACTCGTAAAGACTGCCGAGCAGCTCGCGCCACTGTACGAGGAGCACCGCGGACGATACAAGGCGCTCAAAGATGCGTTGGTGGATGATTTAGATGCGTTTATTGCGCCCATGCGTGCCAAGTACGAAGCACTCGGGAAGAGTCCAGAGAAAGTAGCCAAGATTTTGAGCGAAGGAGGAAAGAAGGCAAACAAGAAAGCAGAGCAGAAGATGAAGCAGGTGCGCAAGGCGGTTGGCGTGCGCTAATTATTGCTTTTCCCTGTAGCAAGAGTATTGTGCGAGCGACTGTCCAAGAGACAGAAGGAGGGTGACGAATGGTCTTTCAAGAAGTCTTTATTTCTCTCTGGGAATTAACCCCCGAAACTCGACAGGCCCTCGTCATTCGACTCCTAAATCATTCAGGGCCTGTCTCCTGTGAGTTGCCTGACAGCCTACCTGCGGGTGAGGAGTTTGATCGGGTTGTCTCACACCTGGCCCTGTACGAGGACGTAGCGCGGAGGACTCGTCTGCTCGCAGACTTCACTGCGTTTCTGATGAGCGAGCATCGCATATGGCTGTATCGAACGCAGGCGCCGTCTACCTAGTACTACGCAACTGGTGGTCTGGACTTACGACCCAGACCACCTGCAACGACAAAAAAGAGGACGAATTACGTGCAACATCATCTGTTCAAGGGGAGACAGCCCTTTCAAATGCTGAAGGAGTGGCAGGGCAGAAAGGCTGCCCGCGACAAGGCCGTGGAGGTCTGTGGGTACTACATCGGCTCTGAACGTCATACCCTGTACGTGTTCTACGAAACCGAAACTTGCGACCGCCCCGCCAACGAGTAAATCTTGGCGGGGCGTGCTATTTTATAGCCATATGGAACGCACACTTATTGGGGAGCTTGGGGCACATATCGGAGAGACGGTGTCTATTTCAGGTTTTGTAGACGTTCGCCGCGACCAGGGAAAAATGGTCTTCTTTGATTTCCGTGACCGCTCCGGCATGGTGCAGGGCGTAGTGCTCCCTAACTCTGAGGCTCTTGAGACAGCAAAAGAGGTTCGCAACGAATACGTGGTGACAATCACCGGTATCGTGAACGCACGCCCCGAGAAGAACGTGCAGGCCGACAAAGTGAATGGAAACATAGAGCTTGAGGTGACGGGTATTGAAGTGCTTTCAGAAGCAGAGACGCTTCCATTTGATATCACAACCGATACCAGTGTTATAGACGAAAGTGTTCGTCTAAAGTACCGCTATCTCGATTTGCGATCGGAACGTATGCAGCGAAATATAAAGATGCGCAGCGAGTACGTACGTCGCTGCCGCGAATTCCTATTCCAGAAAGACTTCACTGAAATTGAAACACCGCTCCTTACTGAATCCACACCAGAGGGCTCGCGCGACTTCGTGGTGCCAAGCCGCCTGAACCCTGGAAAGTTCTATGCGCTTCCACAGTCACCACAGCAGTACAAGCAGCTACTCATGACCGCTGGATTTGAACGGTACTTCCAAACAGCACGCGCTCTTCGCGATGAAGACCTTCGTGCAGACCGTGGCTTTGAGCACACACAAATTGACATAGAGATGTCTTACGTCTCCATGGAAGATGTCATGAGTACTGTGGAAGAAATGGTGACCAAGACTGTGGAAGCTATGGGGTTCACCATTAAAGAGAAGCCCTTTCCTCGCATCTCGTACAAGGAGGCGATGGAGAAGTACGGCGCTGATAAGTTTGACTTGCGTACAGAGGAGGACAAAGCAAACAATGTTCTTGCATACGCCTGGGTTGTAAACTTCCCATTCTTTGAGAAGACCGATGAGGGCGGTTGGACTTTCACGCACAACCCTTTTTCAATGCCTATTCCCGAGCACGTTGAATGGCTTATGAAAGGCGAGAACATTGGCGACATTCTTACCACGCAGTATGACCTCGTATGCAATGGGTACGAGGCTGGAGGTGGTTCTATTCGCGCGCACCGTCCTGAAATTTTGCAGGCAACATACAAAGCCATGGGATATTCCGAGCAGGAAACTGAGGATAGTGTTGGGCACATGATTGAAGCCTTCAAGTACGGCACCCCGCCACATGGAGGAATTGCGCTTGGTGTGGAGCGCAGTCTAATGAATCTCATGGACGAAACGTACTTGAGAGAGGTACAGGCATTCCCAATGACGCGCGGTGGGCAAACAGCTGTCATGAAGGCGCCGAAGTTTCTTGAGGAAAAACAGTTGAAGGAACTGGGACTTAAGGTAGAGAAGAAAGATTAGCGAGTATGAAATTCACGTACACACCAGCAAGCCTTGCGAAGGCTCCCAAAGGATTCACTCGTGTACGACTCACCGAAGACCAAAAGGGAACGCGCCGCTTGGTGCGCGAAGCGGGTGAGGAATTCCTCGAGATTGGAACCGGCAAGCAGAGCGAGATAACACTACGCTCCTTTGTGCCGCTTGTTCGCTCTATTGCACAAACCGCAAAGAAGGAGCGTGTAAAGAAAATTGCTCTCGAGTTTCCACTCGCTACCTTTCCAAAAATAAAAAATATAGAGGCACCAGAACTCGCCTCGCTCATTGCGCAGAACTTGCTGATGGCGACCTACGAGTTCACCACCTACAAAACCGAACCCAAGGATGGGTTCCGGGGCGTGACTGATGTATGCGTCTGTGGAGCAACCAGCAAGGCTATTCAAGCTGGGTTCAAGAAGGGCCAGACCATTGGGGAAGAGGTGAATGCGTGCCGAGAGCTTGCCAACACTCCAGGAGGCGATATGACCCCTAAAAGCCTCGCCAGAGCCGCCAAAATGGCCGTAGCGGGCCTGCCTGTCACCGTGCGCACTCTGGGAGTACCCGAGATGAAAAAACTCGGTATGGGGGCAATTTTGGGAGTGGGTCGCGGCTCGGTAGAGGCGCCCACGTTCACCATCCTTGAGTACAAGGGCGGGGCGGGGAAGCCGATTGTCTTTGCCGGGAAGGGCATCACCTTTGACTCGGGAGGTATCAATCTTAAGAATGGCGATGGGCACGAAATGCACATGGATATGTCGGGTGCTGCCTCTGTCATACATGCCGTTGCGCTTGCAGCTAGGTTGAAGAGTAAGAAGCACGTCATCGGCCTTATCCCCGCGGCAGAGAACATGCCAGGCGGAAATTCACTACGCCCTCACGACATTCTCACGTCACTTTCTGGCAAGACCATTGAAGTAATTAATACCGACGCTGAAGGGCGCCTCGTGCTTGCGGACGCGCTCACCTATGCAAAGCGTTTCAAGCCAGGTGTTGTGATAGATGTAGCAACACTCACCGGTGGTTCGCTCTCAGCACTCGGTCTCTACGCAAGCGGACTCCTTACGAGAGACGATGCACTCGCTGACCAACTACTCACGCTTTCAGAAACAGCAGGGGACTATCTCTGGCGTCTTCCTATGTGGGACGTATACGAGGATTCGGTAAAGAGCGGCGTTGCTGATGTTGCCAACTCGGTGTCAGGCGGCGCGGGTCGCTACGCAAGCGCGACCAATGGCGGCATGTTCCTCTGGCAGTTTGCAAAAGAGCTTGGCTGCCCATGGGCGCACCTTGATATCGCTCCAAGAATGACGAGTGCTCCTGGTGACGAGCTCGCGAAAGGTGCGGCAGGAGAACCAGTGCGCCTTTTGTATGCTTTTATAGAGGAATGGAAAGCGTAGCGCACGACCAGGGATTTCACATACGCACCCACGTCTACGAAGGACCCTTCGGTCTTATTCTTGATTTGATTGAAAAGCGAAAGCTCTCCGTGAATGAGCTTTCGCTTGCGCAGGTAACGGACGACTACATTCAGTTTGTCCGGGGGCAGGGACAGTTTCCTATGGAGGAGGCTGCGCAATTTATCGGCACTGCAGCAACACTGCTCCTTATCAAATCAAAGTCGCTTATTCCAGAGCTTGAGCTCTCTGGTGAGGAAGAAGAGGACGTGGACGATTTGAAGAAGCGCTTGGCAGAGTACGAGCGTGTGCGTGAGTACGCACGGGAAGTAGCAAGACTGTACGGACACTACGTGATGGTGGAGGCTGGCGTGCGTGTGCCCGAGCCATTCTTTGCTCCGTCGCGCGACCTCACGCTTCCAAACCTCACCGAGGCCTTAGAGGGCGCACTGGCAGCCCTGGAGAAGGCACAGGAGAAACTACCGGAGGCGCGTGTGCGCACCCTCGTTTCTATAGAAGAAGTGATGGATACACTCCTTACGCGAGTTCAGCGAGCTATGACGCTTTCATTCAAGGAATTCTCAGGCGACAAGACCGAGCGAGTAGAGGTCATTGTGTCCTTTTTAGCGCTCCTTGAGCTGGTGAAACAGGGGGCAGTGGACGCACTCCAGCACGAGAGCTTCTCTGATATCAGCATCACGAACACGAGCGGCTCGGTGCCGCACTACGGCTAAGCCCCGCGTCCCCATGTGTGCGGGTTCCGTAGCCCTGGTCTGTGCGGTATTCTATATCTACCTATGATACTTTCTCCTTCGGCCCAGCTTGAGGCACTTTTGTTTGCAGAGGGTGGTCCACTCACGAAGAAGCAATTGTGCGGGCTGCTTGATCTGTCTAGTGACGCGCTTGAGCTTGCCGTAGACGAGCTCGTGGTGGCGCTGGCTTCTCGAGGACTTTCAGTCGTGCAAACAGAGACGGAGCTTGAACTACGCACCAGCCCATGGGCCGCAGACACCATACGTAAACTTCGGGAAAGCGAGCTTGCGCGCGACCTAGGGAAAGCGTCCCTTGAAACGCTCGCTATTATTTTGTACCGAGGGTCTGCAACACGCTCTGATATTGATTGGGTGCGCGGCGTAAATTCAGCAGCAGCGCTGCGTGCACTATCGCTGCGCGGCTTAATTGAGCGAAGTGAAGACGAGACAGACAAGCGACGCGCGCGCTATCGCGCTACGGTGGACGCGCTTGCACACCTTGGCGTCGGTAAACGCGAAGATTTGCCACGCTACACTGAACTCACGAGCGCTATTGCAGAAGGGGAGGTGCGCAGAGAACTAGCAGAAACAGATGTATGAAGCCTGCCCAGTACCCTGATTTGAAAGTGCTCATACAGAAACTCGATAAGCGTAACAAGGAGCGCCAGGCGGCGCGCGTTATTCTTGCGGGCTCTGCGGTGCTTGGTCTCTTGGTTCTTGTTTCTCCGCTTCTTCCAAAGCCTACGCAGCAAGTAGCAGTGACCGAGCCTGAGGTGGTAGTACCTGCTCCCGTGGACGCATATGGCGCCGTGCGCCTTGAGGGCCGCGCTGCCATTGTGTACGACCTCACCACCAAAGAAGTGTTGTTCCAGAAGAACGCAAAGGCACAGCTACCGCTTGCCTCCCTTACCAAACTTCTCACTGCCTATGTAGGGGCCACCACGCTTGGTCGTGATGCCACCGTTGCCATTACCGAATCAGCAGCGGCAGTAGAAGGAGACAGCGGCCTTATGGTGGGCGAGGAGTTCACGCTGGCAAATGCTGCGAAGCTTGCGCTTGTAGCCTCGTCAAACGATGCAGCGGCAGCCATTACGGAGGCGGCCGAAGCAAAAGCTGCCACCAGCAAGAAGACCCTTATGGCTTCAGCCATCTCTGCCATTGGTCTGCCACAGACCTACGCGGTTAACGGCACTGGACTTGATGTAAGTACCACTCTCTCTGGCGGATACGGTTCAGCCTACGATGTGGCGCAGCTAGCCGGTGCGCTCATTGCTGTTGCTCCTGAGATAGCGCAAGCAACTGCGCAAAGCTCCGTCACTGTTTCCTCAAGAGCGGGCGTAGCTCACACCCTAAAGAACACCAACCAGAGCGCGGTGCGCATTCCAAACTTGTTGTTGTCTAAGACTGGCTACACCGACCTTGCGGGTGGAAACTTGGCCGTCGTGTACGACGCAGGTATCGGGCACCCAGTTGCTATCGTCGTACTTGGCTCATCTGTTGACGGGCGCTTCTCGGATGTTTCCACACTCCTGTCTCTCACCCGCAATCACTTTGCGGGCATCGCCTACAGCACACCATCTCCGTAATATTTTCCTATGCTTCTTGATGCTGCCAGAGTCCTCATTCCCTCCGTCGTCGCCTTCATCATAGGAATAGGCCTCGCCCCCGTACTTGCACACTACCTCTACCAGTTCCGCGCCTGGAAGAAGAAAGGAGGGAAGGGGAAGGGAATAGGAGACGACACTGGCACACCACTCTTTGACGAGCTTCATAAGGAGCGCGAAGTCTCCACACCGCGCATGGGCGGCATATTGGTGTGGGGCTCAGTGGGTATCACCGCAGCGCTCCTGCTTGTACTTGGCAGCGTATTCGGGGAAACTGTGGCGCAGTTTGATTTTGTGAATCGTGGGCAGACCTGGCTGCCACTCTTCGCGCTTATTGTGGGCGCATTCTTTGGCGCCATTGATGACGTGCTTGAGATTACCAAAAGTTCAGGTGGACTTCGTCTACGTTGGCGTCTAGCGGTAGTCGCGGTGCTGTCTGGCTTTATTGGGTGGTGGTTCTTTGCAAAGCTTGGCGTTGCTGCGGTAGGCATTCCATTTGTTGGCACTATTGCGCTTGGCTGGTTCTTTATTCCGTTTTTTATACTGGTGGCGCTCGCACTCTACGCGGGGGGAGTCATCGACGGCATAGACGGACTCGCAGGTGGTGTGTTTGCGTTCATCTTTATGACGTATGCGGGCATTGCTTTTGCACAGAACCAGATAGCGCTCGCAGCGTTTGCCGCAACCGTGGCCGGCGCACTCTTTGCGTTCCTGTGGTTCAACATTCCGCCTGCGCGCTTCTACCTGTCAGAAACGGGTACTATGGCGCTTACCATGGCGCTAGCTGTCACGGCATTCTCCGCAGACGTCCTTGGCGACGGTGTTGGCGTGGCGGTGCTTCCCATCATCGCGCTTCCACTCACCGTCACGGTGGTTACGAGCATCATGCAGACGCTCTCAAAGAAGCTATTCAAAAAAAAGCTCTTCCGCATCGCACCTATTCACCATCATTTTGAAGCTATCGGCTGGCCTGCGTATAAGGTGACCATGCGGTACTGGGTTATCACCATCATTGCGGGTATTTTGGGGCTTGCACTCGCACTACTAAAATAAGGACTATGCCTGGTCTGTCATCAAAACTATTTGGAGACCGACTCTTCGCCCTTATTGTAGCCATTCTTGTGGTGGGGGGCACAAGTGTGTTTTTCTCTGCGGCGCTCGGCCTGCTTGCGCGCGAAGGAGGGTCTATCGGACACATCGCTCTCACCCAGCTCGCGCTTGGCCTTGTTCCAGGTCTTATAGCGCTCGCGCTTTTGCGGTTCGCACCGCCCGCATGGATTGAGAAGGCGATTCTCCCGCTCTTTGTTCTCGCCATTCTTGCCACACTACTGGTGTTTGTCCCTGGCGTGGGTCACCACGTAAACGGCGCAACACGCTGGATTGCTATTGGTCCGTTTACCGTGCAGCCGGCCGAGTTCCTAAAGATTGCGACCATTCTCATGCTCTCGCTGTACTTGGCAAAGATGCGCACCAAGCTCTCTGACATGCGCTACGGACTACTTGGATTCTGCACTATTGTGGGAGTGCCCGCGCTTCTGCTTCTTGCACAACCAAACACTTCCACAACACTCGTCATTGGCTTCACTGCCGCAGCACTCTACTTCGTTGCGGGGGCACCACTGCGCGATTTCGCAATTCTTGCCTGCATTGCACTTATTGGAGCAGGTGCACTCGTGGCAACGCGCCCGTACCTGATGCACCGTGTCCAGACTTTCATAAACCCAGATCAGAACGCACTTTCTACGGGGTACCAGATTCAACAGTCTCTTATTGCGGTTGGCTCGGGCGGCATGCTCGGACGAGGCTTTGGGCAAAGTGTGCAGAAATTTAACTACCTACCCGAGCCAGTAGGGGACTCGGTCTTTGCCGTGTACGCGGAGGAGTTTGGGTTCCTCGGCACGGTTATCCTGGTTCTCCTGTTTACGGGATTTGCTGCCCGCGGCTTTGCGATAGCAGCAGGAGCAGCCACGAGCTTTGGATCGCTTGCTGCCACTGGCCTCACTCTACTCATTACCATTTCAGCATTTATGAACATTGGCGCCATGCTCGGCATCATGCCACTTACGGGTCTTCCGCTCCCATTTGTTTCCCATGGAGGAACAGCACTCCTGGCAGCGCTTGCGTCCGTAGGTATCATTTTGAATGTCGCTGCGCACCGCCCGAAGCGCAAAGCCGCACATTGATTCCGCACAGAAGTGGTGCTATCGTCATCTTGGCTACGCGGTGTGACGAGTAATAAGCGGACTGGACCCGGGTGCGATTCCCGGCGCCTCCACCACTACCTCACCCCTTGATCTTTTAGTGAAGGGGGCGATCAGCATCGACAGACGTGTAAAAACGTCACCGAGCTTCGAGCTCAAGCTGCCTGCCAATTCTAAACGCCAACGATAACTTCGTGGTGACTGCTGAGGAAGACGCGGGCGACCGCGTTCTCCTCGCCGCCTAATAGGGTCCGCTAACCCGACCCAGGCGAAAAGTCCTTCGTCCCTTCACCAGGATTAAGGCTGGGCCCGGAGGGAGCCTGCAAACAGAATCCCTCCACCTCATTCTAGAATCGACGCAAGCTTTTCCGCGAGAGGGCGCGTGGGTCGGGGGGCCCCCGGTTGCATCGCAACCGGGGGCTTTTCTCATTCAATGCCGTTAAATGTGCTATAAATAAAAGACGAAACATCTATGAAGGTTGTCTTTACCGGAGCTGCAGGAGGGCACTTCTACCCGCTTATTGCGATAGCTGAAGCCCTAGAGGAAATTGTCCTTGAACGCCGTCTGGTGTCTCCCCAGATGTTCTATCTTTCCGACCAGCCAAACGACGAGCAGACCCTCTTTGCGAGCAATCTGACATTTGTGCGCATTCCAGCAGGGCGCATGCGTCGCTACTTCTCCATTAAGAATTTCACTGACGCATTTGTCACACTCCATGGATTCTTTGTTGCACTCTTCACACTCTTTCGTATTTATCCCGACGTCGTCATTTCAAAGGGAAGTTATGCTAGCGTTCCTGTCGTACTAGCAGCACACCTACTTCGTATTCCTATTATCATTCACGAATCAGACGCGAAGCCGGGACGGGCAAACATTTTGGCGTCTACTCGCGCAACACGCATCGCGGTCTCTTACGAAAGCTCTATTCCATTTTTCCCCGTGAAGACGCGGAGCAAGATTGCTCGTGTTGGTATTCCTATTCGCCGTGCTCTTCGCCAGCTTCCCGAGAAGCAAGCCTCTGTCGCCGCTCTTTCACTCGACTCAAGCGTTCCTACAGTGCTTGTCATCGGTGGCTCTCAGGGCTCGCAGAAAATTAACGAGACACTCATAGACGCACTACACGACCTGGTGCCGTACGTGAACGTTGTTCACCAAACAGGAAGAGCGCACATCGATGAGGTAGTAAAGCGCTCACACGTAGTACTGAGTACTAGTCCCTTTACTGCTCGCTATCATCCGCTCTCATACCTCTCAGCAGAGCAGCTACGCACTGCAGCAGGCGCATGTGACGTGGTGGTATCACGCGCAGGCGCTACTTCTATCGCAGAGATTTCGCTGTGGGGAAAGCCAGCAATCCTTATTCCTATTCCAGAATCAATCAGTCACGACCAGCGCACCAATGCGTACGCCTATGCACACACGGGCGCCGCAGTGGTACT
Organism: uncultured Candidatus Saccharibacteria bacterium; assembly: GCA_964366435.1. GTDB lineage: Bacteria > Patescibacteriota > Minisyncoccia > Phycocordibacterales > Phycocordibacteraceae > C7867-001. The sequence goes on from CAYITJ010000006.1 coordinate 14,180, forward strand.
TGAAGAAGCCAACATGACTTCGCACGTACTCCAAAGTGAAATTCTTTCTATTGCTCGCTCTCTAGAGCTTGCACAGAGCATGAGTGCACACGCAGCAGGGTTTTCTAACCCAGAGGCCGCACGCATGATTGCAGAAGAAATCGTACGCATTGGCCTCTCGCACGAGCCTCAGACTCCCGCACCTGTTGTATGAGCGTACGCACCCGATTTGCACCAAGTCCGACCGGCTTCCTCCACGTAGGGAGCGCACGCACTGCGCTGTATGCGTGGCTCTATGCACGTCGCCATGGCGGACAGTTTATTCTGCGTATTGAAGACACCGACAAGGAGCGTGAGGTGGAAGGCGCTATCGGACACGTCATGGAGTCGCTCCGATGGCTTGGTATACAGTGGGACGAGGGAGTGGACGTAGACGGCCCGTACGCGCCCTATATTCAGTCACAGCGCCTTCCACTCTATCGGAAGTATGCTGAGCAGCTCCTTGCTGCTGGATTTGCGTACCCAGACCCGTACACCGAGGAAGAGGTGGCGGTATTTCGCGCTACGGCAGAGGCGGAGAAGCGCCCGTTTCTTTTCCGTGACCATCGCCCAGAGACAGTAGGGGAGTGGGACGGTTCACGACCATTACGCTTTCGTACGCCACGCATTGCCCGCTACGAGTGGGACGACGCAGTGCTCGGCAATCTTTCCGCAGGGGAAGAGGCACTGGATGATTTTATTTTGATAAAGGGCGACGGCTACCCGACCTACAACTTTGCACACGTGGTGGACGATATTGAGATGAAGATTACGCACGTTATGCGTGGTCAAGAATTTGTTTCTTCTACCCCAAAATTCCTAGCGCTCTACGAGGCGTTAGACACGGCCCCGCCAGTATTTGCGACACTTCCTCCCATTCTCGGAGAGTCCGGCACGAAGAAACTTTCGAAGCGCGACGGCGCAAAGGATGTGCTCGATTACAAGCGCGAAGGATACCTTCCAGAAGCATTGGTTAACTTCCTGGCGCTACTTGGCTGGAACCCAGGAGGGGACGAGGAGTTCTTTACTCCCGATCAACTTATCGCCACGTTCTCTCTGGAGCGCGTTCAGCGTTCGGGGGCGCAGTTTAACGATGAGAAGCTGCTTCACCTAAATCGGGAGTGGATGCGCACTTTGACTGACGACGGGTACCTAGCGCAGCTTGGCTCTGACGAAGACATAACGGTTCTTGCACGAGCTCTTCCCATTCTCAAAGAACGCGCACAAACATTCGCAGAAGCGCGCAGCATGCTCGAAACAGAGCTCGACTTCCTGTTTACTGCACCCACACTTGACCCAGCGCTCCTCACCGCCAAGGAGCCTGGAGAGCGCCCTGGGTGCACCAAAGAGATGCTCTCGCTCGTGCTCGCCACCTTGCGCCTGGAGAGCGATCAGTCCACTCCAGAGGCAGTGAAGGAGCTCCTTATGCCGGTCGCAGATCTTGAGGAAGCAAAAGGGAAGGGGGGACGTGGCGCAATGCTCTGGCCACTTCGCTACGGACTTTCTGGTAAGGAACGGTCTCCTGACCCGTTTACTCTTGTAGCGGTGCTTGGCACTGAGGAAGCAATTTCTCGAGTTGAGCGCGCACTTGCTATACTGTAAGCGATGCCTCCTTTCGTACGTTCACTCTCATCACTTTTCATACTTACGCTTCTCCTTGCTGGATTCTCGCAGATTTCGGTTGATAGCGCGTACGCTGAGACCGTAGACGACATCAAGGACCAAATTGAATCCCACAACGAGAAGATTCAGGCTATTGAGCGGGAAATTGCCGCCTACCAAAAGCAGTTGAATGTGCTTGGTGCTCAGGGACAGACACTGCAAACTGCTATCAAGTCCATCGACGTGACGCGTCAGCAAACGACCTCGCAAATTAACGCGACGCAGAATCGCATCAGTGCCAGCAACCTAAAGCTTAATGAACTGGCCTACGAGATAGCTGACAAGGAAGACATTATTCGCCTTGACCGCGAAGTACTTGCGCGCTCATTCCGCAATTTGCAAGCTGCCACTGACTCAAGCTTGATTGAGCAGCTTCTTGCCACCGATTCTCTCACTGATGCTTGGATTATGGTTGATACGACTGCCGATCTCTCGCGTGCGCTTCAAGAACACACACAAAATTTGGGAGCTGCAAAAGCAGAGCTCACCGTACAACACACTTCCGTTGCTGCTACCAAGTCAAAGCTCTCTGAACTCAACGAGGACCTGAAACAGCAGAAGAAATCACTCGATCTTGCAAAGGCGGAGAAGGATAAGCTGTTGAAGCAGACCAAGAGCCAGGAGACAACGTACCAGAGCTTGATTGCAAAGAAGCGCGCGGAGCAGAAAGTATTTGAGGCTGCGCTCTCTGGTCTTGAGAACAGTCTTAAGTCCGTTGGCTCTGCCGGCATCCCGAGCGTTGGAAAGGGTATCCTGGCCTGGCCGTTTAGACCTGCCTTTATGGCTACCTGTCCTGGCAAGGCAGGTGCGCTCGGCAACAACTTCTGCATCACGCAGTACTTTGGCAACACCGCGTTTGCAACCGCAAACGCACAGATTTACAACGGCTCAGGTCACAACGCCATTGATATGGGTGTACCAACTGGCACACCGGTAACTGCAGCACTCTCAGGCACCGTCATGGCTACCGGCAACACTGACACAGTCCCTGGCTGTTATTCATACGGAAAGTGGGTAGTGGTAAAACATGCAAACGGCTTGGCCACCCTCTATGCCCACCTTTCATCAATTGGAGTATCTTCGGGACAGGTGGTGACCACCGGGGAAGTCATTGGCAACTCTGGCATGACTGGCTACGCCACCGGCCCACACCTTCACTTCAGCGTGTTCGCTTCTGCAGGAGTGCAAATCATGACGCTCCGAGAGTACCGCGGAGCAACGACCCCGTGTGCGAACGCATCTATGCCAGTAGCACCAAAAGACGCCTACCTGAACCCGATGTCGTATCTATAATCGAAATAATTTATATGTCCGAATCTCTTGAGAGAAGAAGGGTGCACAAGGAGTCTGCGTCGCTGCAAGAGGGAGGAGGAGAAGCTATTCGTAATGCTTTTGAGTACGTTGATTCTTCTCTTAATCGTCCTGGAGACTTTAGATCCTTTCAGGGAACATTTCGGAATCTTTTGCCAGAAGGGCAGGAGGACCTACGCGTGTATATTGAGAACACGCTTCAGGAACGCAAGGGGCACGCAGTTGGCGTAGAATTTGGCGGGCCTGGCGTAGCCCTTTTTGAGGACTTCACTCCTCACTTTTTTAGAAAGACTATAGGGGTCACCTTGCGCGAACATAGAAGGCCCGAGCAAATCATGGATCTTGAGACGCACACAGTGCTCGAGGGAGATGTTCGCACATCGACAACGTACAGGGCGCTTGAGGAGAAATTGGGTGGTGAAAGAGCCGATTTAATTGTTGAACGCCTTCTTGGCGGATGGGACTTCATTCAGAACGATCCGAGGCTTTTTGGGGCAATGCTTAAAAAGTGGTACTCCTTTCTTAACGAGGATGGTCTTCTTATTGCAGAGGGGCCACCACCCTTCCAAACGGCACATAAGGAAGAGAGAGACTTCTTCCCACTCCTTCAGCGTTGGGCGGATGTACTAGAGGAACGTCACCCAGAATCTCTCACTGTGCGTGTAGCTAGGTCGCCAGAATTTCGTTCGCCAGTCTTTAGTTTGCAGCGTAAGCAGGGCGCCCCGGAGGAACTGCCGCTCCTTGAAGGGCCTGATGGAATTTGGTAAGTGCTTATGTAGCAAGACTGTGCATAGTCAGTCACGCGCCCATAAGGTCGTGATAGCCTACTAGTAACGTAGTATGTACGGTACACAACAAGCACGCGGTTTTACCCTTATTGAGCTATTAGTTGTAATTGCCATCATTGGCATCCTTTCGTCTGTAGTGCTTTCTGCACTTAACACCGCAAGGACCAAGGGATCGGACTCTGCAATTAAATCAAACCTTTCCGGTGCTCGCTCCCAGGCCGAACTCTTTTATGATGCAAGCGGAGGTTCGTACAACACCGTATGCACAAACGTCTCAGCGCCTGGCGGTGTCAAAAGCATCTACGCAAATGTACTAGCTGCAGCAGAGGCAGCCGGTCTTTCTGGTTTCTCTGTAGACCTTGCTGCAGGGGGCTCTACCGGCACCGCTGTGTGTAATGACGGCGCAAGTGGCTGGCTAGCCCAAGTGCAACTGAAGAGTAACAGCGCACATTTCTTCTGCGTAGACAGCTCTGGTGCTGCGAAAACAAATACCTACAGCATGGTGAGCAATGCCGTTGATTACAGCTGCTAGTCTTTTGCGTCGCGCACCCTCCACAGTACGCGGCACGCGTAGGAACGGTGCGGCGACCACTGCTGTGCAATCAGCTCAATCTCTGCAATAGGTGCGTCTTTAGGTAGTCCATAGAGTGCTTCTACAGAACGACGAAGACCCAAGTCACCAGGCGAGAATACGTCCTCTTTCTGAAGAGCAAATATAAGAAACATCTCGGCCGTCCAGCGCCCAATACCCCAAATAGCTGAGAGCGCAGCCACAGCGTCGTCCTCGGGCATTGCGCCGAGTTTCTTCAAATCAAGCGCACCTTCGGTAAGGGCTTTTGAAAGCTGCTTGAGAGTCTTTATCTTTGCCGCAGACAGTCCTGCTTTGCGCATCGTCGTCTCACGCAAGCGAAGTATTGCTTCTGGCGTCACGGTACCCTTGCAAGCTTTCTCCAATCGCGCCCAAATAGTGTCAGCTGCCTTGGTGGAGAGCTGCTGACTCACAATAGAGCCCGCAAGGGCAGGGAAGAGTGCATCGTATCGCCTGCGGTGCTCCATACTCGCCAGAATGGTGTCGTGGTGGGGAAGTGCGGCCCGGTAGAGCTTCGGGTCAGCTTTCTTCAAATGCATGAGTGCTGGATGGGGGAGCGAGCCTCCCCTTTTGTTCACTTGCTTCTTAGTGGCAGTCTTTTTTACGGCCATGCCCATAGTATACTTTTTTACATGATTAGATTCATCATTGTGCTTGCCATTGGGGTACTCGTACTTTCCTACCTTGGCATTTCTATTCGCTCCATCGTAGAGAGCCCGTACGGCCAGGACAATTTCTCCTTCCTCTGGGACCTCATTTCAAACGGCTGGAACATTGTCGTGGCGTGGGTTACGGGCTTCGCCGAGAATGTAATGAACACCGTCTCCTAACCGTCTACATTTCTATGAACCCTGAGCAACCAAAACAAATTGAAATTGCCATCGGTCCTGATGCGCGCCCGGCCTTTACCAACGCCACCCAGGTAACCGTCTCCGACGACTCGGTAGTTATCCAGTTTGCATACATGCGCCCGAGCTCTCCTATGGGCCAACTGGTGAGCGAGGTGGTCCTTTCTCCAAAGCACGCAATCGACTTTAGTCGCGCGCTAGACGCTACCATCAAGCAACATTTCACCCGACACCTCGAAGGATTGGACAAATAGTCCCGTACGGGTCTATGCTGAGCGTGTGCGGATCTTTGTCGCACGATTTGTACCGGAGGCTACGATGCTTTCTCGCAAGCACCAGATTGACCTGGTTCGTTCGGTCACCCTGGGGACTACGGCCAATCCGGAGTGTGATTGGAAGGAAGACGGCCACACGAAGCGGCCCCCTGACGACGGGTAGTTTAGACTCCAGCATCGGCAGCACATCCTCGTTCTGCCGCTACTAGACTCTGAGCAACTCGGTCTACGGACCTTGAGCGAAAGCTCTCAGTCACACACACCGTCCTTGGCCTCGTAAGAAGGACTCGGCCACTACCGACTTTGGACTCCCCCGGGAGTCCAAATTTTTTGTATCGGGGGAGTGGCTCAGAATTCCTTTTCTGAAGAATCTTGCCAGGCACGTGTACAGGGGACAGACATCCTCGCCCACGTACACGCACCTCTACGGATGCAAGGATAGTGCAAGGGAAGTACCAGACCCAAATCAGCTCAAGGCGCCACAGCGCCTATATACTATGTAGAATTAGTGCGTAAAAGATATATTGTGCGCACATTAAGTGAAGAACTCCCCTGGAGCAAATTTAATTTGAACCGACCCTAGTCGCTGATCACCACCCTCCTCTTCCCTCTCTATGGGTGGCCAAAATATTTCTGGATCTCTATGCGCACTCAAACTTCCCTCCAGCAATCTTAAAAGTCGTAAAATGGACCACTTCCCCGATTCTCCAAAAATGCGCTAGGGAAGTCCTAAATCGCATAATTGACCACTTCCCCATTGACTGGTTTTTTTGTCAGATTGAGTGTAAAGATGCATTGCATACGCACGATGCAATCTGGTATCCATAGAGCTTCCCGGAAATAAGGATACGACGATGGCCGACGACTCGCCTTTCGACCCTGAAAAACTGTTCGACATCAGTGACCTGCCCGAGGATATGCAACGCATCATCAGGGAGCAGATGGCGATGACGGACGAAGAAGTCCAGGAATATCTGGTTGAGCACGGCCTGGAATATCTGGTGACCCCCGAACGCGTTGACAAAGCCCTGCGAGACGCCATGGCTGTTGTCGAAGCGCGCCGGCGTAAGCTGAACTGAACCAAGTTTCGGAATCTCCCGGAAAGGTGCCCACCCGAGTCAAACGACGGAGGTGGGCATTTTCATATGCATTCTCCTACCCTGCTGATGTGTGATACATTCCACTTGTAGATATGGACATCGTAAGTCCATATATGGATGGAACCAGGTACTTTGTAGTTTCTCTAGCGAAGTCCAGAATGAGATAGTTAGCCACTTCCCCATTACTTGACTTCATGGGTTTTCGGCGTATAAATCTCGTAGGCGCACATCCGTTCGCCAGCAGCACAGGAATGCCCGAAATGTCGAACTCCAACAACCGTGGCAGCAGTGTCACCAACTGGGTGATTGCCTTCCTTCTCGCCGCCCTGATCATCATCGTCCTGGCGGGTGTCCTGGGCGGCGGCAGGACCGAGGCCCCGCCCAACGCGCCGGCTGCCGCCGAGTCGCGCGACGGCGCTGGCCCTCCGGCCACCTCCCGCAACGGCAATGAGCCGGGCTAGTTCCAGCCCAATCCGCGTCTGTATGACGCACCCTGGTGCCCGCCCCCGACTTTGTTGGGGCGGGCACTTTCCTTTTATATGGTCGTATCCTCTGGTATTGGCTCTGGCTCCTGAATTTTGCGGAAGATGTAGCGCAGCACCGGCTGCGCACCACTCCCTGTTTCCATTTTCTCACCACCGGCGTGCCAGGGGTCTGCGGAGAGCTCCCACCCTTTGTCGCGGTACATCACCGTCTCTTCCTCAGTCAGAGGTTGTGACGCGTAGCGCTCCAAGATAAGCCCGAAGCCGTCTTCGGTAATAGTTTCCATAGTGACAGTATGCACTCCCCCACCCTTTCTCGCACCTGACACTACCGCGCTAGCAAGAAACGTTCTTGGTGATGTACTCGTACGCTTCGTCTACCGAGTCCACAATGTGGAAGAGCTCCATATCCTCAGCATCAATGGCGTGGTACTTCATGAGCAAGTGGTCGCGGAACAAGTTCACAATCGGAGTCCAGTACTCTTTACTATAGAGCACAATAGGCACGCGCTTAATCTTCTTTGTTTGAATGAGCGTGAGAATTTCGCTGAATTCATCAATAGTGCCAAATCCTCCCGGGAAGCAAATGTACACTTCGGAGGCAAACGCGAGCATCACTTTGCGCACAAAGAAATGGTCAAAGGTCGTAGACTCGGTCACATACTTATTCCCTGCCTGCTCGTGTGGCAAACGAATGTTCAAACCGATGGAAGCGCCGCCCGCTTCGTATGCGCCGCGGTTTGCTGCCTCCATAAGGCCACTACTACCTCCGGTGATGACGGCGTAGCCTGCCTTTGCCAGACGTCCAGAAAGCGCCGTTGCATCTGTGTACACATTTTCTGGCAGTGTGTCGCGCGCGGTTCCAAAGAACGTAATAGCAAGTCCATAGCGACGAATAGCCTCAAACCCGTCCACGAACTCGGCCATAATTTTAAACACTCTCCAGCTCTCAAGCTTCTGTGGCTTACACACCAGTGGCTCTGGGTTCTCAGGAACATCAGTCTTCCCTTCTTCTATAGCGCGTGCGAGTGTTGCGCCCAATTGTGCGTGTCGCTCCTTCGTAGAAAGTTTAGAGGAGTTGGTCGGTATTACGTCGTCAGCCATGGTATGTCAAAGGATGTGAATTCAGGTAATGCTTTCTTAGTATACGCGATACGCGAGATAACTTCTGCATGACACAGCGCTCCCGTGAGTGCATTGTGTGGACGCGGTTCTTCAGGAATGCCGCAATAGCGAAGTGCGAAGTCTAGATTAATAGACGAGCGGTGCTTGTCGGTGGGCACTGGTACGCCATGCATCGTCATGTGTGCCCAGACAAGCGTGTGCACATCTATGGTGCGCTTACCAAATGGACACTCAATGCCCGCGCGCTCGCAGGCAGCCTGCACAAACTCTAAATCGTATGACGGGTTCTGCGCCGCAAGGGTGCGATACACAGGGCGGTCTGTCGCCCATGCCACAAACCCTGCAATAAGTTCCGCCTCACTCTTGCGCGAAGGGTCGGTTATTTCCTCACGAGTGAATCCATTGATAGCGAGCGCCTCGTCTTCAATCACGGCTCCGTCCCACACACGGCACTCGTCATAGAACTGATTAGTCGGCTCATCCAAATCGACAGCACCAATCGACAGTATGGAATTCTTGGTTGCGATGAGGCCACTGCCCTCTACATCTAAAACAATCATTCCCTCTATTCTACCGCATCACAAACCAGGACAGTTTGATGCGGGCGTCAGCCCCGCCGCCTCGGCGTCTGCCTTAGTCGCATACCACACCTTATTCTCCTCCTTTATCCGCCCTACCCCACTACAGGTGGGCAGGTAATACTTCGTACCGCTCTTAGACGCCACGTATCCTTGACCTGGCACCCCCAGAATGGGAGCTATGGCCGCTGCGGGCAGTGCTCCAGGCGCCATCCGCTCCCCTTTCTGGTCCAGTATCTGAAGACCCTCTTGCTTGCCCGTAACGGGCACTAAGTGACCAGGAGCAGTCATATCCCGCCCAGCCAGGACCCCAAGCCCAAAGGAGGCCGTGGAGGATAGCACCAAAATGAGCACAATAGCCGTGTGAGGAGGCAAAAGGGCCAGTTTGGCCTTGCCCCACTCCCCTATATCTGCTATATTCATAACACCTAAATTATGGCACATACAAAAGCAGGAGGTTCGTCAAAGAACGGCCGAGACTCAAACCCTAAATACCTTGGAATCAAGCTTGGTGACGGCCAGGCTGCTCGTCCAGGCATGGTTATCGTGCGCCAGCGCGGCACCAAGATTGAGGCTGGTCACAACGTAAAGGTTGGCCACGACCACACCCTCTACTCTATGATTACCGGCAAGGTTCTCTACCGCGATCGTCGCAAGACTAACTTCGACGGAAAAGTAGTCCGCAAGAAGGTAGTAGACGTCCTCGCAGCCGCTTAAATACAAGCTTCTGTGCCACTCAAGAGCCCCGTTTGGGGCTCTTGACATTTGCTTGTTGTGTTGTTATTATTCGTCCCGTGGTCTGGAGTGCGCATGACGCGCCTCCGCAGGACCAAATGTTCCAAACCCGTAGAAAGAAAATAGAAGGATACCGAGCAATGTCCAAGTTCTGGATGATGATCCTCGCGATCATCGCCCTGGTCTGGGTCGGCGGCTACGCCACCGACGCCAGCGCCAAGACCAACGAGCAGATCCGCGACTGCGTGGACCAACGCTTCGCCATGGCGCCCTTCACGGGCACCCTGGCGCAGAAGGAAGAGCAAGCCCGTCAGCTCCCGGCCAACAAACCCTTCGGCAATCCCCAGATCACGCTGCCGCAAGGTGGCACCCTCTGGGGCTACTGCGAGACCCTGCCGGCCCCTGCGGCCGCGACCACCAAGGTCGCGAACCTCGGGGTCGCCGACGGCGCCCTGAAGCGCGAAGTCACCCGTCTCGAAGGCCTGGCCTACGAGACCATCAACGCGCGCGACCGCAACGGCTTCATTGCGGACGGCAATACCTGGCAGGGCCACGCCGCGACCCTGAAGGGTGAGCTCGACACCGCCAACGACAAGGTGGACTCGACGTTCCTCATCGCGCTCTGCCTCGGCCTGCTCGCCGTGTTTCTGGGCATCTGTCTCGTTCTTCTGGGGCGTGCGCTCATCAGCAACAAGGCCTCGCTGAAGAAGGCCAGGACCGCCCTGGAGAACTCCGAGTTCAACTTGGAGATCCTGCGCGGCAAGATGGCGTCGACCCAACCCGAAGTCCCCACGCCGCCCTCGGGCGACGCGAACCTGGACGCTCCGACGGCTCCGGAAGCTGCTTCGGCCCCGGAAGCCACGCCGGAGCCGGTCGCGGAAGCTCCGGCTCCCGCGACCGAAACGGCTCCTGAAGCTCCGACGCCCCAGCCGGAAGTTCCGGAATTCCTGGAGCGCCTCAAGAAGTAGGTCCTCACCGACCAAACTTCTACTTCTACAAGCACCTTCGCTTCTGACCTGCATATGTAGCGCCCGCACCTCAATCGGATTGAGGGCTCCCCGCAAGGGTTGAGCGTAGAGGCTGCTCTGCACGTCACGCAGGACTTCGGTCCTGTGCACACAAGCAAAACTTACGCAAAAAGGCGGCCCCATAAAGGCCGCCTTCTTCATTTCTATACACTCTCAATCTCCTACTCAGCCTCGATGAAAATCACAATGCTGCCGAAGTTTGGTCCCATTGCAACAGGCACTGCAAATTCTCCTAAGTCCTTAATCGGCTTCTCAAGCTTGATAGCCTCTACTGGAAGGTCGGTAGCAGCCGCAATCTCAGCAGCGTCTACCCCGTCGTACAGGTGACCCTGCTCGTTTGCCTTCTTTACGATAGTAATCTTGCCCTCAGCAAGTGCGTTCAAGCGGCTCTCGATAAGCTTCACATCGAGCTCCTTACGGTCCTGATACTGCTTTGCGCGACTCTCGGCAATCTTAATGTTTGCAGGAGTTGCAACCACTGCAAGACCACGAGGAATAAGCATGTTCTGTGCGTGACCGTCCGAGCACTCAATAACCGCCCCGGCCCGGCCCGTGTTCTTCACGTCTTTTAGTAGTACGACTTTCATATAGCCCTATCCTAGCGTTTATATACGTATTGCGCAACGCATACTTGACAAAGCACCACTATGTGTGATACAGTGTTTGTGAAGTGCAATGCTCTATGGGAGATAAACATGAGCGACCAAAAGCGTGAAAACCCCCTCATCGGCCTGCTCGTTGGATTCGGCCTCGGCGCCATCGCTGGTGGCATCGCCATGGGCGCGATCGGATCCAGCTCGGTTCCGAGTCCGTCCGAGGTTCAGGCCAAGCTGGACGCCGAGCGCACCGAGGCGTTCGTCGCCGGCCTCTGCCTCGACCGCACGCCCTGTGAAGGGCGACTGCTGATCAAGGCGGTCGAGGCGCCGCTGCAAGGGGATCTCCGGATCACCATGAACCGGCTCTACTCCGTCCGGAGCGGAGACCTGGCGATCGTACCGCCCGCCTGCACCAACGAGCGCGATGTGATGGGCAACTCCTGCAAGTTCGTTCCGGACAAGCCGGCGGTCACCGTCTACAACCCGGCGACCGCCGTCGAATAGCATCGCCGGTAGCGCAACGTCGTGAAAGGGCGGACATCCAACGAGATGTCCGCCCTTTTTCTATTTTCACCCACAGAGCGAATGTGCTAAATGATGCACTAAACCGAAAGCAGTCTGCACTGCACGGAGCCGAGAAGAAAAATGGATTTAGCGCAGCGCTCGTCTATTTCTCGCTGCGAGGCAACAATGCAGTGCGACGCCCTGGAGGACGGGCTGTGCATCATTTCGCACACGAGCGACTACTTCCCTTTTGTTAGAAACTCCACCGCACGCACCATCTGAGGGTCCTTCCCAGCCTTAGCGTCCTCTCCGGTACGCTCCACTACTACGTCAGGAGCAAGCCCTCCGTCAGAAATAGACTTGCCACTTGGGGTGAGCCAACGCGCGATAGTCACCTTGAGCGCGCCGCCATCAATATCAATCAATTCTTGTACTGAACCCTTACCAAATGAGCGCGTGCCTACGAGCGTCGCAATCTTTCCATCTTGGAGTGCTCCTGCAAGAATCTCAGACGCTGACGCAGAGCCCTTGTCAATAAGTACGACCACCTTGCTACCCTCTGGAATGCCACCGGTACCGCGACTACGGTGCTCGTTGTTTGGCTCCTTACCCTTGTAGTCCTCCGTCACAATAAGCGTGCCCTCGGGGAGGAAGTGGCTTGCCATAGACACTGCTGAAGAGAGGTACCCACCAGGGTTTCCACGCACGTCTAGAATCAAGAGACGAGAACCCGACGCACGGTACGCTGCAAGTGCCTTATCAAAGAGCGCGTTTGAAGTAGCAGTGAACTCGTAGATAGAGATGGTGAACACGCCCGTAGCAGCGTCGTACTTGTGCTCGATGGTAGGCACGGCGATAGTATCGCGCACCACCTTCACATCAAGCACTGCGCCCTCACGCATGATTTTAAGTTCTACCGTCGTGCCCTTCTTTCCGCGAATTTGCTTCACTGCCCCATCAATGGTGATGCCGTCGGTAGATGTGCCGTCAATGGCGATGATCGTATCTCCCGCCAAAAGTCCCGCGCGTTCTGCAGGCGTACCCTTAAGGGGCGCAATGATAGTGAGCGCCTTGTCCTTAATGCCCATTTCCATACCAACACCCCCAAACTCGCCCGAGATAGTCTCTTGGAATGCCTGCGCCTCCTGTGGTGGCATAAACACGGTGTACGGGTCACCGAATGAATCAGTCATACCCGCAATGGCACCCCACAACTTCTCCTTGGTGGTTGGCGCACTTGAGGTGCCGTGCGTCTCTACGAAGCGAGTATCAAGAGCATTCCACGCTTTCCAAAACGTAGAGAAATCCGCCGACGGGTCTGGTGTCGCATCAAGCGAGTCGCCAATAATCGGAATGTTTGAAAGTGAGTACGCACTACCCGAAGCACCTACTTTAAGGCCCCCGGCAAATCCGACAACGAGTACGAGCGCAAAGATAGCTGCCGTGCGCACGATGTGCGGCACGCGCGGACGATACGGGGAGGGCGCGAACGCCTCGTCGGTAAGCTGCTCTTCGTCTACTAAATGTGGGTCGCGCTCCATAGATATACCCATACTACCATCAGTCGTATACATTCTTCTACTGTGAGTAGCGACCAGTATCACTGCGCGCGGGGGCTATACTAATGGAAGCATGATGACGCGACACACCCGAGGCAAAGTGACCTGGATTGACCTAGAGTCTCCTACCCACCAAGAGTTAAATGCGGTAATGGAGGAGTTCAACATTAACTCTCGCATTGAGGACGAGATTATTTCTCCTACTCCCTACCCCATCAGCATCACCTTCCCTGACTATGAATACATGGTGCTGCATTTCCCTACCGCAGGAGGCGCTGAAGGTACCCGCACGCAGGAGGTGGACTTCATTGTTGGCAAACACTTTCTCATTACCGCGCGCTACGAAGTAGTGGAGTCGCTCCACAGCTTGCACCGCGTGTTTGAAGCAGAAGAGCTGCTTGGTGTTCCTGACAAGGACCTCTCTACGCAAGTGCTGGTAGAGCAATCACTCCGTAGACTCTACGCGGCCATTAGTGGCGAGGCCGAGCGCCTCCTGCGTGCGCTTGAACGCATTGAAGACGACATCTTCTCTGGAAAGGAGCGCGCCACCGTGCGTTCCATTTCTGAAGTAAGTCGCATTCTGCTTAAATTTGATACTGTCCTTACTCGCCACAAGGAACCACTCACAGAGTTTTTGACCGAGCTTCAGTCCAGCAATTTCTTCGGCAAGCAGTTTGCGGAATATGCCTCTCGCATTGAGGCTGAGCGCGAGCACGCAGCGTCCATTGTGGCTTCCTACCGCGCGGTAGCCAGCGAACTTCGCATTACCAACGACTCCCTTCTCTCAGCTGCACAGAACGAAATCATGAAGCAGCTCACCATCATGTCCTTCATCATCCTTCCACTTACACTTATCACCGGAGTGTTCGGCATGAACGTAGAGACTATGCCTATTGTGCACACCGCAGAGGCCTTCTGGGTGATTCTCGCTCTCATGACAACACTCATTGTGCTCTTTTTCGGCTTCTTCAAATGGAAGCGTTGGTTCTAGTGGCTGCCCTGCTATAGTTATAGCCATGGCTTGGTTTCCTGTATTTTGGCGTCGCCCTGATTCGCACACGGTAAGCAGCGCGCCCATTCTCCTTAGCAACACACTCACCGGAAAGAAGGAGATATTCACTCCGCACAAGGCGGGCGTCGCTACGCTCTATTCCTGCGGTCCTACGGTGTATTCGAAAGCACAGATTGGAAACCTGCGCGCCTATGTATTCGCCGACACACTTTCGCGCATGCTTTCGCAGGCGGGCTACCGGGTACGGCGCGTGATAAACATCACCGACGTTGGACACCTCGTCTCAGACGCAGACGAGGGCGAGGACAAGATGCTGGTGGGTAGTGCGCGTGAAGGGTTGTCTGCAGAGGACATAGCACTCAAATACACCAACCTGTTTATGACTGACCTGGCACTCCTTGGCATCGACGTGTCTGACATCCGCTTCCCAAAGGCGACCGAGTATATCCCCGAGCAGATTGCCCTCACCAAGGAGCTCGAGAACAAGGGGCACACCTACCGCACGAGCGACGGCATATACTTCGATACCTCCTCTTTCCCGGGATACGACGTGTTTGGTACTCACGGCAAGCATTCCACCAAGGAAGCCGCGGTCGCAGACATCGGGCGACGAATTACCCTTAACAAGGAGAAGCGCTCCCCAGCAGACTTTGCACTCTGGCGTTTTAGTACTCCAAGCAGCGCCCGCCTGCAGGAATGGGACAGCCCGTGGGGTCGCGGGTTCCCTGGCTGGCATGTTGAGTGCTCTGCTATGGCGCGTGCCCTCTTAGGTCAGCCAATAGATATTCATACGGGTGGGGTTGATCACATTCCCGTGCATCACACCAACGAGATAGCGCAGTCGCAAGCTGCCTATGGCACTCCCCTTGCGCGCTACTGGATGCACCAGGCATTCCTCACCATAGACGGCACCAAAGTATCAAAATCGCTTGGTAACGACGTGTATCTTGCAGATATTGCCGACCGCGGGTACCACCCACTTGCGCTGCGCTACTTCTTCCTCCAGGCGCACTACAGCTCGAGCGTATCGTTTACCTGGGACGCCCTTGCCGCAAGTGATGAGGCACTGAAGAGACTCTGGCGCCTCTCTCGCGATGCGCGCGCACTCTCAAGCGAAAAGCGGCAGGCAAACGAAGTGAGCCGACGCATCATGGCACTCGTACGAGACGACCTCGCTACCCCGCAAGCGCTTGCGCTCCTGTGGGAGACAGTGAAAGACGACGAGATTCCTCCGGCCCAGCTGTGGGACTCTATATGCGTTGCTGAGGAAGTGTTTGGACTTCGCCTTACCAATCCACCAGCCGTGCAAGCACCCGCGCCCCTTCCAGAGGATATACAGGCACTTGTTATCGAGCGTGATGCTGCCAGAGAAGTGCGCGACTTTACCCGCTCTGACGAGCTTCGTATCCACATACAGAACAGGGGATATCTTGTGGAAGACTCGCCTTCTGGGACGGTGGTCACCAAGGGACGAGGTTGATAGACTAGGGGTATGAGCACCCCCGTGAACCGTATTCCGCCGCAAAGTCTAGACGCAGAGCGAGCACTTCTCGGTGCACTCCTTTTGAAGCCTGACGCGATTCACGACATCTCGGACCTCGTAAAGCCCGATTCGTTTTATGCAGAGAAGCATCGGCTGATTTACGAGGCGATGCGCGAGCTTACTGAGCGTGGCGAGCCTATCGATATGCTTTCGCTTGGCGAGCGTCTACAGTCAAAAAGTTTGCTCGAGCGTGTGGGCGGCCGTGCCTACATTGCAGAACTTGCCGGCCAAGCTCCCTCCCCCGGCAACTTCAGCCACTATGCTGACCTCGTGTCGCGCAAGCACCTCATGCGCTCACTTATTGATGTGACCTACGACATAACGGAGTCAGCGTACGACGAGGCACGCGATCCTATTGAAGTGCTCGACACTGCTGAGAAGTCCGTATTCGCTATTTCTAATTCATCGACGAGCCACAAGTTTATCGCCATCAAGGATAAGCTCGACGCTACCTGGGACCGCATTGAGCACATGTCCAAGAATCAGGACGTGGTGCGTGGTACACCAACCGGCTTCCCCGAGCTCGATAACCTACTCTCTGGTCTTCACCCTTCCGACCTCATCATTTTGGCCGCACGCCCGTCTGTGGGTAAGACATCCTTTGCGCTTGATATTGCGCGCAACACCGCTATTCGCCACAACACACCAGTGGGCATCTTCTCGCTTGAAATGAGCTCGGAGCAGATTATTGACCGTATGCTTTCCGCAGAGAGTTATGTTAATTCTTGGAAGATTCGCACGGGTGCCGTGAACGATGAGCAGGACTTTAGTCGCATTCGCGACGCGCTTGAGAGCCTATCAAAGGCGCCTATCTATATTGATGACAAGCCGGGCAACAACATTCTCTCCATGCGTGCGGTGGCGCGTCGTCTAAAGCGCGAGCAAGGTATCGGTCTTATCATCGTGGACTACCTTCAGCTTATGTCGCCAACGACAACCAAGCAGTCGGATTCCATGGTGCAACAGGTGACCGAAATCTCTCGCTCCCTAAAGGCACTCGCCCGTGAACTTGAGGTGCCCGTACTTGCTCTCTCACAGCTCTCTCGTGCCGTGGAGCAGCGCGGTGGAAAGCCCCGCCTCTCCGACCTCCGCGACTCTGGTTCCATCGAGCAGGACGCGGACGTGGTGATGTTCATTCACCGCGAGGACCGTACCAATCACGAAAGTGACCGCAAGAACATCGCAGAGATTTTGATTGAGAAGCACCGTAACGGCCCAACCGGCCATGTTGAGCTCTACTTTGACGATAAGCGCACGAGCTTTATGTCTATGGAGAAGTCGGGGTATGGCGACTTGGGTGGTGAGTTTTAATTCATATTTATGTATTTACAGACAACGGAGTCGGTACGAAACTATGAGGGCTCTCGCAGCTGCAGCAGCATGGTAATTCCTGAGCTGAAGAGGGGCTGCGGCGAGAGTGAGAGCGTTTTGCCGCTGGGCAAAGCGACTCGTATCCCAGAGAGTCGTACCACGGAGTACTATGTCTGATCGCATTGAAGACCTTGCACGTGCCTTTGAACGTTTCCCTGGTATAGGGCCACGCCAAGCCAGGCGCTTTGTCTATCACCTACTCCAAACAAGCCCCTTTGACCGCTCACGCCTTGCTGACCTTATTGCACACGTAAGCGACGACATTCACCAGTGCACTATGTGCATGCGCTTTGCCCCTACTGAGACTGACGGCCTGTGCGCATACTGCAACGACCGCTCGCGCGACGACACCATGCTCATGGTGCTTGAGAAGGACCAAGACCTGCTTGCGGTTGAGCGCGCAGGCGCATATCGTGGGCGTTACTTTGTGCTTGGTGGTGTGATTACCCTCTCAGGCAAGGGGCAGATTCGTGAGCGCGAATTAATCCGTGTTGTAGAGGCACGTAGCAAGCAAGGCCTCGCCGAAATTGTTCTAGCACTCTCAGCTACAAGTGAGGGCGAGCATACTGCTGACCGCGTGCGCGATTTACTCTCACCTCTTCGTGGCCCTCTCAAGCTCTCAGAGCTTGGTCGCGGGCTTGCCACGGGAAGCGAGCTTGAGTATGCCGACGGCCCGACACTCACGAGCGCGCTCCACAACCGCAAGGAGACCTAAACGAAACGCGGTCGGCTGCTAGCCGACCGCTCATTCCAAATACTTCCGCAACCGGTAGAACTGAAATTCGACCCAGCCCACAAAGACCGGACCTGCGAACAACAGCATCACACCAGCATACTTGCCGAGCAGTACCCATGCAGGGGTTTCTTTATCAGCCATTGGAGTTCCTCTCGAGACCTGGACTACCTGTCAGCATAGTCGTACTGCCTATAAAGTCAAAACCCGCCGTGAGGCGGGTTTTGCTTGTCTTACGAAACCTTGTCGATCTTAACCTTAATCTCAGGCTGGCGGTGTCCGCGGCGCTTTAGGTAGTTGCTCTTTGCCTTGTACTTCACCACATCAATCTTCTTTGCGCGACCAACTGAGTACACCGTAGCAGTGACGGCCTTACCAGCGATGGTAGGAGCTCCCACGGTGGTCTTCTTGCCGTCATCGGTAAGTAGTACCTCAGAGAAGGTGACGGTATCACCCTTCTTCACCTCCTGTGTAGCGGCACCACGACCAAGCTTCTCAATAGTAACGAGAGCTCCGGGGGTGACCACGTACTGCTTGCCTCCTGTCTTAATAACGGCGTATTCCATAGATACTGCGTATTCTAGCGGTTTATAGAAAAAAAGCAAGCAACTACGCTGAAGGCCGCTCCCCCGTGGGAGCGGCCTGGTGGCTTTGGGCTAGGTCTCGTATCGGCCCATGTCTAGGCCCTCCTTCTTCTTGTACCGCTTGCGGGCTGGCGTGTCGTAGTTGGGCTTGTATCCAGGCGCTACGCTCGGAGACACACTCGCCGGCTCAGTCGCCATAGCCCTGACGGGCGGTGCTGACAGAAGCCACCCCAGCGAGAACATAATGAATGCCGCGCCAAGGACAAGTCCGAGCAGCGGACGAGTACGCAGGCCGTCACTGCGAAGGCTGTAGAGCCCATCTGCCACAAGCGCCATTCCCACAAGGAGGAGGGCGGCGAGCACTATGCTTATAACAAACATCTCGTGTTCCTCTCGGGCTAGTGTTGTAGCACCCTAATGAGCACCTTTCTCTATAGTAGCTGACACTTCTATACGCGCCAAAGGACACGAGAACTAATCATCAATTCCTGCTCCTGGCTTCTCCAATAGGAGGGACTCAACACCAATCTTCTCTTCGGTGATTCTGTAGACGTCCTTGTCTATCTTGCCGAGCTCTTTGTAGCCGCTGTTGTAGTGCGATACGGCGGTACCAAGTGCGTTGCCAAGCTTCTTGTAGTACTCCTCGTAGGCGCCCACGTGCTTACCAAGCTCTCCCACGCGCTTTTGAATATCCAGTGCCTTCTGCTCTATCTGGAGCGCCTTAAGCCCCTGCATGACGGTCTGGAGGTATGCCAAGAACGAGGTTGGTGAGACGATGATGACCTTGTACTTACCGCTTGCCCGCTGGATGAGGTTTTCGTCCTCCCCCGCCCCTACCTGGTTAGTAAGTAAGTCGTAGTAAATACCCTCTGATGGAATGAACATGAACGCAAAGTCCATGGTCCCCTCCTCGGGGCGGATATACTTGGCAGTTTCCTGAATGCGCAGCTTTAGGTCATTCACAAACGCCTTCTCAAGCGCAACGCGCTCCGCGCCCTCTGCATGAATGTAGCGATTGTAGTTATCAAGCGAGAACTTGGAATCAATCGGCACAATCTTCTTATCAATAAAGACTACGGCGTCCACAATCTCTCCATTTGGAAACGGGTACTGCATCTGGAACATGCCTGGTGGCAGCACATTCTTAAGCACGGTCTCAAGATAGTACTCACCCAGAATGCCGCGCTGCTTTGGGTTCTTTAGAATGTCCTGTAAGTTCTTCAGCTGCTCTGCGAATTTCCCCGTCTCGCGGCCAATCTCCTTCACACTCGTAATCTCCTCAGTGATTTCTTTAATTAAGCGAGACGATTCACCCAGCTGACTGCGCATCGTGTCATGCATCTGACGAGAGGATTCCGCCATACGGGAATCAAGCGAGCGCTCCAGGCTCTCCAAGCGCTGCATCAACAGAGGAGCAGTCTGGTCTTCCACTTTCTGCTCCTCCTTACGACGAAGCAATAGGTAGAGCCCCACGCCCTGGAGGAAGAACAGCACGAGTACAATAAGGCCAATGACAAAGGGATCCATAGGGTGATTATACCTTGCCGAGAGTGGCCCTCGCACGGCGGCGCTCTGGTCCTATAAAGAGAACCTCTTTTGCGAATTCTATGACTGCAACATTCGCCAGTCCATAAAGAAGAAGGAGTGCTAGGTCAGTAGCAGACAGCGGCACTGTCTTTACCACCGCAGCAACAGCAGGAACAAAGAGCGCCACCATAAGCATGAGCGCACTCACGCCAAGTGAGATAAGGAGGACCGGGTTGCCCATGGGAGAAAGTTTCCATAGTGGCGTACCAAAACTCTTTAGCGAGTACGCACCTACTACCGAGCCAATGGAGAGCGCTACAAACATCACGGTACGCAGTTCCTCCTCAGGTACGTTGTTTGCAAGCAGCAGTCCCTGAAGAAGCAACAAGAGTCCGCCACTTAGGAAGCCGACGAGCGCAATCAGTTTGAGCAAATCAGCAGAGACAATTTTTGCTACGTCTGGGTGCTTGGGTGAGCGCTTCATTGCCGACGGGTACAGGGGTTCAAAGGCGAGTGCAATATTCATGAGTCCGCCTTCAATAAGATTTGCCCACATGATTTGGGTGGGAAGAATAGGTAGCGCAAGCCCTGCTCCAAGCGACACACTTATCACGATAAGCTCACTAAAGTTGGTGGCGAGCATGTAGGCAAGCAGCTTCTTTACGTTGTCGCGCAGTCGTCTTCCCTCTTCAATGGCGCGCGTAATCACCGAGAAGCTGTCAGTGAGCAGCACAATGTCCGCCGCCTCCTTAGCCACATCAGTTCCGCTTCCGAGCGCCACTCCAATAGCTGCCGCCTCAAGCGCAGGCGCATCATTCACGCCGTCTCCCGTCATAGCTACCACCTCACCCGCTCCCGTGAGTACGCGCGCAATACGCAACTTGTCGCTTGGCGACACGCGAGCAAACACTTGCTCGGTGCGAAGTAGGAGCAGCAAATCGCTGTCGTTCAGTAGCGCAATCTCGGCTCCAGTAACGGCACGCGTTCCCTCCTGTGAAATGCCAACCTCCTGCGCAAACCACCTAGCAGTCTCGGGATTGTCGCCGGTGAGCATAATGACGCGCGCACCAGCTCCCTGGATGCGCGCAATAGCTTCTGCTGCGTCTTTGCGAATGACGTCGGAGAAAATGATAAAGCCGTACAATTCAACGCCGTGAATGAACTTCTCCAATTCACTCTCGGGTGGAAACTCTGTCTTAGTACTCGGCACCCTACCCACCGCAAGCACCCGCTTCCCTTCCATGGCGGCGCGTCCAAGAGCGTCTTCATAAAACTCGCGTTCACTCTTAGGAAACTTTGCGTGCTCCAGGAACACTTCGGGCGCACCACTAATATAGGTGTTAGTCTTCTTCCCCTCCTGCACCATTACTCCTGCATAGCGACGCACTGACGAGAACGCGAGCTGACTGACGCGCGGCACCTCTACTCGCAAGTGTGCTTCGGCAAGACCCGCCTCAAGTCCTGCACGAATAATTGCCTGGTCCATAGGGCGTCCACGCACCACAATACTGTCGGAGCCGGTGGACGGCGCGTCTACTTCCTCTGTGAATCCGTCAGACACAAGAATGCCCGCGCGAAGCATACGGCGAGCTACGTCTCCTTCAATCGTCTCAGTCGTCTTGCCAAGGGTAATGAATCCTACTGCCTCCATCTTCCCTTCGGTCAGAGTTCCTGTCTTGTCGGTCAAGATAATGCTGGTAGCGCCAAGTGTCTCAGCGCCAAGAAGGCTTCGCACAAGCCCTCCACTTTTTAGAATGCGCTCCATACCAAGCGCGAGCACCACGGTAATAGCAGCTGGAAGTCCTTCGGGGATTGAAGCTACTGCAAGCGCAATAGCCATAAGCAACACGTCTGCAAGTGGCAGACCGCGCACGAGCGCAAGCCCTACGATAACCACTATCACAGCACCAATTACGAGCAGGAGTATGCGCGAGACCTGCTTCATGTCTCGTTGTAGCGGCGTCTCAGTGTGCCGAGCGCTCGCCAGCTCGTCTGCAATAGCGCCGAACTCGGTCTGACTACCGATAGCCACTACCACAGCACTACCAGAGCCACTCGTCACCAGTGTCCCTGCGTAGAGCATGCAGGAACGCTCTGCAAGCGCTGCGTGCTCGAGCACGGGCTCCACCGTCTTTTCGGTTGGCACCCATTCTCCAGTAAGCGCCGCTTCTTGTACCTCAAGTCCATTAGCAGACAGTACGCGGGCGTCTGCGGGAATCTTTACACCAGGAGACAGAACAATAATGTCGCCTGCTACCACCGTCTCTGCTCCAACTTCTTGGCGCTTGCCACCACGAAGCACCACCGCCCGAACAGCCTCACCCTTTGCAAGCGCACTAAACGAGCGCGACGCCCGCCCTTCCTGAAAGACGCCAATGACAACATTCACGAGAAGTGCTGCAGCAATGACAAGCGCATCAGTGTAGTGCGAAATGAGGACCGTCACCATGGCTGCGGCAAGCAGCACGAAAGCGATAGGGCTCTTCAGCTGACGAAACACTAGTAGCCACCATGAAGCAGGCTTTGGCTTGGGAAGTGCGTTCGCACCCTTTTTATGGCGCACGAGGGCTTCCTCGTCAGCAAGCCCCACAAGCGGGTCCACCATGAGCATGCGGCTCACCTCGCCCACATGGGTACTGTGCCAGGAATAACCATTCATATGTCGTACAGACAGTATAGCAAGGCATATGCTACTCTTTTCCCATATGACTATTCACCAATCCATCAAAGCTTCTATTGTTGAGGCTATGCGCGCCAAGGACGAGGTTCGTCTGCGCACTGTGCGCTCGCTCGTGACCATGATGACGAACGAAGTGGTAGCGAAGAAGCGAAAGCCAGACGAGTTCCTCGCAGACGAGGAAGCACTTGCCGTTTTAAAGCGCGCTGCCAATCAGCGCAAAGACTCCATTGAGCAGTTCACGCAAGCTGGGAGGCCGGAGCTCGCAGAGCCCGAGATTGCCGAGCTCGCCATCATTTCTTCATACCTCCCCACCCTTATGAGTCGCGAAGAGATTGCAACCATTGTGGACGCGAAGCTTAGAGAGCATGGCCCACTTGATAAAGCAGGTGCGGGCAAATTTATGGGCATGCTTATGAAAGAACTTGCAGGACGTGCAGACGGACCTGACGTGAAGGCGGTCATCGACGAGCGAGTGAGTGCGTAGATTTTCCACTCATTTCGTGTTCTAATGGGGTCCGAAGGGCACGAGCCTTTCGTTGTACACAACCTTAGAAAAGGGGTAGCTCAATGCTCACCTTCTACGACGGCCACTTGGTGCTGGGTCAAAATCGCGCCGGCATGATTATCGGAATCGTTCCATCTGAGGACGGCCTGCGCAAGCTGGCCGCCAATACGGATCTGGTACGACTTCTGGAAGATACGAGCATCTGTGGAAAGTCGTTCGAGTACCACAGCGACTTCATCGGCTCGATGTTTGTCTGCAAAGCAGACAACGCGAACCAGTGGCAACTGGACCTTGAGGTGAAGGACATTGCAGAAACACTCCGGACGGGGTATGACTTCAACCTTCTCATCATCGAGGGACGCTACTGCCGCCTCGTCACTGACCTGGCTGCCTAAGGAAAACCAAGACCGCCTCGGACGCAGAACGCGTTCCGCACGGCGGTTTTCCTATTTACATACTGGCTCTCTGTACTTGGTCGTGATAGATTTGCTTTTGTCGCGCTGTTTGGGCGCGACTGAAGAAAACGGGAGAGAGAATCTTGATTGGTACTGGTTCCATGGAAGACACAATGTATGGCCACCTTGAAGTGGCCATGGATTCTCGTGAAAAGGCCGATACGCTTCACGCCTGTGGTGACGTGCGTCAGGCTCGCGTTTTCGAGGGCATGTATCGTGAACACACGGACGCGGCCCTCGGTCTCGAAAAGCGCATGCGGGAACATCCCGCCTAAACCAGGACTCCCAGCGGGGCCGGCACGCACTGCGTGCCGGCCCTAAGTTTTTTATTTGCTACACTTTCCCCATGAAACGCTTTGTCGTACTAGATAAGAAGATTGGCCAGACACCACTTGAAGCGCTCACCCTTTGGAAACAAGCGCATCCAAAGTACGCGAACATGCCTGCAACCTATGCAGGCCGACTAGACCCGCTCGCGTCAGGAAAACTTCTTGTCTTGCTTGGAGAAGAATGCAAGCGAAAGGACACATACACGGGATTAGATAAAGAGTACGAAGTAAGCATCCTGCTGGACCTTGCTACCGACACGGGCGATTTGCTAGGTATTCCAAACAGAGGATAGGAGGCGCCCTGTCCCAACAGAAAAAATTTA